>CAYOJL010000066.1:0-11835 GCA_964404235.1 uncultured bacterium | reverse complement strand
AATTCATCTGAAGCAAAAATAAATGTGATCTCAGCTTTGGTTATTTTTTGAGAGTTAAGGACGCTAGTAGTGACTTCATTAAGAAAAGATAAATTAGGTTCATCATATAGAGGATCACATTCGCTTAATATTCGAATCATAATTATTAAGGTTGCTTAGCATCATCAGGGTATTCTACTCTTATATGATAGATACCTCGAAGCACAGGAAGCATACCACTGGTTCCATCTACTGTACCTTTTATTTTACTCAATTCATCAAGAGTCAAGGGACATTCATTTAACTGGCCATCTTCAATTCTCTGATTAATTATTTTATCAATCATTGCTTCTATTTTAAAAATATCCGGTTCTTTAATCGATCTAACTGCTGCTTCTACCGCTTCACATATCATCAATATACCAGTTTCTTTCGTATTGGGTTTTGGACCTGGGTAACGAAAAGCTGACTCATCTACCTTGGTGCCATTTTCTTCTGCTTCTTTTAAAGCAAGACGATAAAAATATTCAACTCTAGTTGTACCATGATGCATAGGTATAAAATCAGACACCACTTTAGGAAGTCCATACTCATTAGCTAGGCGTAAACCCTCAGTTACATGTGCTCTTATAATTCGAGCACTCATAGTATATGTAATATCATCATGTTTATTCTTACCGCCATATTGATTTTCAATAAAATATTCGGACTTATCCATCTTCCCTATATCATGATAATATGCACCAACACGACATAATAAAGAATGTGCCCCAATTGCTTTCGCACAAGCCTCTGCTAGATTACCAACTACAATACTATGATTAAATGTTCCATTTGTTTCTCTTTGCGCCTCTTTCAATAGTGGGTGGTCATAATCGAGCAATTCAATAAGTGTAAGGTCTGTAGTAACCTCAAATACCATCTCAAAAAGGCCGATAAGGCCATAAGTTAGAATTGGTGCAAGTACACTGTTTAATACTAGGAACTGGATATCTCGGATCATTATTGCCCAAGTATGTTCTTTAAAGAGACCTAATCCGATTATTACAAGAACACTTGCACCAATCAGCGCAAACATTGTAATAAATAACTGACTACGTTTTCGAAGCTCTCTAATATTATATATAGCAACTGTAGAGGTAAAAATAGAGACAATAACAAGATCAATATTTTGCCCCATCATTATCCCCATAAGGATTGCCATGGAAGTAGTAGCCATAAACCCCATACGTGCATCAAATAAAATAGTTAAGGTCATAGCTCCCATTGTAACAGGGATAAGATATTCGGAAAGCTCTAACTGAACCAGAACAATATGCGCTGATGCAGTCTGTAAAAAGAAAACAATACTTATAAGTAAAACCATTTTCCAATCTTGAAAAATGGATTTTCTATATATCACTATAAAAGTAAAAAATAGAGAAATAATCATGGATAATAACAGTATGGTACCTATAATACTTTGCAGGTCTTTGAAGATTCCTGTACCGTAATCCTGCTTTTTTATTGCTGCAGAAAGAGAATTCAGCTTTAATAAAATATCATCTGTAATTCTCATGTTAGCATCAACAATTAATTCATTCTCTAAAACAACACCCTGACTTCTAGGAACTATATCTAAACTTTGTTTCTGCCTACGCTCTGTTATTTCTCTATCAAATAGTAGATTAGGTTTCATGAATTCAACAATTAGATCATATCCAAGATCGCGAAATAAATCACCTTCTTCGAAAACTGATAGAAGTTCTTTTTTTGACTTGATCCAAGCTAATTCCAGATCATTAAAGCTGTCAGGCGAGGTTAGATCTGCTAATGTGCCTTGATTTACAGCAACTTGGTCACTATTAATATCATTAATTGGAATGTTATATATGCCCTCCGCCCAACGGTTACGACAAATTTGGAGAATTAATTCTTTATCTTTTTTAAGGCCTTTGTTTTTATTTAAATCATAATCTTTAGATAAATAATTAGACCAATTTTTCTTTTGTAGTGTAAAGCTATATAACTGAGAAAAATTCCTTTTGATAATATCTAAATTGGTACTGTCAGATACAAATTCTGACCTAGCCTTTTCATATTGTTTATGGTATCTCCTTTCATATACCAGACGTTTGGATTCTTCTAATCTTAAATGAGCACGACGCAAATCATTCACACCTGAAAAAAAGTCATTTAATGCAGTGGATTGTGTATTTACTATTTTATCATCTCTATTAAAAACAGAGGGGACTGATCTTCTACGTTCATCTAAATCCTTTTTTAATTTTTCATCTGATTTCAGGATAGAAAATGTAAAGGGTGCAATGATTGGTTCGCGGGTAATGTCATTTAGTTGATATACATATTGCAGTGATTTCCCTTGTGGAAATAAAAAAGAGATTAAAATAATCAAACAAAAGATAATTAAATATTGTGGCCAGTATTTATCTAACAACACATAGCTTAAAAATACATTTTGTTTCTTTTCTTTAACCATTAAAGATTAATATCCTTTATAATTTCTCTTGAAATAATAAGCCTCTGTATTTCACTAGTGCCCTCGCCAATCTCAAGAATCTTTGCATCTCTAAAATATCTTTCGACATCATAGTCTTTTACATATCCATATCCTCCATGAATCTGGATAGCCTCGCTTGTAACATCCATCGCTGTCTCACTTGCAAAAAGTTTTGCCATGGCTGCTTCTTTGTTAATTCTCTTGCCTTGGTCTTTTAACCAAGCTGCATGGTAGACCAATAATTTTGATGCTTCAATTGCTGTAGCCATATCTGCCAATTTAAATCCTATAGATTGGAATTCATGAATCGGTTTATTAAATGCGCTCCTTTCAATCGAATATTTCAAAGCTTTCTCATATGCTCCCAAAGCGGTTCCAACAGATAAAGCACCTATTGAAATACGACCAGATGTAAGCGTCTTTAAAAATGTTTTAAAACCATTTTCAGGTTTACCAAGCATTGCCGTGCTTGGAATTTTCATATCTTTAAAGTAAATCTGTCTAGTATCACTTGCTCTCCAACCCATTTTTTTTTCTTTTTTCCCAATCTCCAATCCTTGTGTATCTGTTGGTATAATAAATGCTGCTATTCCAATATTCTTCCCACTGTCGATTACTTGAGCCGTAAATGATAACACGCCTGCTTCGCCAGCATTCGTAATGAATATCTTTCCTCCATTGACCACATAATCATTATTCGATTTAATTGCTCTTGTCTTTGTCGCACCAGCATCGCTACCTGCTTCTGGCTCTGTAAGTCCAAAAGCACCTAATATCTCACCAGATGCAAGTTTTGGGAGATAAGACGTCTTTTGATCATCATTACCAAATAATAATAACGGGATAGTGCCAAGTGAATTATGTGCTGCCATTGTAATTGCAACAGAAGCATCTGCCCGTGCTAATTCTATAATCGCCGTAGCAAAAGCAATCATATCTAATCCTGAACCTCCATATTTTTCAGGAACCATCATTCCCATAAGCCCTAACTCTCCCATTTTTTGAACCAACTCACCTGGGAACTGTTCTTCCTCATCTAAGGAACGAGCAATAGGCATAACTTGATTATCAGCGAAATTTCGAACCATATCTCGAATCATCACATGCTCTTCTTTAAAGAATAAACTATCCATAATTAAATAAATATTAATAAATAATTGAGTCGGTCTATAAGCCGAGTTTTGTCACTAGATCAATTGATGATCTAATGGATGGTCATTCATCTAGAATTTATGTTGCCACAAATTTCAAGCAATCTACCCACTCTTCAAATAATGCGAATAACATCTAAGAGCCTATTCGATCTTGCACCGGATGGGGTTTGCAAATATTTTGAATTTCTTCAAGATATAGTGGTCTCTTACACCACTGTTTCACCCTTACCCGAAGGCGGTTTATTTTCTGTTGCACTTTCCATGATCTGAAAAATCAGACCTCACCTCGCTAAGGAGCATCCTATTCTGCGGTGCCCGGACTTTCCTCTCTGGGGTTGAACCAACAAGCCCAGAGTAACCATCCGACCGACACAATTATTTATTTATAATCTAATTTACAGATATTTTTTCGTTATATAAAAACCGTCCACACATATCACAATTATGAATCGCGGACTTTGCGCGAACCTCTGTAAGGGTTTGTGGTGGAATATGCGCGCCACAACCTCCACAACCTGAACCTTCTACTTGCACTACTGCAAGGCCACCACGTGCACCCATTACCCTATCATACACGGATACAATATTAACATCTATTTTGTCTACGCTTTCCTTTCGCTGTTTTTCTAATGATAATTTTTCATCTGCAGATTCTGAAATTGCAGACTCTAATTTTTCCCTTCTTTTTTCAAGATCTTCAGATAGGTCATCTAATTCGGACTCCATAGATTCAATTGAATCAGCCAATTGTTCTTTCTCTTCAAGAAAAGCAATGGTTTCCGATTCAAAAGTAGACTTTTTCTCTTTAAAATGATCCATCTCTGTCATCAGTGCGTCATACTGTTTATTATTAGTGACAAGAAAAAGTTGGTCTTTAAGTTTACTGATTTTCTCATCAACTTGAGCAATCTCAACCTCTCTTTTATGCACTAGAACCTCTAGCTCTTTCAATCGTTTCTTATTTTCATTCAGAGAGTTTTTTATTGATTCTTCCTGTTGATTTAACACTTCTACTTTTGAAGGGAGATCTCCTAATAGATCATTAAGATCTCTAAGCTTTGTATCAATCCCTTGTAATTCAATTAGTTTTTCCATAGATATATTTACCCTTAAAGCAAAAAAAAATGCACCGTTAAAGGTGCATTAATCTTGTATTTCAAAATTTGCTGAATTTGCAAATTTCATATTCCTTTCCAGAAGAAATACTCTTCTGGGGCATATTTGAATTAATTTATTCATTTCCATTGTGGTAATTTATTCACTTATCTTATTAAACCTAAATAATTAATAAGATGTAAAATCAAATTAGTGAAACAGTATTATTTTTTTTTTAACCTTTGGCCATTGATTTGACCAAATTATAAGATTTTTATGCTAACAGATTTTCCTAGTCGCCATATTGGCCCAAGAAATGACCAAATTCAAGAAATGTTATCTGAATTAGGTTTCTCATCCTTAGAAGACCTATCAAATGAAATAATACCCAAAAATATATTATTTGATTCAATGATGGATATTCCAAATAATATGAGCGAGCCTGAAACAATAAATAGGTTGCGTGAATTTGCTAATATGAACTCTGTTTATAATTCATTCATTGGTATGGGGTATTATGGAACGTTTCTACCTGCTGTGATCCAACGTAATATATTTGAGAACCCTGGTTGGTATACCCAATACACTCCATACCAAGCAGAGATCAGTCAAGGTAGATTAGAAGCGCTTTTGAATTTTCAAACAATGGTATCAGATATTACAGGACTTCCGATGGCTAATGCATCACTTTTAGATGAAGCAACTGCTGCTGCTGAAGCAATGTTAATGTTTTATAATAATACAAAAAATAATGAAAAACGGGTATTCCTTGTTTCTGAAAATTGCCATCCGCAAACAATCGATGTATTAAAAACTCGGTCAGAACCTCTAGGCATAAATTTGAAGATAGGAAACATAACAACTAACAATTTTAAACAAGATGTATTTGGTGCCATCATACAATATCCTGATACTAATGGATCAATCGAAGACCTAAGTGAATTATGCGAGGAAGCGCATGAAAATCAAGCATACATATGTTTAGCAACTGATCTGCTTGCACTCGCACTTTTAAAATCGCCTGGTGAAATGGGTGCTGATGTCGCCGTGGGTAGCGCTCAACGCTTTGGCGTCCCTATGGGTTACGGTGGACCACATGCAGCTTTTTTCTCAACTAATGAAAAATTTAAACGGAAAATCCCCGGTAGAATCATCGGGGTCTCACAGGACTCCCATGGCAAGCCAGCGCTTCGTATGGCGCTCCAAACAAGAGAACAACATATAAGGCGGGAAAAGGCAACGTCAAATATATGTACAGCTCAGGTCCTACTAGCGATTATATCTGGTATGTATGCTGTTTATCATGGTCCTGATGGTATAAAAGAGATCGCCTCAAGGGTGAACCACTTTACTAAATTATTAGCGTCTTCGCTCAATAAGGCAGGATATAAACTGTTTCATGATGCTTACTTTGATACAATACGATTTAAAGCAGAAGAGTGGAAAATAAAAGCTGATGAAAAACAAATGAATTTTCGTGATTATAAAGATGGTACAATAGGCATCTCAATTGACGAGACCACTACAGAGGATGACATTCTTTCAATACTCGATTTATTTAATGCAGAAAAATGTGATGAGTTAGAATCATCAATCCCAAAGGAATTAGTAAGAACATCAAATTTTTTACAAAATTCTGTTTTTCACAAATATAGGTCAGAGACCGATATGTTACGTTATATACACACATTAGAAACCAAGGATCTTAGTTTAAATACAAGCATGATACCCCTTGGGTCTTGTACTATGAAGTTAAATAGTACAACAGAGATGACTGCGGTTACATGGCCAGAATTCTCCAACATTCATCCTTTTGCACCAAATGATCAAGTAGAAGGATATCAAACATTGATCCAAGAATTGAATGATTGGCTTATTAGTATAACAGGTTTTGATTCAATCTCATTGCAACCGAATTCAGGAGCACAAGGAGAATATGCGGGATTAATGATCATTAGAGCCTATCATAAAGCGCAAGGGAATGATCATAGAGATACTTGTTTAATTCCAGATTCTGCGCATGGTACAAATCCTGCATCTGCTGTTATGGCAGGTATGAAGGTTGTTGTAGTCGATTGTGATGACCAAGGTAATATTGATATAGATGATCTAAAGAAAAAAATAATGCAGCATGAAGATAATCTTTCTTCCGTAATGATCACTTATCCATCTACACATGGTGTTTTTGAATCCACGATCAAAGAAATATGTGAAATGGTCCATAATAGCGGTGGGCAGGTCTATATGGATGGGGCTAATCTTAATGCGCTAGTAGGCGTTTGTAAACCAGGGCATTTTGGAGCTGATGTTATGCATATTAACCTGCATAAAACTTTTTGTATTCCACATGGAGGTGGTGGTCCTGGTATGGGGCCCATTGTATGTAAAGATCATTTATCACCTTATCTTCCGGGTCATACACAGAGCAAAACAAATAATAAGCAAGCAATTACAGCTGTATCATCAGCACCATTTGGTAGCAGTAGCATTTTACCCATATCATGGTCTTATATAGCAATGATGGGCAATGAAGGTTTAAAGAAAGCAACCCAGGTCGCTATCCTGAATGCAAATTATTTAGCTAAAAAACTCGAAGGTCATTACCCTATTTTATACCGGGGGGATAGTGGCTACCATGCACATGAATTCATTATTGATATAAGACCCATTAGAGATGCTTCAGGTATTAGCGAAGAAGATATTGCTAAAAGACTAATGGATTACGGCTTTCATGCTCCTACTATGTCATGGCCAGTTCCCGGAACTATGATGATCGAACCAACAGAAAGTGAATCTAAACCCGAACTAGATCGATTTATTGAGGCTATGATCTCAATAAAAAAAGAAATAGATAATGTTATTTCTGGGAAATTTGATCCTACTGATAATCCTTTAAAAAATGCCCCACACACAGCAGAACATGCCCTCTCAGATAATTGGGGACATCCTTACTCAAGGCATATCAGTTGTTTCCCTATGCATTGGCAAAGTGAATATAAATATTGGCCTTCAGTTGGAAGAATAGATAATGCCTATGGAGATAGAAACTTAGTATGCACTTGTCCAGCTACTGATGATTATAGAGACAGAAATCTTTGATATATACTTAAAATCCGAGTTTATCTTTCATTATTAATATTTAGTAAATTTTTCGACTTTATGAGGTTAACAATACACATCCTTCCAATATCTCTGATATTGCTTTTTGCATGCAGTGTAGAAGAAAATAATGAAGAAGGTGATACACAGACCAGTATATCTATTTCTTCTCCAGAAAGCAATTCAATTGTACAAGACACTGTTTTGATCTATTGTGAATCCAATAATAATAATATAGTGTTGAAAATCGAGCTATGGGTAAATGGAGACTCGACCGGGATATGTGACTATGGAGCCCCATTCATATTAACATGGGATACATATAGTTATGAGAATGGTACTCATACCTTATTTATTAGGCTATACGATGAAGAGGGCAATACGATAGATAGTGATGATGTGGATGTTATTGTAAATAATTTTTTAACCTTCTCCAGTACTTTTGGCTCACAAGATATCAATGAGGTTGGGTATTCTATAACCCAAAGAACCGATAGTAGTTTTATCATTTTAGGCGGAATGGATAATGATATATTACTATTGGGAACAGACCGCTATGGCAATACTCAGTGGCATCAATCTTTTGGAGGCAGTCAATCTGACAAGGCCAACCACATTCAACAAACCTCAGATGGGGGTTATATCATCTCAGGAACAACACAATCCTATGGTTTTGGTGGTAGTGACATTTGGTTAATTAAAACAGGGCCTACAGGTCTAATAGAGTGGAATTCTTATTTAGGGACCACAAATAATGAACACGGTGGTCAGGTCTTAGAGACGCCTGATGGTGGTTTTGTTTTAATTGGAGACAGAGATCTATTAGGCAATGGTGATAGTGATATATGGCTGGTAAAAACAAATTCGGTGGGTGATTCTCTTTGGACCAGATCTTTTGGCGGCCCAGAATCTGAGCATGGATATGATATAATTTTAAATGAAGATGGCGGTTTTACATTATTAGGAAGTACTGAGTCATTTGGAAATGGTGGAGCTGATATATGGCTGATAAAAACAGATGCAAATGGCAATGAACAATGGAATCAAAGCTACGGAGATGCAAGTAATGATATAGGACAGTCCATGCTTCGGACATATGACAATGGATATTTGATCAAGTCAAAAATACAATCTTTTGGTGAAGGAAATACAGCGATTGGATTACTTAGGGTTGGTTCAAACGGTGAACAATTTTGGACAAAAACCTTTGGCGGTAGTAATGGAGACTCAGGATATTCACTCAGGAACACAAACGATAATGAATATATATTGACCTGTAGTTTATTTGATCATGGTCATAACGCATATAATGCATGGTTAATTAAATTAAATGATAGTGGAGACGTAACCTGGGAAACGGTATTGGGGGGAAGTGAACATGATCAAGGTTTTTCAGGTGTGCAGACTTTAGATGGCGGCTACGCATTTGTTGGGAGTACAAATAATTTTGGAAATGGTGATAAGAATAGCTCCGACCTGTGGATCATAAAAACTGACCCTGTGGGTTTTATTGGAAGTTTAGGTAATTGAACAACTTGGATGTTATTTTAATAATAACATCTTTTTTGTTTGGCTAAATGTCTCTGATGCCATTCGAGTAAAATAAACTCCTGAGGCCATTTGCCTACCCATCTGATCAGTACCATTCCAAGTAATAGAATGATATCCAAAACCTTGCTCTTCATTCACAAGATTTACAATTTCTTGTCCCAGCACATTATATATGGAAATGATCACCCTAGAACGTTTTGGTAAAGTGTAGTCCATCTTTGTTATAGGGTTAAATGGATTCGGATAATTCTGTCCCAGAGAAAATTCGCTAGGGATATTAGATAAGATCTCTTCTGCTGTTCTATTTACATAATCTAGATCGCCGGCTACAAGTTTAAGATCATATGCAAGATCTGAATACTTATTGATCATCATACCCTCTTCTAAAAAAGTATTGATTACATTTCTTTCTGCAATATCTACGATTGCTATATAGAATTCATCAGGAATCGATCCCCTGAGATCGCCAGAAAGAGATATCTCTTTATTACCTTTATTATTATCAAGTCGTAGGTTCCATATTCCGTTCATTTCCTCTATATCTCTGATATCTCTTTGATAATTAAATAAACCACTGCCATTTAGATCCATAGCTAGAGATATTCCTTCATCTATCTCTGGAAATAGAGGGGTATCAAAATGATCATATGAATTGTTTGCATATTTACGCCTACCGATCTCAGTCGAATGATTAAAATATGTATCACTCTCCAATTTGATATTTAAATACCACCCATTGGTTGATACAATCCTAGCAGCAGATGAATCTGGATCAGAGAAAGGCAAAATAGTTATTGCAGCTGCTTGAGCTGAATAGACCGCGTAGCCATTCCATGGCATTAGCTCATTTTGAGGTCCGCTCCATCCGCTAGGCTTATCAGGTAGGCCATATGTGATCGGGTCACTAACAATACTATCTTTTTCAAATTCTACAGGGAACGAAAAAGGGCTGCCAATTAAATTCCATCCAGATCTTAGGTCAATCACAAAAGAATCTAACGGTATTGCAGTCGCGGTATCTTCTTCAAAGATAACAGCATCTTTATATCTGTGCCTAAACCAATAAGAGTGACCTATCTCTATCTCAGTTGGATAAGAATAAACTTCTTTTACAGGATTCCATGAATGAAAGACATGACCTTGTTCTAATGTGGAGACCGCTAAACTTGTATTGCTTGGCTGGGAAGGCCATGAGATCAACTTCCAAACTCCTTTATCAATTCCAGTAGGATAATGACTAAGTTCGTTAGCCATTGTCAATTCACTGTTACTGAATTTTATATCAGTGCTTTTATATTCTGTGATAGTTTCATAACCCATATTATCTATCCCAACTACGCGGGCTCTGAAATTATTTAAAGCGATCAATGAATCATGAACTTCAACCTCATATCCATTATTACCTGTGCTTGACATTGGCAATCTGATCTCATCTAAAGTTCCACCTAACTGTATATATAGATCTGCATTACCTATACCATTTAGATCATACATAGATGCTGTAACTGTTGATGCTTCTCCATTTTTCTCAATTAGACTAGGAAGATCAAAGGCAGATATCACGGGTGGCTCAGCTAGAACGTTCTGAGTTGTTTTTAAGAATCCAGCGCCTACCAGAAAAGAATCAGAGCTCACATCTTTAGATACCACACCTCCAATACTATTCATTATGCCCACTGAGTCATTAAGTGTTACTCCTTGTCCAATTGGAATATGTGAAAACTGAATCTTATACTCCTGAGCAAAAAGAAGATTTCCAATGATCATTAGGAAAAAACACCGGTTCCTTATTTTTGCTTCCATAAACATAATGCTTATAATAATAGTTTTTAATATCACGATGTACCTGTGGTAATCCCTTCTGCGACTTTACAAGCACCCGAAAAATACCATTTTGTACCATCACTAATTACTCGAACCCAATCGCCTACTACTGCCTGACCATCGACAAAAGTAATAACGTCAGCATTATCATCATTGGCGCCAAGATCATCTGCTGTAGCACAGGTCACAAGACCAATCAAAATATCTGTATCGCCATTGGTTTTTATTTCATAACTGGCACTTGCGGGTGCTGCTTTAATAATAAAAGTGTATTCCAAGCCCGCTGCGGGAGCAGGAAGAGTAGATACAAATTCAGTACCTGAATTAAGAAAAAAAGTTTTTCCTGATTCAGCGGCAGTTATTGTATTAGTGGACGTAACATTTTCTACTCGAGTGTCAATATCCGCAGCTGCGTTCAATTCAGCAGTGGTTGCTGTTAAACTGGTTGTCCCATCATTCAAGGTCCCGTATGTGACAGTCCCTGATGTAGTGATCGCGGAACTACCGTTATTGATCGTACCAAATCCTGAGGTGATGGAACCGGAGTTCAATGCACCCACCGTGGTCGCAGCTGTCGATACCAAATTAGGCATGGTCGTGATCTCATCATCAAAATAGGCTGATAGATCCGTC
>CAYOJL010000065.1:0-11910 GCA_964404235.1 uncultured bacterium | reverse complement strand
CCAATTGAATCTGCGATCTTTGGCATCCCTTTAATAATCACATTATGAATAATAAAGAATACAAGCCCGGTTATTGCCATAGTATTGGCAAAGGATATCCATTCAAATCTATATTTTCTGAAATATATAATGAGAGCAACAAATGGTAAGGTCAAAAGATTCAATAAATGCAATCCAGTTGCTAATCCTATCATATAGGCAATGATAAGAATATATCTTTCATGCCCTTTTTCATCTGCCTTTTCGCTCCAAAGCAATATAAGCCATACCACAATAGCTGTGAAAAAAGTACTGAAAGCATAAACCTCGGCTTCCACTGCATTGAACCAGTGACTATCTGTAAAAGCGAATGTAAGAGCCCCTACTATACCAGCACCAAATACAACTAAAGCATCTGCAGATGATTCAAGTTTTCCACGCCAGTGGTTTATAACTTGTACAATGATCAAATATAAAAAGAATACTGCAAAAGCACTCACAAGAGGTGATATAACATTTACCCTGAATGCAATATCCTCACTTATAGGAAGTAGAGATGCTATTCTTCCAAGCAAAAGAAAGAGTGGGCTCCCTGGAGGGTGAGGCACACCCAATGTGTATGAAACCGCAATGAATTCACCACAATCCCAATAGGAAACGGTTGGGGCCATTGTGTTATAATAAACAATGAATGAAAGAATCAATATAACAAACGCAATAATACGATTAGTACGGATATAATTTGAATGAATCACTCTTCTTCTCCACTTGAACTATCTTTGCTTTTTTTGTTTTCAAAGTCGTCTGTTTTTTTATTTTGAATAAATTCCATTTTCAACTCACTAACTGCATTTATCAACATTTGTTCCTCATATTCAGACATGTTTCCCCGAGCCTTTGTTTGCAGCATATCTAATAGGTCTATATAATAAGAAGCCTGATCAAGATTTACTTCTGTATTATCTGTGACTGGATTTTTCATTTTACCCAAAGCGATCCAGGCACTTGTCCTGAATGTACTTATGAGGTACAGAAATAGCTGTTCTTCTTTACTTGGGTTCTCCTGAACCATTTAAACTCCATGTAATTGATTTAAGCTTGGATGAGCCGGGGAATTTAATTCGTCCTATAAACATACAAAATGATTCATCATGAAAGATTTATACTATCTAAATGCTGTGAATAATCCTTTATAAATGTTTGTTTCATATGCTCATGCGAGCTTTCCTTTAATCCTGGATCATTTTCGACTAAGGTAAAAGCTGCCTGCCTTGCTTTTCTAATAAGACTACCATCTGTGATCATATTGGCGATCTTGTATTGGAAAAATCCTGACTGTCTTAAGCCAAAGAACTCTCCTGGTCCTCTTAATTTGAGGTCTTCATCAGCAATAACAAAACCATCATTTGTCTTTTCCATGATTGAAAGACGATTCTGAGAGGAATCTGTAATATTTCTTTTAACTAATATACAATAACTTTTTTCTGCTCCTCTTCCAACTCGTCCTCGTAATTGATGTAGTTGTGTAAGACCAAAACGTTCTGAATGCTCGATCAACATGACTGTAGCATTAGGAATATCTAATCCTACTTCAACTACGGTAGTTGATACTAAAATATTTATATTATTTTGATCAAACTTTTTAATTATTTCATCTTTTTCTTCTGAACTCATTTTACCATGTACCAAACCCACATTGAGTTCTGAGAATTGTATCCTTGATAACTCTTCATGTGCTTCTACTGCAGCTGCTAGGTCCGATTTTTCCGATTCCTCAACTAAAGGATAAACAACAATACATTGCCTGCCAGCTGAGACCTCATCCCTTATAAATTTATAGACCTTATTCATTCTTTTTGGTTCTACTACTTTGGTAACGACCGGGATACGATTGGTTGGCAGCTCATTTATTATTGAAAGATCCATATCTCCATGATACGTAATTGCTAGAGTACGAGGAATAGGTGTAGCAGTCATTGATATCACATGTGGATTATTCCCTTTCTCTAGCAAAGTAGCTCGTTGATTTACTCCAAATCGATGCTGCTCATCTATAACAACTAGACCTAGGTCTTTGAAACATACGTCATCTTGGATCAATGCATGTGTTCCAATAATGACAGAAATATCGCCCTTATCTAATCCGCTAAGAATCGGATCTCTGTCTGACCTCTTCATTTTTCCAACTAATAATGAACAAGTTATCTTTACTTTATTTAATTGTTCTTTAAATGAATGATAATGTTGTCTAGCTAATATCTCAGTTGGTGCCATAATTGCAACCTGTACATTATTACCAACAGCAATTATTGATACTAAAATAGCCACGATCGTCTTGCCACAACCTACATCTCCTTGAATTAAACGGTTCATAGGGAATGATCGCTTCATATCCATATGAATTTCTTGTATAACATTTTTTTGTGCATCTGTAAGTTCAAAATCCAAGGTCTCTGAAACTGGTCTGAAATAAGGACCAACATCAGATAATCGTTTTGCTCCATAAGACTTGATCGTACTCTTTCTCAATGCTAATAACAATTGTAGAAAAAAGTGTTCATCAAATTTCAATCGTCTTATTGCATCTTCTAGTTCATGCAAACCATCAGAAAAATGTATCGAATAGATAGCTTTCTCTAGGTCGACCAGATTATTATTTTCTAAAATACTTTTAGGCATTATCTCTGGAATTTCTAAGTCAAAGCCTAATACTCCTTTAATCATTTTTCTAAAACTGCGCTGGTCTAGGCCAGCGGTTTTCAGTTCTTGCGTTAGCGGATAAATAGGAATAACCTTACCTGTTAGGATGGGGTCCTCATCTTTTTCAAGTTTTTCAAATTCTGGATGTGTCATAGCAAAACCATTATACCATTCAACCTTACCATTGATAGCTAATTTATCGCCAACTTTAAAAAGGCCTTTTACATAACGAACACCGTTGAACCAATTCAGTGTTAACAGTCCTGAGCCATCTGAAACAATGACCTGAAACATGCTCCCTCTGCGTATGGACCTTTCACCAAAGGTCTCTACATTGGCAATTAAAGTAACAATATTACCCTTATGAAATTCTTTTATTGGAGTAAGTATTGTACGATCAAGATGTCTTCTTGGGAAATAATATAAAAGGTCTTGAATTGAACTGACCCCATGAGCATTAAGTACTTTTTCTCGTTGGGGTCCAATTCCCTTTAGATTTGAAATAGAATCAGAAAGATTCAATTATTCCCCTCTCAGGGATCTATTTCCATTCTTTCCGGTATGTATAATACACGTTCTTTGTTTCACCGGCATTTAGAGAAAGTGGAAAATGAACAGTTGATGCGTCTTTTTTCTGATAATTAATAGACTCATCTTTAATGATCCAATCACCATTGATATGCTCGATCAACAAAACATCAATATCTTCATTCCTTGCGTTTGTCACTTTGATCTCTATGACCGCTTCTTCACTCTTACGTTGTCGATCGTAGTTTAAAACTTTACGATTGCCTATCACATCAAAAGCACGACCAGATGTTAATGTGGTAGATTGGCCTTTAGGAACTTGACCCATATTATCAGCACCAATGTACTCTAATCCAATCGTTTTATTGAATGAGTACATTTCGATCTTTCCCCCTGGTAGAGATATACCAAGTCCATTTGATTCTCTATTCTCCATTGTCAACTGAACTTCTAGAGGTTCTTCTTTCTGCCGACGTTCAGTATTTTCAAAAACATATTTTTTTGAGTAGCCTATATCCAACGGCCCATACATTCTCACAGTGATATTCTCTTTTGCTCCAAGATCATGTTTTTCATTTAGAGAGTAAATATGATAATCGCCTAGCTCATCTTTATCCATCATAGATAAACCATCATTTTGTGTAGCCATAGCCATTGGCCTATTAGTACGCTCAGGCCTTGGGCGTTTTTCTTTGTATTTATTAAGAGTCCCCTCTACTAGCTTTAGAGCTGCATTATCAAAACTCATATCAGACGCATTGGATATAACAGCCTCTGCGATCAACTCCCCCTTTTCTTCGTTAAGGACCTTTAATCGATATACTGTATTCCAAGAAAAGTTTTTTGTTCTATACACTAATTCACCTTTTATGATCTTATCTGATTTTGATTTTAGATCCCAGGATAAGTAAGGGTTAAATGTAGGTAGACTAAGCTCGTTTGTTTTGTTACCTAGATATTCTAATTCATTTCTATTGAAGGATATTATTCCAGACTGATTTGAGATTGTTACCGAAGCTGTACTTATCTCTAAGAGTGTGCCTTTTACCAGTTTCCCATCTTTGGGTTTAACTTGAATCTCTTGTCCCCTTAAAGATTTAAAAAAATCTGTACCAGTAAAAATATTATCATTAAATCTTTGTGAGAGAATATCAGCGCCATCAAGATTCAAGAAGGGTGTATCACGATATATACCATTAGGAAGGGCACTCCACGTTACATAGCTATAGCCAGATGGAATAGACCAGGCCACTGGCTGCTTTATCATTGCAGTACCATCCTTATAGAGCGTCAAAGTAGCATCCTCTGACTCAGCTAAGATAATAAAATTAATAAGCAGGATAGATAAGATTTTTTTCATTTAAGCACTTCCAAGTTCGCTGTTATTTTTTCTAATTCTTCATTTAATTTTTTAAGATTAGAACGTTCTTTTTCAACAACTGATCCAGGTGCGCGCTGTAGAAAGTTCTCATTGGATAATTTTCCATCAATTGCGGCAAGTAGACGCTCAATTTCAGAGATACGCTTCTCCATTCTATTTTTTTCTTCTTCTAAATCTACTAATCCTTTAAGTGGAATATACAGTTCCATCCCAGCTGACACAGCTGTGGCAGATTGTTCAGGTTTCTCTATATTAATTCCCGTAGATATATTTTCAACTCTGGCTAGTGATGTTATAAGGTTCGAATGCTTTTCTATAAAAGATGTTTGATTTTTATTACACCTAATAACAAGATCACAAAACATGGAAGGGGCTACATTCATACGACTCCGAATAGAACGAATAGATGTTATCAACTCTTTTAATATATCCATATCATTTTCGGCAGTCTCATCTCTTAACGGGCCTTTTTTTATCCAAGATGTAACAATGAGATCCGCAGAATCCTTAGATTTAAAATGAGACCAAAGCTCTTCAGTAATAAATGGTGAATAAGGATGTAAAAGAGTAAGCACGGTACGAATACATTCTATGGCAACAGCTCTAGCTATATCTGCTTTTTTTTCATCATCACTGTAAAAACGATCCTTAGCGATCTCTACATACCAATCGCAGAAATCATTCCAAGTGAACTCATAAAGATCCTTTGCAGCCTCATTAAAATGAAAACGATCTAATTGATCGTTATAGTCTTGGATCATATTTGATAATCTGCTAATAATCCACCTCTCTGGCAATTCTAGATCAGAATCTTTATAATCTAATTGAGCATCTGAATTCCATCCTTCACCAAGATTCAATTGTATAAAACGGCATGCATTCCATAGTTTGTTCATAAAATTTCTACCGATCTCAAGCCTATCCTTTGAAAAAAGGACATCGAGACCTTGTGGAGCCATAAGCATGATCCCAAATCGTACAGCATCAGTCCCAAACTCATCAAAAAGATCAAATGGGTCTGGGGAATTGCCTAGTGACTTACTTAATTTTTTCCCTGTCTCATCTCTAAGGATGGATGTGAAATAAACGTCCTTGAAAGGTGCTTCATTCATGAACTCATAGCCTGTTATTATCATCCTTGCAACCCAGAAAAAAATGATATCAGGTCCTGTTACAAGAGTATTGGTAGGATAAAATTTATTTAGATTCTCATCTTCATCTGGCCATGAATGAACACCTATAGGCCAGAGCCAGGAACTCGCCCATGTATCCAATACATCATTATCCTGGATCCAATTCTCGTGGTCATTTGGTCCTCCTACGGATACATGAACATTTGTTTTATCATCTTTATGATACCATACAGGTATTTGATGTCCCCACAATAGCTGTCGACTGATACACCAGTCTCTAATATTTTCCATCCAATGATCATATGTTTTGGTCCAGTGGTTTGGATGAAATTTTACTTCAGCATTTTTTACTGCATCAAGTGCAGGCATAGCAAGCTCAGACATTTTCATATACCATTGTTCAGACATATAAAACTCAATAGGCACATTCCCTCTTTCAGAAAATCCTATATTATTTACATGATCTTCTTTTTTATCAAGTAATCCTATTGATTCAATATCAACAATAACCGACTTACGAGCATCTTCACGTGATAGACCAATATATTTTTTTGGAACATTCGAATTAAGCGTAGCATCATCATTCATTATATTGATGAATTCAAGATCATGACGTTCTCCCATGGCAAAATCATTAGGATCATGGGCAGGAGTCACTTTTACACAGCCCGTACCAAAATCAGGATCCACAAACGTATCTGTAATAATAGGAATCTCCCTTCCAGTCAATGGTAGGGTCACAGTTTTACCAACTAGATCTTTATATCTTTCATCATCTGGATGTATGGCTACAGCTGTGTCACCAAGCATAGTTTCAGGACGCGTTGTTGCAACAACAACGTATTGTTCAGAGTCCGTGATAGGATAACGAAAATGCCAGAGGAAACCCTGCTTTTCCTTATGAATCACTTCTTCATCACTGATTGCGGATCTTGAAACAGGACACCAGTTAACAAGGCGATGACCTTTATATATCAGGCCTTTATCATATAACTTTACAAAAGCTGTCAGAACAGCATTCGAATAACCCTCATCCATTGTAAACCGTTCTCTTGACCAATCACAAGAACAACCCAATTTTTTAAGCTGCCGAATAATAATTCCACCATATTTTTCTTTCCATTCCCATGCATGCTCTAAAAATTCTTCACGAGATAGCTCATTTTTATTTATACCTTTCTCATGGAGCATGGCAACAACCTTTGATTCAGTAGCAATGGAAGCATGATCTGTACCAGGGATCCAGCACGCCTCTTTACCTTCCATACGTGCTTTTCGTATCAGAATATCCTGAATCGTATTATTCAAAACATGTCCAACTGTAAGCATTCCCGTAACATTTGGAGGAGGTATTACAATGGTGTAGGGTTCTTTTTCTGAATTTGCATCAGCAGTGAAATAATCCTGCTCTATCCAATGCTCATACCATTTATCTTCAACTAAGTTGGATCTATATGTTTTATCTAATTGATTGGACGGCATTGGCCTGCTATTAATAAATGGTTGATCTTATGAAAATTGATGAGTGGAATTTTACGACAATTGCGAGGTTCTTTCATTGGAAAGATCCACTAGTTCAAAAGATTATTCCCTTAGTATTTTAATTTTACTAAAGTGTAAAATAGAATTCATCTAGCGTTAGATAAAAAAGGTTTATATGGACCAGAGTTCAATTTATTTTTATTTGATTTTTTTCGGTGCACTAATCATTGTATTCATAGGTGCGAGTGTAATGCTCATACTTTTTTCAATGCTTGATTGGGGCAGGTCACAGATCGGTAAAAAAGATATTGAGATCTATGAAGATGTGAACAAGCTCGCTAATGAATTAGGAATAAAGAACCTCTCCGTCCCTCCTCAGAAAAACTTGAATTATTTTTCTTGGATGGTATATAATAAAAAATTGAGTGATCATTATTTACCCTTCAAGAATACCATTAGGAAATTCAGAGGGGAATCAGAACTCAAAAAAAAACCTGATTCATTAAAGTCATATTATCTATCATGGTTTCAGCAAGGTCTTCCTAACATATCAAATATTATTGCTACAGAAGACAATGCAGAACCATATATAATGATATCAAATGAACGCGTGAGGGTAGGTAAGAATAATTATGAAGATCATAGACTTATATATTATAAGTCAGCGGAACTTGATCTACCTGAATGTGAGGTAAGTCCTGCAATTGAATTGTTAGATAATATTATTCCTGATGAGGATGATATCAATTTTATCTCTGATGAGGATTTTTCAAAAATGTTCGATCTAAAAGGAGAAAATGAAATCACTATCCGTACTTTATTCAATAAAAAAATTCGAACTATAATCACCAAGAATAATGAATGGAATTGGAAGTTTGATGAAAACCAGATCATGGTCTCGTATGAACTAGAAAAAAGAGGAGCGGTTAACGATATCAAGTCATCACTTGGAGTTCTAGCTCAGATACATAACGAGTTAAGATCAATAGACCTTGCAGATCCTCTTAATGCTGAAGAAATAGCAAAGGACACCCCAGATGAGATCATAGATAAAAAATTGTACAGAAAACGAATGGCAACATTCGGATGTTCAATGGGTTGTGGGATAATCTCATTATATCTAGGATTAATATTTTTATGGGAAACCATTCTCAGGAGACAGTTAGACATGGTCTTCCCATCTCTTTTTTGGTCAATACCAGGATTCATAGCACTGAGATTTGGATACTTAGAATGGAAAAGAAACAGGCAATTAAAAAAAGATGGAAAGGTCAAAGAAGATCTTAATGATTAAAGCTTTGGTAAATGGGCACTGGGAAACCTACGAGAATAATGAACTTCAGCCTGGTACAGACCTTTTCAATTTTGGTACAGGCCTGTATGAGACCTTTAGGACACTTAAGCATAAGCCCGTTTTTCTTAAACCACATTTAGACCGCCTATTTGATTCAGCAAAAAAGATAGGTCTTAAGATATTTTTCACTCGTAAAGAAATTGAAAAGATGACCAAAGAAGTTATTGATCAATTCAATGACCCTGATCAAAGAGCGCGTATTTTATTGGTACCTGATAAGATAATTATCTACACAACTGCACTTAATCTTGATCTAAAGATATATAAAGGTGTGTCAACTAAAACGGTACCTGTTCTAAGAAAAGATCCTGATATAAAGACCACAGATCATAAAGATTGCCTTAACGCATACTATGATGCACAGAAAAATAATTGTTTTGATGCAATCTTATTAGATGGTGACAATATTGCATTAGAAGGTAGCCGTAGTAATGTTTTTTGGATCAGGGACAATTCTCTTTTTACTCGGAGATCAGATGTGCTACCAGGAGTAACGAGGCAGACCATTATATCGAATTCTCCATTCCCTGTTCAGTTTGAAGAAATAAACCTATTTGACCTTGTGCGGTCAGATGAGCTATTCTTAACCAATAGTGGGTCAGGTATTATTCCAGTTATAAAGGTAAATTCAACGCAGATCAGCAATGGAAGACCAGGGCCCATTACACGTGAATTATTAAAGCTATATGATATTTGGTTAAAAAATGAAATATAAACTATAACCAATATTCTTATTTAAAAAAAGCTATTCTAACCTATAAATAATTTTTTTGAATCATGATAGAACGGATATTCCGCTGGATACTCTCGAACCCAAAAAACACTCTTACAATTATAGGAGGGATAACGGCAATTTGGGCCTTATTCATTCCAAATCTTAAAATTGATTTTACAATTGAACATCTTTTTTCACAGAATGATCCAGCTGTTGAAAGATATTTTTCATTTAGAGAAACATTTGGTAGGGAAGACAATGTAATAACCATGATCTATGAGCCCGACGATGCTCTCCAAAAAGACCTATTTATAGAGCTCGAAGAATTAATATACAAGATCGAAGAGCTGCCAGAGGTCAAGAATGTGTTATCTATATTTAGTCTAAGTGATCTTGATCTGAATGCATGGATAGGCGACCTATATAATGAGAACACTACATGGAATAAGGATACTGTATTACAAAAATTAAAATATATTCAAGCTGACCCTTCAATTGGATCAAGGGTCTTATCCAAAGACCTAGGATATGGTGCAATAATTCTCACACTATCAGATCATGCTAATAATCACAAAGACCGCACTGATCTGATAGAAAAAATAAAGATCCTCACTGAACAAACATCTCCAGATTGGACCTATTCTGGTGTCTCGGTTTTACGAACTGAATATGTTAAATATATGCTGCGAGATAATTTTGTCTTTTTACCTCCAATAGCATTAATTCTTATATCAATACTCAGCTACATTTTCCGCAATTGGGTTTTTGTCCTATTACCTATAATGACCGTTGTAATTACCGTTATCTGGTTATTGGGATTTATGGGGCTTGTAGGATTAGAGATAAATATTATGACCTACGTAGTCCCAACACTCCTTTTTATTATTGGAATTAGTGATGCTATACATATTCAAGCACGATTCAGGGAAAACATGTTCAAAGATAATTCAGATCCTGAAAAAGTAATGTTCATCACTATGATACAGATGTCAAAAGTTATATTCTTGACCAGT
Organism: uncultured bacterium; assembly: GCA_964404235.1. Lineage (GTDB taxonomy): Bacteria > Fidelibacterota > Marinisomatia > Marinisomatales > UBA1611 > CACEUX01. Next base: position 1,625 of record CAYOJL010000065.1, on the reverse strand, counting down.
CTAACAACAGCAATCGGCTTTATTGCATTGACCACGACCTCTATAAAGATCGTTCAAGAATTTGGCCTGGAAATTGCCTTAGGTGTAATGATCGCATGGTTTGTTTCAATCTTGGTGGTGCCATCAGGGATCATGTTTTTCAAAGCTTTTGAAGATAAAAATAGAGACACCTTTTCACAATTATTATACTGGCTTTCAAATGTGATTCCTAAAAGACCCTGGCTTTTTATTATTGTTCCTCTCATTATATCATTCACAATGATGTATAAAATAAAGGATATTTCCACGGATTCATCGCTTATGGATGACCTAAGACCAAAAAATAAACTATATCAAGATCTGAAGTTTACTGAGAAATATTTTGGAGGTGTTCTTCCTTTTGAAGTGCTTATACATATAGATCCAGATAAAAATAAAACTATTATTGAAACAGATGTGTTACCTTACCTTGATCAGGTTGAATCTCTACTTCGATCAGAAATGAAAGAAAGCAGATTCTTTTCACTATCAACACTTTTAAGATCAATAAAACGTATTCGAGATAAAAATGATGATAAAACCTTCAGCTATGAGATGATCGAACGTATTGCCCAAGAGCAATCAAAACAAGATACTAGATTGATTAGTGATGATAAAAAAGTGTTAAGGGTCACTGGTTTGATAGAGAATAAGACATCATCAGAAATGAAAACAATATATAATAAACTAGATTCATTGTCTAGATCATTTCCTCCATATCTTTCAATAGAATGCACAGGTACAACTGTGGTTGCATTGAGGACCAATGACTATCTTGTACAGTCACTTGTAAATAGTCTTGGTCTTGCACTGTTTTTTATCAGTATTGTGATGGCCATTATGTTTAAAGCAAGATCAATTCTTTTTGCAAGTCTGGTTACAAATCTAATACCGATCTTTACTATATTGGGAATCATTGCCTGGTTTGGTGTTTCTATCCGTCCGCCGACCGCTATGACCTTTGCTGTCGCCCTTGGAATTGCAGTGGATGATAGCTTACATTTCCTATTACGTTACAGAAAAGAATTAAGGCAAGGCATGAACAGAGTGGATGCGATAAAATCTACTATAATCAATACTGGTTCAGCATTAATGATCACTACCACTATCCTTGTTGCAGGTTTTTCTATCCTATTATTTTCAGCATTCCTGCCAACCTATCAATTTGGCTTATTATCTGCAAGTATGATCGGTGTAGCATTACTTTGTGATCTAACGCTCCTTCCTGCCCTTTGTCTTGTTCTTCCAAATCCTAATAAAGGTTAGATACTTTTTGTGAAGAACTATCACTTTATTTTATTATTATTTATTTCACATTTCATCTTGGCATCAGAAAGTGCCATATCTACAAAGGGCCAGTTATGGTCAAGTATGATAACAAGCAATGATGTACCAAAAGGACAATCAAACATTGAATCTAATTTCGGCTACATACCATTTATTTCAATTGCAAAAGAACTAAGCAATAACCAATTACTTGATCTGGAGTTTGCATATCGATTAGATAGAATATATTCGGGTGATTCATTATTATATAATAATGAATCTAACCATCGGTATTGGATACGATATTCAAACGAAAAATTGGAAACTCGATTAGGACTACA
>CAYOJL010000064.1:4543-11921 GCA_964404235.1 uncultured bacterium | reverse complement strand
GCGTGCTCTTCAGGGAAAACAGTTTTTTCCGAGGGTTTTTCAACGGGGCTTTTTCTATTTGATTTTATAAAAACCAATAATTTTATATTTAGATTTGCAACGAAAATAGAATGGATTCACCTATCATTAGATATTCCCAACTTGTAATGCCTCAGGATGCAAACGTTCTTGGAACACTCTTTGGTGGCCAGATGGTATCTTGGATGGACATCTCCGCATCTAAAGCGGTACATCGTTTTTTAAAAGATACAAATGCAGATGCAGCACTTACTCGAGCAATTGATGCTATTGAATTCAAAGAGCCAGTATATGTTGGTAATTGGGTGAATTTTGAAGCCATTATCATTTCCACAGGTAGATCATCTATTGAGATTCAGATAGATGCTTACAAAGAGACAAAAGACATTGATAAACTCTTAGCCTGCACTGCCAAGTTCACTTTTGTATCAGTAAAAAGGCTTCAAAATGGCACCTTTGAAAAAATTGATCATAATAAGACGCTATAAATAATATTAATGGATAATATATTTAAGCCTCATCCTAAAATGTCAGCAAGATCCCATATGTCCTCATTGGACCAATATGCTGACCTTTACGAACGTTCAATTAATGAACCCATAGACTTTTGGGAAGAAATTGCCAAAAGACTTGATTGGTATCAACCATGGAAAAAAGTTAGAGAATTTGACTTCGTTAATGGAAAGATAGAATGGTTTTCAGAAGGAAAATTAAATGCATGTTATAATTGTATAGATAGACATATCGATGAAGGCCATGGTGATGATATTGCTATTATTTGGGAAGGGAATGACCCAAATCAATCTAGAAAATTTTCATATAATGATCTCTTGAAAGAAGTATCTCAATTTGCAAATGCTTTAAAAGAGCTAGGTGTTCAAAAAGGTGACAGGGTTTGCTTATATATGCAAATGGTTCCTGAACTAGCGATAGCTGTTCTAGCATGTGCCCGTATTGGAGCTGTCCATTCTGTTGTCTTTGGAGCTTTCTCAAGTGATTCTTTGAGAGATCGTATCAATGATTCTGAATGTAAGATATTGGTAACACAGGATACTGGTGTTAGAGGAACTAAGCAGAATATTCCAATGAAATCAAATGCTGATCAGGCTTTAAAGGATACGCCATCCATAGAATATGCTATAGTTGTGCGTAGGACTGGCGAGCCTGTAACCATGGATATGAACCGGGACATATGGTGGCATGAAGCCGTATCGGGAGTAAGTGCAAATTGTGAGCCAGAGGTTATGGACGCAGAAGACCCTCTTTTCATCTTATATACATCCGGATCAACAGGTAAGCCAAAGGGAGTATTACACACGACTGGTGGCTACTTGGCCTATGCGTCTTTCACTCATAAAATGGTATTTGATTATCATCCAGGAGATATTTACTGGTGTACAGCTGACCTGGGTTGGATAACTGGTCATTCCTATATTGTTTATGGTCCATTATCAAATAGAGCGACAACAATTATGTTTGAAGGTGTACCAAATTATCCAGATTTTGGTCGTTTTTGGGATGTGGTTGATAAGCATAAAGTAAATCAATTCTATACTGCACCGACTGCTTTACGCGCATTGATGAAAGAGGGGAATGAATGGGTTACCTCTAGAGATTTATCCTCTCTTAGAATATTGGGCACTGTGGGAGAACCAATAAAAGAGCCAGAATGGAAATGGTATCATAATGTTGTTGGCAATGGTCAATGCCCCATTGTTGATACTTGGTGGCAGACCGAAACAGGTGGTATTTTGATCACACCTTTGCCTGGTGCAACACCAACTAAACCTGGCTCTGCGACCTTCCCATTTTTTGGAGTTGAACCAGTATTATTAACTGAAGATGGAAAAGAAATAGAAGGGAATAATGTATCTGGATTATTGGCTTTAAGATCATCATGGCCAGGACAGATGCGTACTATTTATGGCGATCATAAGCGATTTATAGATGTATATTTTTCGCAATGTCCAGGCTATTATTTTACTGGAGATGGAGCCCGTAGAGATGAAGATGGTTACTATTGGATAACTGGTCGTGTGGACGATGTCTTAAATGTGTCAGGTCATAGAATTGGGACTGCTGAAGTAGAGGGTGCCATAGGCAAGGCAAATGGTGTTGCAGAAGCCGCAGTCGTTGGGTTCCCACATGATATAAAGGGACAAGGCATCTATGCATTTGTTACCCTTATGACCGGTGTAGATGAATCTGATGAAATTTATAGTGGCATCTTAGCATCTGTGACAAAGGATATAGGTCCACATGCAAAACCGGATGAAATACAGTTCACACCTGCTTTACCAAAGACCCGATCAGGAAAGATCATGCGTAGAATTTTACGAAAAATAGCAGAAGGCGATCTAGATAATATGGGTGATACTTCAACACTTGCAGATCCAAGTGTTGTAGATAGTCTTACGAAAGGACAGTAGTTAATTTTTTATTCATTTCTCGTACTCGCCTAGTTAGCATCCTTACTATTTGTTTCATAATATCGGGATTACTTGCCATAAGCTGGTAGAAACCTTCCTGGTCTATTTTTAGTAAAATACTATCTTCAATAGCAGTCGCTCCAGCAGATCTGGGTTCTTGATCTAGTAATGCCATCTCACCAATACATTTATCATTTCCTAAAACAGCTATTGATTTATTATTCCGTGTTACATTTATCTTACCAGAAATAATAACGAATAATGAATATCCTTTTTCACATTCACTAAAAATACTATCGTTTTGTACAGTTTCAAATTCAACGTCTATTTGTGCTATTTTTGATAATATGTCTCCAGGTATTGTTTGGAATAGGTCAACAGATTTTAAAAGTAGTGTTTTTTCAAGTATTGAATACATAGTTTGTGACTCCTGGTTTAAAAGATTGTTATGCAAAAAATTTCGATTAAGATAATCCCGTTCAGAATTAGTAAAAAGTTTAGTATCCAAAAGATTTTCTGGTATGTTTTTCCATTTTACCTTCTTTAAAATAGCTGTGTTTTCTTTATTTAGAAGAAATTGGGTTGCAATACTTGTTTTCCATTGATGCGGATTCTCTATCCAATATATTAGCATTTCATCTTTTGAAGACAAACCTTTATCAAGAAACCCATATGCAAATGATAAAGGATCTGATTCTGGATCTATCAACGGTATGAGTATTTTAATTGATTTGGAAGAGAAGGTAGACTCTACAAGCTCTAGAACAAGCGGAAATAATTCTATGTCTCTGCTTTCAATATATCTTATATAGGTCTCAATGGGTACATTTGGATCTTTTAGAGTACCAAGTTTTAATATTATTCGTATTATTATTATGAGATCATTTTCAATATGATCTATTATAAGTTTTGCCATGGGGTCACTACCCATATCATTTTTAAAAATATGTAGTTGGTAAGCTCTTTTTGCTAAAGTCTGAATGTTATTATTTATTATTTTTAATTCAGTACTTTCAAGATCTCGGGACTTTGAAATTTTTATTAATGAATTACTAGCCTCATCTATAAGTAAAAGATCCGGATCATCAATACATGATAATATCATATTCATTGTATCTTCTGTATCATAATTATGTATTATCCTTAATATAGTTTTCCGTATGTTTTGTCTAGAATTTGTATTAGACATGATATTTAATAATCTATCGCTTATCGTATCTCTTGGGTAAGATAGCAGTGCTTTCTCTGCGTGAGTTGCTGTAGCTGGTTTAGCCAATAATTTTATGAGATGGTCAAAAAAATTCAGGTTTGGGTCTTGGCCTATGATAGCTAAACCGCTATTATTTATTTCATTATTGTTTGACTCTAGTACGCTTAACATTTGGTCATGAGAGACAAGTTCAGGGGATGACCTAAGAAACCCTAGCATCTCAATGATATTATTTTGGTTACCATCTTTAAAGTTTCTTTCAATTAGTTCTTTTGCCTCTTTATGATCTGGGTCTTTAACAAGAATTGCAATTGCGGAAGCTGTATTTAATGCAGTGGATTCATGGTTTAGGTAGCCTTTAACCATGTTTCCAAGTCCTTCAATCTGCCTGTCACTCGCGCAAACAATTGCATAAGGAGAAATATCATCTTGTTTTTTGATCTGTTCATTGATCAATCCATTGGGTAGTATATTTTTTTGATTCCATGAAAGTTCAAGAACACCTCTTTTGATAGCTGGTGATCCTTCTAAGAATAAATGTCTAATGGTTTTTTTCCATGGCTCAAGTGGAAGTGTCCATAAAAGATCAAGAGCAAAAAGTTGTTTAAACTCATCCTGCTCTTTAAGGGCAACATCTAATGTTTTTACAATTTGTGCATCATTGATATCGAATTGCACTTCATCTAGGTTTAACTGCCTCTTATCTATTGATTGGACTATCTCTGATACATAGCCCTCTTTTAATTTGAAAGTATCCCATAACCATATTGCAGTAACTGCGATAACGATAATACTCAATAGGTAAATATTAGAATCTGTTATCAATTTTAGCGACACCAGTAAAAAAATAACCAGCCCTGCCAAGCCTTCAATGCCGGATTTTAGACTCCCATCAATAATGGGTTTTGACCTCTGTCTTTTTTTAATGGTCAATGGCAGCCAGAGTATCTCTTTAATAGCATTGTTAATTGAGAATTTGAAAACATGGTCTGAAAATTTTGTGATGAATACAGTAACCAATGAACCGACCAGTAAAAAGCCAGTTGAACCGATCAATAGAGTAATAGGAAGTATAATTAGGCCTATGAGGATACCAAAACGTGTTAGTATATAACTAGATAGAAAAAACTGCATTAATAGTGTTGCGATGCCGGTACACATATAATAGGTCCCGAAAAAGTCCACCAGATCATTTTGATTTGGAAATGCTTCTGAAGACATGATCTTGAATTGATAATCGATTATTCTAGAAATGAATGCAGAGCATGCAACCATAATTGCAATGGCTTTTAAATAAGGATCAAATTGTATGTTCCTACTTTGGATTTCTTGATCAATTTCTTGAATATCTACTTTTATATAAGGCCTTACAAAATGAATCATTGCTATACTTGTGCTCAGAAAGAATAGTGTAAGGTATAATAGATTATCAGATCCGTAGATCTCGACAAAGGGTTTAATACTATAACCTGCGCCAATAGCTGCAAAGGATCCACCAGCAATGATCAAAGGAAAAAGTCTTTTGGCTTGTCTAGGATTGAAAACTTCTCCTGCTAGGATCCAAAATTGCATTATAGATAGAATAGTTATGATCTCCATCCAGATATAGAAGACAGGGATCATCCACACTGTCATATTTAACTGGAACACTAACAAAGAGATGGAGAAGATAGATCCAGAAATGATCATAAGATTGATCTGATCTTTATTGGATGTCAATTTTTTATATGCTTCAATTGCCAAAGCCATGAAAAGAGCAATGAAGATATACATTATGGGGAGATAGGTCCGATCAAAGTTTATAAGAAATATTGCATCTCGAACGGCTGCACCAGTAATGCAAGCAGCTGTTATACAAAAGAAAATAATAAATAGGATGAGAATAGGGTGCTTCTCATTGGGCCTGATCTTTAAAAAGTTCATAAGTTTGTCGTAAAAGTTAGAATAAACATATTGTCTTTAAAATGTAGATTATATTCATGAAAATATTGGATCATATATTTAATTTCAGTACTGATAATGTCTGATAAATACTAAAAGGAATCTTATGGCACACATAACTGAAGTAGATGTTTCTAATGAATCATGGAATGAGACCAATGCAGGCCTCATTGCTGTTGGCGTTTTCCAAGATAAGAGTTTTACTCCAATGGCTAGCAATATCAATGATGGTTCTGATGGTGCATTATCAAAAGCTATTGAAATGGGAGATGTCAAAGGTAAGAATGGCGAGTCTAACCTTTTCTATATTGATGGAAAAAGAATCCAATTATTAGGGTTAGGTAAGAAAGAAGAATTAAATGCGGAGACCATCCGATTAGCTGCGGGTCGTGTCTCTAGATTAGCAATAAATAAAAAGATCGATCATCTTGCAATTGAATGTCCGTCAAATGAAAATGAGATATGTCAGGCATTGGCAGAGGGCCTAGTATTAGGCAGTTATCAATTTTTAGATTATAAAACAAAAGAAAAAAATGTTTTTGAGCTAAAGTCAGCAACAGTCCTAGGGTGTGATAAAAATGAAATATCAAAAGGAGCAATGATAGGCAATGCAGTTTGTTACGCTAGAGACCTAGGAAATCACCCTGGCAATGTGACCACACCTGGTAAATTAGCAGCCTCTGCAAAAGATATTGCAGATGAGGGTGGTATGGATCTCACAGTATTTGAAAGAGAAGAGTTTACAGATATGGGGATGGGTGGTCTTGCAGGCGTCGCACAAGGTACGGATGAACCGCCAAAATTCATTATTTTGGAATATATGAAAGGAGGCGATAAAAAGCCGAAGGTGTTAGTAGGTAAAGGATTGACTTTTGATTCAGGTGGCATATCGATCAAACCTGCTGGCAAAATGGATGAAATGAAATATGATATGTGTGGCTCATCTGTTGTTCTTGGAGTATTTAAAGCACTCGCTCTTTTAAAACCTGAGCTAAATGTTGTTGGTATCATACCATCTACGGAAAATCTTAATGGTGCAAAAGCCTATAAGCCTGGTGATATATTGAAAGCGTATAACGGGAAAACCATTGAAGTACTCAATACAGATGCAGAAGGCCGTTTGATACTTGCTGATGGACTTTCATATGCCTCTAAACATTATGATCCTGAATATATACTTGATTTTGCAACACTGACAGGTGCTGTTCTTGTAGCACTAGGGCATATTGCAACAGGAATTATGGGCACTGATAAAGAATTGATGGAAAAGATCAAAAACGCGTCTAAAACTACACATGAAAAAGTGTGGGAATTCCCATTATGGCCTGAATTTTGTAAGCAAGTACAGAGTGAGATAGCAGATGTCAAGAATACCGGAGCTCCAATGCAAGCAGGTTCCATCGCAGGCGGTGCTTTTTTAAAAGAGTTTGTTGATGAGGATATCCCTTGGGTACACTTCGATATAGCAGGAACTGCATGGGGGGTAAAACCTGACAGCGTTAATCCCAAAGGAAGTGCCACAGGATGGGGAGTAAGGCTAGTCTTGGATATGATGGATGTCTAAAATAAGATCACAAATAAATCAATTCAGGGGGCTGAGGTGGTTTTTCACAGCCCCCTTTTTATTTTCTTTATTGTTTAGCGGCCACCCGATCAGTATTGATGGCCTTTATTTAGATTGGGACGAGGTTCCTGTTGCATATGATGATACTGAAGGTGATGACCTGGGTGCTGATTATTCGACCTTGAAGATTACATATGACTCAGAATTCTTATTCAT
>CAYOJL010000064.1:0-4443 GCA_964404235.1 uncultured bacterium | reverse complement strand
GCTAGAGACTCATCTCCTTTGACACTGAACGGTTCTCAAACATTAACAGAAGGGAGACTCGTTCTTTCTGAAATAGAAGAAGATGGTGATCTTATTCCAAATGAATCAGGAGGGGTACTTTTTTCTATTGGAGGGGACTCCGTGTCTCAGCCACAAGCAATCACTCTTGGAAGATCAAATGAAGACGACATAAGGGTTGTATCATATAATACTTGGAATGAAGGGATCCTTGATAGTGATAGACAAATACATTTCAAACGGATCTTGCAAGCACTTGACCCAGATATTATAGCACTTCAAGAGCATGGAGATTGGGATGATATAGATGATATTATTCAGTCTTGGTTTCCTGATGAGGAATGGTATGCAAGTTGGACCTATAGGGATTTGGTTGTGCTATCAAGATTTCCAGTTATTAGCGACGCGAACATGATCAGTTCAGAACGGACAATGGCTGTATTGTTGGATACTGAAGATGAGCTTGGAGAAGATCTCCTAATCTTTAATTCTCATCTATCATGCTGTGACAATAATGAAGACCGGCAGCAACAGGTAGATGAATTTGCAGGAGCGTGGAGAGAGTGGGTTACAGATGGTGCAGGGCCATTTGAGTTAGAATATGGTGCTCCATTTATTCACGTAGGGGACTTTAATTATGTTGGATATAGGCAACAGGTCGAGACCATAAGAGATGGAGATATTGAAGATGAGGATCAATATGGAAATGATTTTCTGCCAGATTGGGACTCTACTGCTATTATTACTCTATTCCCACGCCATACTCATAAACGTATGGGGTATACATGGCGAAAAGATGGCTCATCATTTAATCCTGGTAAACTAGACTATGTTTTTTATTCAGATGCAACCATTGATACAGGTAAATATTATATATTGAACACACTTGCGATGGATGATCTTGCTTTAGATTATTATGAATTACAGTGGGATGATACTCAAATTGCTTCTGATCATTTACCCATTGTTTTCGATATATCTGTTAATAGTGAAGTTGGCATTACAAGAGAGCATATATTGCCTATTCCATCCATATTATATCCTAATTTTCCAAACCCTTTTAATTCTAGCACTACAATCACTTATTATTTGTCGGAACCAGCAATAATTGAACTATCTATAATTGATATTATGGGGAATACTGTAAAAAAATTAATGCATGGAAAAAGACCAGTAGGCAATTCTTCAATTAATTGGGATGGCAAGAATATGATAGGAGAAAGTGTGACCTCTGGAATATATTTTTATCTGTTTAAGGTCAATGGAAGGTCTTTCAAGAATAAGATGGTGTTACTTAAATGATTAGAATCTTTTTACAGTCGGAGGATCTTTTTTCGAATCATATGATCGAAAAGGTTTGATATATTATGTATAAGTTCTTTTTAAGATATTAATGAGATATCATAATGCCATCAGAATCTAAACGAAAATTAGCTGCAATTGTTTTTACTGATATTGTTGGCTTTACAAGGTTATCTGCTGAGAATGAGCCTGCAGCATTAGGATTATTAGAAAAGCAAAGAGAACTCTTACAACCGATTGTTAGTTCATATAGAGGTGAATGGCTAAAAGAGATCGGTGATGGTTTATTACTTACATTTGAGACAAACCTTGATGCTGTAGAATGTGCCGTTGAGATTCAAAAGCGAGTTCAATCCGTAGAGAATCTCAACCTAAGAATAGGCATTCATCAAGGAGAGGTGGTCTTCCAGGGAAATGATGTCATTGGTGATGATGTAAATATAGCATCCCGCATTGAACCATTTTCCGCATCAGGAGGGATAGCAATATCTGGAAGGGTAAATGCGACCCTGGAGCGTGACCCGAATTATAAAACAATTTATCTTGGTAAACCCCAACTCCAAGGAGTTACGCAAGAAGTAAAGGCATATTGTATTGTTTCACATGGACTTCCAGAGACCGATCTTTCTCAGGTCAAGGCAAAGCTCTCTCCTGATGAAAAAACTGGTTTTAAATGGACTGCAATGTCAATACTAGGTGTTGCCGCTTCTATAGTTGGGATCCTTACCTTAGCAGTACTTGGTCTATCAGGGTTATCTGCTGATGGAGATGAAATTCCATCGATTGCTATACTCTATATGAATAATCTTGGTGATGCTGATGATGAACCATGGGCATATGGACTTACAGAGGACCTTATTATCGAAATGAGTCGCCTTGGTAACATCCGTGTTGCTTCAATGAACTCCATCACAAAATATAAAGACTCTGATCTATCTGAAATTGACATTGCTAAAGAATTAGATGTGGGGTATACCTTGTCTAGTAGTATTGTTCGTTCAAAAGGACAGTTCAATCTTCGATGCCAATTGCAAGACCATAATAAAAACCTTACTCTTTTTGGAAATAAATGGACGGAAAGTCTTGAAAATGCATCACTTATAGTCAATAACCTTGCTGATAGTCTTTCAAATAAACTGACCTATAAAAAAAGTGATCATGAACTGGTAAGTGAAACATATAAAGCTGATCCCATTGCATATGAATATTTATTAAAAGGGAAATATAAGGTACAGTATCAGCAAAATTCAGAGGACTGGCAAATGGCTGAGAGTCTGTTGAATATGTCAACTGAAATAGACCCTGATCTGGCTTCATCCTGGTCATTATTGGGATGGATATCATTCAGACAGGGCAAATTCCCAGAAATGAAAAAGTATGCGAAAATGGCCATTAAGACTGGCACAAAAACAAAAAGCTATGTTGCGGTTGGCCACGCTTATGAATTAGTTGGCCTCCACCATGAATATGGTAATAACAACCTTGATTCTGCAGCAATATATTACAAGAGATTTGTAGATGTATCTGAAAAAATAGACTATAAAAAAGGGTCCACTGATGCATCAAGACACTTATCTAATCTTTTGATAAAACAGGGTAAGAAGGAGGAAGGATTATTATACATGGATAGTTCTATTGATATTGCGAGAAAATATGGTGATAAACATGAGTTGGCATTGATATTGCCAAACTATGCAGACCTATTACTAGAGGACGGCCAGATAGAGCAGGCAATATCAATTTTAAAAGAAGCAGATGAACTAGCTCAAAAATATAAGAAGCAGGTAGCTGCACAATCGATTGCAGGAATCTATTCAGATTACTATACATCTATTGGCGACCTAGATAATGCATATAAATATACTGTCAAGGCATATAGGATCGCGGAACAGCTAGATCAGGAACTCATTAGTTTTGGTTCATTTGTAAGAATGTGTGAATCCCATTTTTATCGTGATCGCATTGATAGTACATTTTTTTATCTAGAAAAGATCACAATGCTAACGGAGCAACTTCAGATACCATTCATGGTGCTATTATCAAATTATTATTCAGGTAGATATCATTTTTATAATGGTAACCATAAGAGTTCGGTAAAACATTTTGATTTTATCATTGATAATATACCTGATGATTTTGATCTGAGTATGAGAGTTGTTCCAAAAGCATTCAATGCTGTCAACTTCAACAAAATGGATCAACCAAAAAGATCTTTAGAATATTTAGCCTTGATCAAAAATGAAATGGGGGGAGATGACAAGTTTGAGGAAATGGAATATTATAATATCCTTATACAGGCATTAGAGGTAAATAATGAACAAGATTTAGGAAAAAAGTATTTGCTTGATGCATATGATATCATCATGCAGAGATCTTTTAAGATCAAGGATAGGCAACTTAGAAATGACTTCTTAGAAAAAAATTACTGGAATCTAAAGATCATAACTTTATACAATAATTTGGCAAGTTAATACCAATAAAACTATCATATCTTTTTAACAGTACTCGGCAGTACATGAATGACCCTTTACTATATATAAATATTACAATTCTGTTAGGGCTTTTTATAACGATATAGTTAAAATCAGTAACATTAAACCCTGCATTATATTAAGGAGAGAAAAATGCATAGATCACTGAAGATATGTTTATTATTGATTACATCACTACTTATCGCGGATGAAGGTTCAATATCTGGTCAAGTGCAGGACTTATCCGAACCTTTGCCTGGAGCTAATGTTTTTCTTATAGGGACTTCTATGGGTGCCACCACAGATTCACTGGGGCAATATATCATATCACAGGTACCTGTTGGTAAATATACTATCTCTGTAGGCTATATCGGGTATGAAACAAGTACTCTGGAAGTATATGTGTCAGCTACAGATGCAGGCATTCAAGATGATACGGAAACAAGCTTTTCATCCAAGCTGGGTCTGGATGAAGTAGAAGAAACGAACGAGTTGATCAAAGGTAATCAGTTAAAAAATATCAATTTTAATCTAGTACCATCAGCAGTTGGATTGAATGAAATAGTCGTTTCCGCTGCTAAGGTCCAACAAAAGATCACGGAAGCACCAAGCGTTGTCGCTGTGGTCAATAATCGCACTATTAGAAGGAGGA
>CAYOJL010000063.1:0-11977 GCA_964404235.1 uncultured bacterium | reverse complement strand
GTCGACGTCCCTTGGACCGGCACCCCTGGCGAAATGGAATCATTTATTCATGGTGACACAACATCAACTGGTGAGCAAGCTCATGATGTTTACGTTTTGGCAGCTAATAAGGTCTACTTACAGCTTTCAGAAGTGAACATGAACTCTAGCATGGAGCTAGTTGGAGCTGATTATGCTGACGGTGAGCATCCAGCCACTGTACAGCCGATCGCTGGTGATGATGGCAACTTACAGTTCACAGGCTGGCCACAAAACCACGTTAAAACACACGGTCATACTCAAACCTATGCCATCAGAAATATCCTATTCAACGGGGTAGCAGCTGGTCAAACAGGAACACTCTTTGGTGTTCTTTCAACCTATGGTGAAAACAATACAGTAGTTGTTGATCACGTAACATCAGTTCACCACCAGATCATTAGCTACTTTAATTTTGGCACCGCACAACGCTTGCATCTTACCAATAACACCGCTGTACAGTTCACTGTTTACGGTGGCGGTATGTGGTGGGGTGGATTTGTCTGGGGCGGCGGCGGAGGCTGGACCGGTACCTGGAAAGAGTTACTTGTTCAGAATAATACCGTTGAAGGTTGTCATGGTCAGGTCATGGTACTATATGATAATGGTGTCATCCCTGGATATAACCCACTTAGAATCGATCACAATACATTCGTGAACATTACTGACTGGGTAAAATTCTACAGACATGGTAACAATACCCGTTTCACCAATAACCTATTTGTCAACACTGTTTCCACAGGTCAGACCCATAATTCACATGGACAAGGTCCATCACTGAACTGGGCTGGTGGTCATGGTAAAATGGCAACTCTAAGTCAAGGCGAATGTACAGATAGTACACTCCTTGCAAGAGGCTGGTGCTGGGATAACAACAATAGAAACATCCATTACAATAACAATGCATTCTTTGATACAGAAGAGCTGACCACCATGTTCGCTATGGAACCTTGGTGCTGGGACGTTACTGATACCGCTGGTGTTGTAACAACCTACTGTGATACCATGATCGGTGGACCAGGGTCACAATTTGAGAATCAAAGCAGATGGATGGACGATTCAACCCAATATCAAATGGATAATAATGGTGTCTCAGAAGCAGACAATATTCATGCCACAGATCTTGGTTTTGAACTAGAATCCATCTACATCCAGACACAGGTCAATAGGACCATGGACTGGTTAGATAATAAAGTCCATGACGATCATCCTGATTCATGGTGGTTACACCAGAATGATGATGACTGGAACGTAGTTGAGTGGCCATTACCAATGACATTTACATACAGCACATCTTCTGCTGCATACAGTCATAGTGAGTGGGATCTTCCTGTTGGTGATCTAAATCATTGGCCAGATGCTCTAGCACAGTGGGCAACATTATCAACTGATAGTGATGGTGATATTGCGTATACTCCTAAAGAGTTCGCTCTAAACCAAAACTATCCAAACCCATTCAACCCAACCACAGAGATCAGCTTTAGCATGGAACAAGCAGCAGACGTAAGTCTAACTGTTTATAATATGCTTGGCCAATCAGTAAGAGTTCTTGAGAATGCTTCTTTAGAAGCCGGAACACACTCTTATAAGTGGGACGGTCGTGATGAGCTTGGCCAATCAGTATCTACAGGTGTATATCTTTACACTCTGACTGATGGTGCAAGATCTATCACAAAGAAAATGGCTTTGATGAAATAGATCCTTTCGAAGATCTATTCGTTAAGTTTAGGGGGTAGTTGAGTTTCTCACTACCCCCTATTTTTATTCATGACAGATAATAATTAATTTCAATTCAAATAATTCTCGTATAAGATATAATTATGAAAAGCATACTCTCCGGACTGATCATTTCACTATTAATTATATTTTCTGGCTGCTCAAGTAAAGAAGAAAAAAGACCAACTGAGACGGCTACTATTTCTCAACCAAAAAAACTTAGAAATTTACCAAGTACTAAAAGATCAGAATATGACCCGTGTGATTGTAATGAAAGATCTCAAAAGATCATTGATGATGCTATTACAGTTAGGTTAAAGTTTGATAGTGTTAAAGAATTAAAGGCTGATGAACAGTCAAAAGATCAGTTGAAAGATCTAGCCACAAAGTACATACAACTTGTAAGGAAATGCTTTGAAGTGAATAATGCAAGATTAATGATAGAAAGTGAATGCAATAACCTTAAATTATTGGAAACGAAAAAAGATTCACTCATCAACCTAGGAATTCAAATCGAATTATGGAGTAAAAAATAGATTATGAAAGATCGATCATTTACAAAATATCTCTTTATTACCTCTCTCTTTATAAATGTTTTACTATCTCAATCAGCTACTGTAAAAGGTGTCATCAAAGATAGTGGTACGCAAAAACCATTGGTTGGTGCAAATGTTTTTATCAAGGAGACCAGCCTTGGTACTGCAACAATAGATAATGGTAGCTATAAGATCTCAAATGTGAACCCTGGAACATATATCCTCAAGGCCACCTATATTGGATATGAATCCAAGGAGGTGGAGATCACTGTTTCTGATGATGAGACATTTGAACAAGATCTAGCATTAGATTATAAGACCATTGAAGGAAAGGCCATTGAGGTCACTGCACAAGCACGAGGCCAAATGGATGCGATCAATAAACAATTAAAAGCAAAATCAATAAAGAATATTATTTCATCAGATAGGATACAAGAGCTTCCAGATGCAAATGCAGCAGAGGCTGTCGCCAGGGTCCCTGGAGTATCCATAAGACGGGAAGGCGGTGAAGGAAATAAAGTGGTCATTCGTGGCCTATCGCCAAAATACAATAAGATAACCGTGAATGGCACAAACCTTGCCTCTACCGATCCGGATGATCGAAGTACAGACCTTAGCATGATCTCACAATATATGTTGGAAGGAATCGAGGTAACCAAGGCTGGAACACCCGATCAGGAAGGAGATGTCCTTGGTGGAACTGTAAACTTTAAGCTAAAAAAAGCAAAGCCAGGGTTACATGGGAATCTGGTCACGCAGGGCATGTATAATGGTTTAAAAGAAACCCAAGATGACTACAAACTTGTTTTTGACCTAAGTAACCGCTTCTTTAATGATAGGTTAGGTGTATTAGCACAGTTAGATCTAGAAAATAGGAATCGAAGCTCTCATAATCTGAATGCCGCTTATATCAATGCCCCGGCAGATCTTGATACCATTAATCCATTGACACTTGCAACTCTTGGCCTCACAGATGTCTCTAGACTTAATGATAGAAATAATAACCTTTATGTTATTGACTATAAGATATTAAATGGGAATATCAGTTATAGCGGACTACATAGCTCTATCAATAAAGATATCATTACCTATAAGAACAATTATGAATTACAGACACCAGATGGCCGTAGGACATATGATACTGGAGAACTTTCCAATAAGATAAATGTAACTACTGAGACCTGGAAATATGAACAGGAACTAACCCCTGATCTCAGGATAGACATATTCAATAGTTTTTCAAGGTCTACAAATGGAGATACGAATAAGGTTTATAATTTTAGAGAAGCGGGTGCCTATACGGAATCAGTCAATAATAAGAGTGTGGATAACATTCAAAATTTTACGGTCAATGATACCAATGGTACCTGGTTCGATAGATATGATTATAATGAGTATTCCACAAAAGAGACAGAACGATCATTCGGAGCAAATCTGGAATTTGACTATAAACTGAACGATCAGATATCTGGAAAATTAAAATTTGGTTTTAAAACTAGAAAAAAATCAAGAACGCACGATAGAGATTATGAGTACGGAGCATTTACATATGTTGCTCATGGGGGAAAAAGAGACTCTACATATGAAACGTTCGATTGGCTGAGTAGTATACCCGCGGGAACAATCTATGCACCCTATTATCCTTTCATGGATAATGACTATGATGATAGTGGCTTTTTAAATGGTAATTACACCCTCGGACCATTTGCAGACCTGGATAAAATGAATCAGTTGTTCTCCTTTTTTAGAAGCAATTGGGGTTGGGCTCCTTACCATGAATTCATCATGCACCATTTTCATAAAACCGAGTCATTGATCTATGACTATTCAGGCACAGAACACTATGACGCCAAGTATGTCATGACCGATCTGAATATTGGTTCAAAACTGAATATAGTCAGTGGATTTAGATTTGAAGAGAATAGAACGGTTTATACTTCCTACCACGGACAACAGACGACACTGCCTCATTATAATTCAATGGGCTCTGATACAGTCTCTAATCATGTGCGGACAAATTCTTATTCACTACCTGCTCTTTTCTTAAAATACCAGCCTCTTGATTGGCTTATCTTAAGATATGCGAGTACCAATACATTGACCCGACCTAACTATTCTGACGTGATCCCTCTGTATAATATTCAGGGTGCACCAAGGACCGTCACGTATCGTAATCCTTACTTAGAACCAGGACTATCTGAGAATAATGACTATGTGGTCTCTGTCAATAATAAACATCTTGGTCTTCTAAGTTTTAGTTACTTTACAAAAAAGATCGAAGGGTTAATATTCAGCAGCGGACAACGCTATATAACAGACCCTAGTCTTTACGGATTACCTGGTTTCACAGAAAAATATAGGATCAATGACTATAAGACCAATAATCCATACGATGTAACCCTTGAAGGTTTTGAGATCGATTATCAGACCAGGTTCTGGTATCTACCTAGTTTTTTAAGAGGATTGGTCTTCAATGCAAATTACACTCGGACCACATCAGAGGTAAAATACCCGAGGACGGTTATTGAAACCGAGATCATCTTTGACCCATCCTTCCAGGTTATCACCTATAATCTAGACAGCTTATATGTTGACAGATTACTAGATCAACCAAGAGATATTATCAATTACTCACTGGGATATGATTATAAAGGATTCTCTGGACGTATATCCATGAATTACATTTCTAATGTTTTCTCAACGACAAACTTTTGGCCAGGACTGCGGGAAGATACTGATGCTTATCGGAGATATGACCTATCTATGAAACAAAAACTCCCTGTTAAAGGCTTAGAGCTATATCTAAATATCAGTAATCTAACAGAAGCTGTTGACATTACAAGGCTAAGAGGTTTTAACCCTTATGATCCAGATTTTGATAATTCGATATACGATGAAATATTAGACCCTTCATTATTTAATAATGATCAGGATGCAGATATAGCAGAATTGTTGAGCAGGGTCCCTAGAGATCAAAGGGCTAAGAGCCAAGAGCAGCACTACGGTAAGACCATTGACCTAGGATTCAGATTCTCATTTTAAATTGACGTTTTTAATTTGATAATATGAACATATTGCTCGCTGCCTTCATATATACTGGTCTGTTGGTAGCAGGTTCAAATACTGAAAGAGATAATACATCATTGGAATCCCTTTATCCGGAAAAAGATCGATTCATTCAACATCAACAAGAATGGCAAATGAACTTTTATCATAAAAGGATCGATGAATTTAAAAATGATCCCATTGGAAATGGTAAGATCGTATTCCTTGGTAATAGCATTACAGAGGCAGGAGGAAACTGGAACAAAAGATTTGTCTCCACTGATAATATTGTTAATAGAGGGATATCGGGTGATATCACGGAAGGAGTACTAAGTAGACTTGATGAGATCATACATTATCAGCCTAGTGCTGTATTCTTACTGATCGGCATCAATGATATCTTCAACGCAGATCTACCAGATCGTCATAAGATCACACCATCCTATGTTTCTGATAATATAATTAGTATTGCAAATAAAATTATAGATCAGACCCCGAACACAAAAATATTTATTCAGACCATTCTCCCAATAAATGACAGAATATACACCAAAGAAAAAGGATGGTTCCCAGATCACGCGACACCACTTCCAGATCAGATATCTGAAATAAATGCATTATTAAAGACCAAATGCAAGAATGGGCCATTTACGGTCATTGATCTTCATTCTGCTTTTATAGACAAAGATGGCCTATTGGATAAAAGATACACAACAGATGGTGTCCATTTGAACAACAGTGGTTATGACAACTGGGCCAAATTCATTAATGATGATGTTGCATCAATAAAAAGACAAGACCAATAATATTGGATACAACAATGTGTGAATATTTTTTGTTTATACTTCTAAATGTATATTCATATTGATCGTTAGGCAGAACATTGAAAAGATTATCACTGCTTGTAATTTTTCTTATTGGTTGTGCCAAGGATGAACAACCGTTTCAGTTAACTGAAGAGACATATGAAATGTGGCAAGAATTCATAAAACCCACTAAAGCCGAACTGGCTTGGGCTGAGATCCCATGGAGAAACACATTCTATGATGGCCTTATTGAATCTGATATAAAGCAAAAACCTCTTCTACTTTGGGCTATGAATGGTCACCCTCTAGGCTGTACATGAAATAATGGAACAGCAGGCCGGAGGTCTGTTTGGTCAGATCCAAGATTGATCGAGATATCAAAGAATTTTATTCCAGCAACAGATGAAGTATGGAGACTTCAGGGGGTAGTGGATAAAGATGCATCCATATTCCAGGAAATGGCAAATAAAGGGCATTATAGGAAAGCTGGAGGTTCAAGACAGGGAATATATGTATGTAGCCCTAATGGATCACTTTTAGCGTCTGTTAATTCCCTAGATCCCGATGTAGTGCTTGAGACCATTAAAAAAGGATTGGATAAATGGAATGAGCTACCTGATAAAGATCGCCAATTGCCTGAGAACTTTAATCCAATAGCATCACACCGCTGGGAGGATAGTTATCCTGAAAATGGATTAGTATTAAAAGGGGCGAAAGCAGACCTATTTACAGACCCACCTAAATTTTCTGAAAGGGGAGATCGGTGGAATATGGATCATATTTGGTTCAGTAAGGATGAAATGGCTCTATGGCTTCCAGAACAATATGATATTGGAACAATTCATGAATGTCCTCAGATAATTAAAGATCGATTATTTCGGTTTCATATGGTTGATAATGTAAGAGGCCAAACCTTACCCTTTGCTCCCGAAGAAATAAAAAATGCTAACCTGAGTGTACAGGTCACTGAAGTGAATGGTCCAAACATGGCAATAAAAATAACTGGTAATGGAAAGGCTATTGCCAAGGGGAAATGGTTACTTGGAGAGAATGACTGGACCCCAGATCACGAGTTGGATCATAGTATAGAGACCAATATGATAGGTAGTGCTATTTATAATATAGATAAGAAAAATTTTATTGAGTTTGAGATGGTCGCTTTAGGAGAATGGCGTGGAAAAACACAGAATAATTCTCGACATTTCGGTCCAGAAACTGGAAGGATTGGTATGGTCTATAATTTAGCGGAAGATACTCCAGCTAATAGGATAGCACCTGCTTTCGTAGATCTTTATAATGCTGACTGGGTCAAACAGCCTTAAAAAAAGATATTTTTTATTTTATTAATATCACTTTTTTAGTATTTCGATAATCCCCGACCAATAAAGTATAAAAATAAACACCACTAGCATGTGACTCAGCGGCCCATTCTATCTCATGGTAACCTGGTAGCATGGTCTGATCTTTGATCAAGGTCTCTATCCACCTACCTTTTGTATCAAATATCATCAGATTAACAGAGCTGGTCCTACCGATATCAAACGGAATATTAAGGACAGGATTAAATGGGTTTGGATAAGCAGCATGTAATTCATGTTTTGTAGGTAAGGGAGGATCTTCATTCAAATTTAATCCTGATTCAATTATATGAGGATCACCTATCTCAAATGAGATATCACTACCAAAATATCCTGATACCTGAAGATCACTTATAATGATATTACCTGATAACTCGGATGAGTTTTCAACACTCCAAGATATCTGGGTCAATATACCTTCACCTCCAGGTATGGGCTCACCTGTCCCCTGAGCCAGACCAATAACCAATCCTGAATCATTGACACCCATTGTCCAGCCTGCGTCTTCAGCACGGCCTCCTGAACACTCTTGAAAACTCAGATCAGATACTTCCATTCCATCAACATCTAAATTGAACTGAACACCATAAATGGATACATAATTCTCAAGATATATATTCAATGCACCAGTTGACGCATCCTGACCGCTTATTACAAAAAAGGCATCAGCATTTGTGTGATAGGATTCTGTATGCATTATCAAATGTGACCCTATATAATAATAAGGTTCAGTATGTCCCGAATTATTATAATCGCATAATGAGCATGTTACCCCACTAACACAATCGGGGTTATTTGGAGAACAATAGTTAAAATAATCCTCTAATACATAGTCCAGTTTTACTGTATCACCAGCTAAAACATGATCTAAAAGATCAAAATCCTGCGGTATGACCTTATCACCCGGACAGAATCCTGCACGGTCATACTGCCATGTACCATTTTGAGGAGAGCAATCATTATTCTCACAGTCATCTCTCCAAAAATTGTGAAAATAGGAAAATTCTCCATTTAAAAAGATATCATGTATCTTTAAAGAGAATTCAGCTGCGTTATCTGTATTACCCTGTCCATGCCCTGTGGTGATCATTTTTAAATCGACCTGTTGCGCATCAGAAGGGATGTATTCTGTAACAGAAGATATATTTACGGGGTTGGTTGTATCTCCATATACAACATAATCATAATTCCATACATTTCGAACTGTTGTAAAAGGAAACTCTGGTACCCCTGATATAAGATCAAATTGGATATTAACGAGCCACCCTGGCTGTACCCATGTATCTATATAAGAACGCAGAGGTACTTCACCTTTCAGCAAAGAACGATAGTCGGTCACATCGAAGGACCAGCCACATTCAACGCCATATGGAGTGACATATCTGCCTATCTCAAACCAGTTATTCAAATGCATTACTGAGATTTTTGCCTTCCTGTCCCATGGATCACATCCTCCAGTCGGGCATTCTAGAGCCACTGTCATGATAATCTCTGAATATTCTGAATTAGAATCAGGAAATTGTATAGTATCTATAACTGTTCGATTATTCCCTGAGCCACCAAAGAATTGGTGAACGTTATCAAATGCGACTATGGTTGTATCACCATGCAAATAAGCTAATTGTATAAACAAAATATTTATTAGATATCTTTTCATTATATTATTTCAAATATAGGATCTTCTTGTAATGAGAATGTCCATCTCCAGTGATCTTTATAAAATAGGTTCCTGAAGAAATATTCTTTGGTTCCCAATAAAATTCATGGCTGCCTTTTCCAAGTACATCTTTCATGATATATCGAACATGCTTACCATTAATATCATAAAGCTGGATACTTATGTTCCCTGTTACCATAACCTCAAAATAAATATTACAACCTGGGTTAAAGGGGTTTGGATATGTTCTTAGATCAAATGTCGATGGTAATATTTTCTTTTCAGCTTTGGCAGACGTATTTCCCCACCCTGCTATCTTTATATCTTGAATAGATGAAGGATCCTCTATCATAAAAGTAAAATTATCAGGTAATGAGGATCCATCCATACTATAGGCCACTAGATCTGTTTCTGAATGATCCCATGCCCAGCCTGAAGGTAATTGCATATCTATTTCTGTGTCCGAACTAGTAAGATCGATCTGAAAACCAGCAATATCTCCATTTGATCTGATCTTCACAAGATCCTCTGAAACATAATAACTACCACTGGAAACACCATTACGAAGACCTGGATCTATCATCAATAACCATTCAAAGAATAAAACAATATCCTCAATATCAACAACACCATCCTGATTAATATCACAAGCTTCTAATTGTAGTTCTGTACCTTGTTCATGTTGTAGCATAATGGCAACAAGCATAACAGCATCATAAATATCTAGGATCTCATCGAAATTCACATCACCCAAAAGCCCTGATAGTGTGTAACCGTCCACCCAGGATGGCCCACCTATAATTACACCATTATGGTCATTCCCTGTAAGATCAAATAATGTGTCACCAGCGCCTTCATTAAAATTATAATAGGCAACTAAACCCGCCTCATCACCAGACAGGCCTGTATCCATACTCGCTAGAATCTCTTCCTCTGTCCTAGGAATATTCCAGATCCTTACTTCATCGATCCGTCCATCAAAATATCTACCTCCATAATCTGAACCAATGCGAACAGAATTATTATTAGAAGAAATATTGAGAGCACTCCCAGAAAGATCGTACTCCGCACCATTGATAAAAAGCCTTCGCTGACCACCATCATTTACTCCAGCAACATGATACCACTGATTACCATTTAATATGCCTGTACTTGTAACAACCTCATCAAACCCTATACCAGTATAAGGTGATTGATGTGTTAGTCTTAATATATATCCATTGGCTGCTGGCGTATGATATTTTGATATGATCCCTGCGAGCCAGGAGAATGTTTCAGGAAATATCCAAGCCTCTAACGTATAATTCTGGGTTAGATCCAGATCAGCATGATCAGAGATACGTATGTAATCATTACTTCCATCGAAATTGATAGAATGATCCTGACTATATACAAAAAAAGTACCTATAAAAATGAGGATGATAGCTCGCTGAAATAATACCATATTTAAAATTGGATAAGATATGTTTTAACTATAGTTAACTTAATAGATCAAAATAATTAATTACCTGGAAAACTACTTTATAAAAAAGCCTCCAAATCTAATGGACCAATATAAATTAGATGAATTGATATGGTGAAAAAAATTCTCGATCTAGATACTAAGGATATATTTTATTATATCTTTTCATCCTACCTCCTATTTGGAATGCATATATCTATCAAACATGTTGGAGGTTATGGACTTTATCTGCCTTTCAATATTATTGGGTGGATGTTTATCTCTCTCTTGATCGGTTTGGGCCTATACCAGATCAGTAAGGTTGCGAAATTATTTTATTCCAATTTATATATCTATTGTCTGATAGGATCTGCTCTTATGCTTATTCCATTTTTCTATTCAAATAATGTTCATGCCAATCTTGCAGTAATGAGAATCCTTGGTCTTGGTGGCGGACTATTATTGTACCTTTCCCTTCAACAATTTGAATTCACTAAAGAAGAGAAAAATAGATTTTTATATGTGATCCTTGGAAGTGTAATCATCCAAATTTTACTAAGATCATTTTTTCTTTTTAACACAGAATTTGGTGCAATGGCGCAAAAGAATGTTTTTGCCACATTCCTAGCAACAGGAACCGTAATAGCCCTCTTTCTATTATTAATAGATAAAGATGGAACCGACAATATTTTAAAAAAGATACTGGTCTTTTGTATTCCACTACTTGCATGTATTCATATCTATTATATGCAGTCACGTACAGGTTATCTTTCAATAATAATTGGAGTAATTACCATAATTTTCTTTGGAGGTCGAAAAAATAAAAATTTACTGATCTGGTTAGGACTACTATTTATGGGTCTTATAGCGGGTTCTTTAACAAAAAGTGATACGATAGCTAGAAAATCAAAACAATACTCTGGTAGTACAAGAATGACTACTTACCAGCTTACCTATGAAATGATAAAAGAGAATCCAATTTTTGGTGTAGGATACGGGAATTTCCTTTCAGCTTTTAGATTTCATTATGCAAAACGAAAAAAAGAAGATCCATCTATTGAGACCATTGGAAACAATAATATGGATCATCCTCATAATGAGATACTCTTTTGGACAGTTGAAGGAGGAATTATTCCCCTTATAGGTTTACTAATCATGACAGGAGGATTCTTAATATTGATCTGGAGAACAAAACAAAAAAGTTCATGGGCAATGTTAGGTCTGGCCTTCCCTATACTCATACATACACAACTTGAACTTCCTTTCTATATCTCCTTGATCCATTGGGTAATCTTTATATTTATCATTTATATGATCGACAGTGATCTTTCTAAACAATTTGAGATCAATATAGAATTTCTATCTATTTTTCGCATCCTTTCATTAGCTACTCCTATTAT
>CAYOJL010000062.1:5972-12199 GCA_964404235.1 uncultured bacterium | reverse complement strand
ACGAAGAAACGAAGCACTGGATTGCATGGCGTATAACGTTGCCGCGCTGGCCGTGCTGAATGTGCGAAATTGGGATTTGCTCGAAAAGAAGCAGAATGCACTCAGTCGTCAGGAAACTGTCGGACAGGAAGAAAACCAGGCGAAAGAAGAACTATCCATCCAGCCTGCGCAAAAACAATATCAAATGCTGAGAAGACGCCGGCACAAGTGGGTGACAGGAGTGCTGCCTAATGACTGGGTGAACAGGTGGAGGATGTAATTCTATATAGGAGGAACTGATTTAAAATCTATATTCAATTATCTTATTTGTAATTCTGATAAAAAATATGATCACCTGTAGATATAAACAGCACCGGATTTATAGACGGTGGCTTTGCCTAATGAAGACCCAACAGCAATCGAGTTGTTATTTAGTGAACGGAACTTCCAAATAAATCAGTTGCATTATTATTGGCTGACTTGATAGAGGTTTCTTGTGCCCAGCTGGAGCTGGTCTCACCTGCTCCTTGGTAGTAATGATTTTAGTAAAGACCAGCATCCGCTAAGTTATCGTTAACTGTAACGAGTTAATGAGTAATTAATGTTTAAATTTTGCGTTTATTTTAGGATTTGACAAGTCTACAATAAATCCTTAAGTAATGATGTAGCATTCTTAACAGAAAACAGGTATAGACCACCTTTTTTGAGGAGAGAGGATCATGGTCAGATCCTGTAATGCCGGCCACGGTGGCCGCACAAATAAGATTTAAGCAGAAAGCTTTTCATGGACTTCTACATCTTGCATTTTGTATCTTTTGAGGTCAATCGTAGAAACGCTTCAAATTCAGCGCCTGTTTTCCAACGGTCATTTTTCTTCAGCTATTTTCACCTCAGGCGAGGCCTCCACCCGTTTTGAATACTGCCTCAAGAACTGCTTTCACCTGACAGGCGTTTCAACTGAAACCAAGCGGGCCGAAGAAACTGTAGTTACAAGTTTTCCAGTAATATTGCTCATTCGAAATTAAAAACAAATTAAAACACAATGAGGATCGCCATTCTTGGTCTAAGCCACGAAACAAATACCTTTTCGCAACTCCCTACCTCACTGGATATGTTCGAAAGGGAAACATGGACGGGGGATGAAATTTTTAAACGTTTTGGGAATTCGTACACGACTCTCGGAGGATTTTTCGAAGCAGCACTTCAAGAAAATTTCGAGACGGTTCCATTGATTTTCTCTAAAAGCACACCTCTAGGACCCATTACAGCCGAAGCTTTTAATCGCTTGAGTAAAAATATGATAATTAAGTTGCGTGAAAACGGACCCTTTGATGGAGTACTCCTAGCACTGCATGGAGCCGCTGTTGCCGAAAATGAGCAAGATGTAGATGGCTCAATCGTTACAAGAGTTCGCGAGGCGATAGGACCAAAAGTTCCTCTAGGAGTAGTCTACGATATGCACGGCAATGTATCTTCCAATATGATAGAGCCAGCAACAGCCACTGTGTTTTATCGCACAAACCCTCATTTAGATGCACATGAACGGGGACTTGAATGTGGCATTATAATCGCCCGTACAGTTAGAGGTGAAATTAGCCCATACCAGTCGTACGTTTGTCCGCCGCTTGTTATTGGTATCACCCGCCAAAATACATCTGAGTCACCGATGCTTGATATCATAACCGATTTAGAAAAAGTACTTGCCGAACCGGGGATTTTGTCAGCGAGTGTTGTTCAGGGTTATCCATATGCCGATGTGCTAGAGATGGGAATGGCCTTTGTAGTTATCTCGGATGCTAATGCAACTTTAGCACAGGATCGAGTAGATTGGCTTGCACAGCGTAGTTGGGAACGCCGTGAAGAGATGAGAAGCGAAGCCCATACACCAGAAATTGCCTTTGACAGAGCTCTCAATGTAGACACATACCCAATTGGAATGTTAGATATTGGTGATAATATTGGAGGAGGAGGTTCGGGAGATTCAACCGTCCTGTTGAACCTTGCATTAGTTAAGCGGATCAAAGGAGTATTAGTGACTCTATGGGATCCTATTGCCGTATCAAGAAGCATTGAGTTAGGTGTTGGGGCCAAAATAGATTTGAAAATAGGCGGAAAAACCGATCCAAGTACTGGTCCACCTATACAAGTAACTGGCCACATTAGGCTCATATCGGATGGAAATTTTCAGGAACCAGAAACAACTCACGGTGGTAACCGATATTTCGAAGCTGGAGTGACTGTTGTCCTGGAGACGGAGCATGACACGACAATTGTATTGACAAGCCAACGTGTTGGAAACGTAAGCTTACAACAGATGTATTCCATAGGAATTTCTCCTGAAAGCAAGAAGATTATAATTTTAAAAGGTGTAAATTCACCACTCGCTGCCTATCAAAGAATCTGCACCGATTTCATTTTAGTTGATACCCCTGGTGTGACATCCTCCAATCTTGAAGGGTTTAACTATGTACACCGACGAAGGCCTTTATATCCATTTGAAACAAATACAATCTATTGAAAATGATGTTACTGAATCATATCGAGAAAAGTAATATTTTTATCATTTTATAATTAATTAATAAACATTAATATTTAGTTGTAGAATATAGATAGATATATAATATGATAAATTTGATAGGTAATAATAAATATATAAAAAAAAAAATAAATGTAAATGGTTTGTTTGGAATAACTATAGTTATTACTTTGTTATTTATTTCAATATTTTCAGATTTAATTTCTCCATACAATCCGATAGAAATGCATCGGGGCGATGAATTTTTAGCACCTAGCACAAAATATTTTTTTGGGACAGATCAATTTGGAAGAGATATATTATCTAGAATTATACATGGAGGTAAAGTATCTTTATTTATTGGCTTTATAAGTATATTAATTTCATCATTTATTGGAGTTATTACTGGTTTAGTGTCAGGATATTTTAAAGGATTTGTTGATACAATTATAATGAGATTATGTGATGTTTTATTAGCTTTTCCAACTATATTTATGGGTATTGCAATGGCTGCTTTATTAGGTCCTGGATTAATAAACACTTCAATATCAATAGCTATAATTAAAATGCCATTCTTTTCAAGAATAGCAAGATCAGTTATGTTAACAGAAAAAGAAAAATTATATGTAGATGAATTAAAGGCATTTGGAGCTAATAAATTTAGATTAATTATTATAAATATTTTACAAAATTGTATGCCTGCAATTCTTGCTCAGATGTCAATCGCTTTGCCTCAAGCAATATTGATTGAAGCGGCTTTAAGTTTTTTAGGATTGGGTGTCCAACCTCCCATTCCATCATGGGGAGTCATGTTAAAAGATAGTCATGATTTTATTTACAAATCAATATGGTATGGTTTTTTCCCAGGTTTAGTGTTATTTATTTTAGTTCTAGGTTTATTTTTGTTGTCAAATTATATTCGTGATTTATTAGATCCAAAAAATGATCCAATTTTATGAAATAAAATTAATATGAACATTTATGATAATTATAAATTAGATAAAATTATTTTAGCAACTGGTAATTTTACCGAATTTGGTGGATCAATAATGTCTAATGAAGTAATTGATTCTATGAGAGAAGCTAGTAAAGCTTTCGTGGATATTAGACAATTACAAGATAGAGCTGGTGAAATAATTTCAAAAATAACAAAAGCTGAATCGGGTATAGTTACATCTGGAGCAGCTGCAGGATTAGTTATAGCAACTGCTGCATGTATAACAAGAAAAAATGTCTCAGCAATAAAAAGAATACCGGATACAAAAAACTTAAAAAATGAAGTTATTATTCAAAGAGGGCATAGTAATAATTATGATAGAATGATAAAAATGACAGGGGCAAATATAAAATATGTTGAAAATTCAAATGATATTAATTTAAGCCACTTAGAAAGTTTAATTACAGATAAAACAGCAGCAATAGAATTTGTAATTGCACAATTCTTAACTGAAAAAAATGTTTTGAAATTAGAAGAAGTTGTAAGTATTTCAAAAAAATATAAAATACCATTAATTATAGATGCAGCTAACGAACTACCGCCAATTAGCAATTTGCAAAAATTTATAATTGCTGGTGCTGATATGGTAATTTTTAGTGGAGGGAAGGATATACGAGGACCACAATCTACTGGTTTCATTTGCGGAAAAAAAGAATTAATTGAATCTTGTTTAATGAATAGTAGCCCTAATCATTCAATAGGTCGATCGATGAAAGTAGGTAAAGAAGAAATTATAGGTTTCTTAACTGCCTTACAAAGATATGTTAAAGAAGATCACAATTCAAGAATTAATAAATGGGAAAAACAAATATATTATTTTGTCGAAAAATTACGTAATTTTGATGGGCTGGATGTAGTTAGAGTTTTTCCAGATTACACAGGTAGACCTGTCCCGAGAGCCTTTATTAAATGTACAAAGAATAAAATTGGATTAAATCATAAAGAATTACAAGAAAGATTAAAAACGGGATCACCAAAGATTTTGGTTATGGAAGATTATTATAAGAAAGGGATATTAATTGATCCATCCACACTATTTGAAAATCAAATAGAAATAATCGCAAACAAAATAGAATCATTAATTGTTAAACAAAAAAAATAAAAATTATTATGTTTGATATTTTAATTAAAAATGGAATCATAATTGATGGAACAGGTAATCCATCTTTTAATAGTGATGTTGGATTAATTGGAGATAAAATTGAGATTATAGATAAAATTGGTGATGTACCAGCAAAAAAAATAATAAATGCAGAAAATAAAATTGTTGCACCTGGTTTTATTGATGTTCACACAATCTCAGATGTGATGCTATTAGCAGAGCCTATACATGAAGCCAAATTAAGACAGGGTATAACTACCGAAGTATTAGGTAATGATGGACTTTCATATGCACCATTATCACCTAAAAACTTGTTAATGATGAGGCAATACCTGTCAGGTCTTTATGGTAATCCCGATATTTCATGGAATTGGAACACTGTTAGAGAATTTCTAGGAAATTTTAATAAAAAAGTTTCAGTTAATGTGGCTTTTTTAGTTCCTCATTCTTCTCTCAGGCTAGAAGTAATGGGTTGGGGACAAAATCGTGCAACAAAAAATCAAATCAAAAGTATGCAAGCTATAATCACAAAAAGTATTGAAGAAGGTGCTTTTGGCTTGTCTACTGGTCTTTCTTATCCACCAAATTCATATGCTGACACCAATGAATTGGTAGAATTATGTAAAATAGTATCTAAAAATGGAGGTATTTATGTAACACATATGAGAAATTATTTTGAAAAGATATTTGAGGCTCTTGAGGAAACTATATCAATAGGTAAAAAAGCAGAAGTATCAGTAATGATTTCACATTTAAAAATTGGTTCTAAATCTCATAAAGGCAAAGCAAAAATAATTTTAGAGATATTAGAAAAAGCTAGATCAAAAGGGGTTGATATATCTATGAATTGTTATCCATACAATTCTGGAAGTGGCCCATTAACTCGTTTATTACCAGAATGGTTTGCAGAGGATGGTCCTGTTGAATTAATTAATAAAATAAAATTAAAGGAAAACAGAATATTACTTAAAAATCATTTTCTTAAAACAGATTTTGATTGGCAATCATGCAAGATTGCATCTGTTTTTGATAAAAAAAATAAATTATATGAAGGTAAAACATTAGAGGAAATAATTAAATTTAGTAAAAAAGAACCTGAAGACTTTATATGTGATTTATTATTGTCTGAAAATCTTGGAGTATCCATAGTAAACTATATTGATGAAGATGATTTGGATGATGTTAATACAATAATAACACATCCATTAACAATGATAGGAAGCGATGGATTGCTTATAGGTCAATATCCACACCCTAGAACCTATGGAACATTTACTCGATATTTAAGTAAATATGTTCGCGAATTGTCATTAATTTCATGGGAAGAAGCCATACGTAAAGTTACATTTGAACCAGCTAATAAATTCAAGTTGAAAAATAGAGGAATATTAAAAAAAGGATATTTTGCTGATATAACAGTTTTTGATGCGGAAGAAATAAAAGATAAATCTACATTTGAAAATGGCCGGCAATTTTCTGTTGGTATAGAACACGTTATTGTCAATGGAAATTTTGCAATAGATAATTCTAAGATCACTGGTTTATTGCCCGGGAGAGCACTGGCATCAGAATTTTAATTATTTAATTTTACTAAAATTATTTTTTATGCTATAATTTAGTTCTAGAATTTATAT
>CAYOJL010000062.1:0-5962 GCA_964404235.1 uncultured bacterium | reverse complement strand
ATCTCTTTCAGAAATAGGTTGTAATCCAAGATGACGCTCAGGCCAATGCATTTTGGATGTTTCAGGTATAACTCCTAAAATAGGGATTTTTAAAGAAGCACAGGACTGCATGAGATATTCACCATGACTTTTGCTTTTTACTTTAATGTATCAAGTAATCCTCAACAAGGTGGGACATTAAGGTTTGGTCATCTTGGTGATTTTCAGTATTTCAATCCATATAAACTTCCTCTAGCTGATTGGCCTATGTTTAATCAGTTATTTAATGTTTTAATAAGATATGATAACAATTTGAATTCTCAACCAGAATTAGCCAAATCATGGAAATTTAGTGAAGATAAAATTTCATTAACATTAAATTTAAGGGAAGACGTATATTTCCATAATGGAAGGAAATTTAATGCAGATGATGTCGTTTTTAGTTTAGAATATGTTCAAAAAAAAGAATCTGGAGCTAATATTAGAACTCTTGCATTATCAGTAGAATCAACAGAAATATTAAATGAATCAAAAATAAAAATTAATTTTAAAAAACCAACACCCGCAGCATTTGATCTGTTAGATTTGTTGTTTATTGTTAATAAAGAGACTATAGATACTATAGATTCAAATCCTATTGGAACAGGACCATTTAGATTTGTAGAATGGTCTCCTGGTGATTATGCAAAATTTAAGAGGTTTGAAAGGTATTGGAAAAAAGATTTGCCGTATCTTGAAAATATAATTGTTAAGGCGATTCCAAGTTCTGGTACCATGGTATCAAATCTTGAAGCTGGTTCTTTACACGTAATAGCTGCACCACCTCCTAGTGAATATAACAGGTTAAGTTCTTTGAATGAATTAAAAACTTATAAAGGATTCCCTGGTGGTTTAGTTTGGAACATTTCTTTAAATCTTGAAAGAAAACCATTTAATAACAAGAAAGTGCGTCATGCCATGCAATATGCACTAGACCGTAAGCGAATAGTAGAAACTGTTTTTTTTAATTTAAGTGAACCATGGATACAGCCTCAATCTGATAAATCTATACTTTATGATTCTAAACTTGAAGGTCGATTTTATTTTGATCTTAACAAAGCAAAAAACTTATTAGAAGAAACAGGAACAAGTGGATTTGAATTCACAGTGATGACTGCAACTACTAAACCAGAAGGTTCAAAATTATTAGAAGTATATCAGGCTGATTTATCAAAAATTGGAATTAAATTAAATATTGAAAATGTAGAACCTGCCCAATATCGTCCTCGTGCAAGAAAAAGAGATTTTGATGCAGCTGTTTTTACATATGGACGTGCTTCTAAAGATCCATCATCATTGTTTGGAACAACTGGAGTGTGGCGTGCAAAACCTTGGAATCTTTCTAATTATTACACAGAAAAATATTCCAATTTAATACTTAGTGGCCAGCATGAAACGAATTTAGCTAAACGCAGTCAAATTTACAAAAAACTTAATAAATTACAATTAGAAGAATCTTTTATTATTGTAATTACACCCATTATCCGCTGGTGGGCGATGTCTGAAAATATCGAGGGATTCAATTCAAATCTTGATAGTATGCCAATACTTGAAAAGGTTTATATAAAATAACCCTCAATAAATAATAATACAGGAATTTAAATATTTATATATAGATTAATTGAATAAATATATTATTAAAAGATTATTACAATCAGTTCCTGTATTATTATTGTCTTCCATAATTATTTTTTCTATCCTCCATTTTACCCCCGGAGACCCAGCATACTTTGTAGCTGGTCTAGATGCTACACCGGAAGTATTAGAAGCTGTAAGAATTAAAATGGGACTTAATAAACCTTTTTATGAACAATATTATTTATGGTTAAGTGATATACTTAGTGGCAATTTTGGAAATTCAGCTATAAATCATCAACCAGTATCAAAATTAATATTAGGTAGATTACCTGCAACAATACATCTCACTTTATCTGGTTTCATATTAACTATTATTTTGTCCTTTTTAATTGGTATACCAGCAGGTCTTAAACCGAACTCTATTGTTGACTATTTTTGTTCTATTTATTCTGCATTAGCCTTTGGAATACCTGTATTTTGGTTAGGAATCTTATTAATATTGTTATTTTCAGTTATATTGCGAATTTTACCCCCCTCAGGATATATCAGTATTTTTGAAGATCCTGTTTTAAGTCTAAAATCGTTAATGCTCCCAACAATTACATTAGCACTAGCAAATTCAGGAGCACTTGCTAGATTTATTAAATTCTCAATTCTGGAAATAACATCTCAAGATTATATACGGACTGCCCGATCTAAAGGTTTATTGGAAAATGTGATAGTCAGAAGACATGTTTTAAAAAATGCTATGATACCAGTTTTAACAGTTGCTACTCTTATGATTGGAGGACTTCTAGGAGGAGTTGTAGTGATAGAAGTAATTTTTGCATGGCCAGGGATTGGGAGATTGCTTTTAGAAGCACTTAACAATAGGGATTATCCAGTAGTACAAGGTACTTTATTGTTTGTAGTATTCATAATAATACTTGTTAATCTTCTAACAGATTTACTTTACATATATTTTGATCCACGTATAAAATATGTATAATATATAATAATTATAATATTTATCAATTTCCTCTGGTAACAATATATAAAATACAATTCAATCATTTTTTTAGATATCATTCTAGATTCAAACCAGATACTACATTTTTATGAGCCACAATATAAACAGTATATTTTCTAAATTTTTAACTAATATTAATACTTAAGCTTTGGTAGAGCTAAAAATAACTGTATCATTGTTCAGAATGCTCCTAAATTATTTTAAACAGTTTTGCACTCTTCGACTACAAACCTCTAATTTTGTTGAACTTCCATAACATCGTATCAAAGTAATGATTTGAACTGAATCTTTCTTCAATGAGATCTAAGATTGCAACCTGCGTCCGTGATTACCTTTCTTTGCGATAAGCAAAAATCGGACTACTCCACGCCTGAAAACCATCCTCTGTGAACACCGATACCCATATAGGATTGTCACCCATCGGATGAAGCGTCACTGCTACGGTCTCGTTCATTTCACGGTGTGGGTTGTGATCTGGGAGTCGAAATAGCCTTACACGTCGATTCAATCCCCCCGCATCCATCAACAGGTCATCGATACCGATATCATCTAATAATGTGTCTAGAGCACCATGATTACTCTTTAGTACCACTCGTCCGCCCCGTCGGCCGTCTAACCAGACATCGAAACCTGCGTAATTACCGGTTGTTATCGTGTCGAATTGTACTGTGTCCGTACCCTGCTGATCGACTAGTTTTTCATGGTTCCAGATGTTGATCTTGTTCATGTGCTCTATGGCGGAACCCTCGAACCTCACTCGGCCCTTCCAGTAGGTGGTCCGCCCCCGACCGCGGTACTCCGCCCCGCTCCAGAGAATCCGGATCCGGTTACCAAGATCACTCATTCTATAGGGCCGTAATGTCTTTAAAACCTGAGAGCCATTGCGGATCTCGATCCGCTCGATAGGTGCCTGGGTAATTGTCTCGATGCTCAGGCTGAGTACCTCGTCATCGGTCTGAACAATGTCACCCATCATGACCTCGTTGACGACGGATGATACCGCATCGGGGAAGGCTTTCGGGTCCCGATCAAATAGGTGCCCGCCACCGGACAAGTGTGCGCGAACGTCCAAGTGAAGCCGAGTTCCGGTGGTGCCATAATGGTGGCGACGCCGCAGACATTCAAACAGCCCGTCGCGCCTCAGTTCCTTGGCATAAAAACAGGTCAAACCACCGTAGGCGCCGAAAGTCGCTGCCCCCGGATAGCTAGCACCTGGCCGACCCTTGTGGCCGTCGCTGTTGCAGACCACGCCACAGCGGTGTCCGAGGGCAAAACCGTCCGTCAGCAGCCACTCGAAGGTGCCCCAGGCCGAATGAATCTCCATCGCGGTCTCTAGCCTTGGATCATGGGCGTAGGCCGTGTCCGCGTAACGGCCTCCGACGTGTGCATAGACCAAGCAATCTTCACCGGTCAACTCCTCGAACAGACGATTGGCGTCGGGCGCATCGGTGTCGAGGTCAGATCGATCAGTTAAAAGGGCATGCGATGAACGCCGTATCTGACGACCCTCATTGCGGAAGTAGACGTTGCGATCCCCGCCTACTGCAGTGTTGCCTGACCACTCGTAGCCCGGCAGGGTCACAAATTTCCCTTCCTCGTTATACTCGGCACTGAGTTTGTTGAGATAAACCCAGAATGAATTGTTGATCTGAAAATCGTTCGCCTGATGACCTGTAGCATCAAGAAACGCCTTGTTGCGGGCGAAGTCGAAGTACTGACGGGACGTTGTGATTCCGATCGACTCGCCGCTTTGACCGTGCATGTCACCCCAAAAACCCGCATAGGGTCCTTCGCGGATCATCAGCGGATGCGACTCGGCGACTAGAGCCCCCAATTGATCACGCACGGAGATACGCAGCACCCCCGAATTGGAAACACAAAGGTTGTCAAACGAAATGGCTTTCTCCCCGCAGGGATACTCAAAAGTGTCCGGCAACCCATCGACCGGGAGACTGGTCTCGAAAGCAAAGCATCCAGTCGCCCGATCGGTAGGGTTACCCCACTTGTCTTCTGCTTTCAGACCAAAGCGGAATCGCTCACCGGGTTTTCGCAGAGACGGCAACACGGCTTTCCAAACCACCGGAGGACCCGGAACGATGGCTACCGTCGGGGTTTCAGGGATCGGCACAAAATGTCCCACGGCACAGACATCAGCTAGGACTTTGAACTCGAATTCGCCTTCAGCCATGGTCTGTACCCACATCCCGGATGAACCGCCGGATGTGTCACCGAAGACAATGGTGATGGTATCACCTTCGGAGAGATAGCCTCCGTTGACAGTTACGGTCAGGGACTTCCATCGCGGCCTGGCTGACACTCCGCGATGGTGGTATTCTACCGCTAGAGGTATACCAGTACTTGAGCTCGCCGTTACATAGTTTGCTGCCCCCGGGTCTGATGTCTGAAGCGCCTGACCGTCACCCATGGCCCGGAACACCACCCGGATGGCCCCCGTGTCGTCAAGCCCATAACGCCCCACCGTGTAGGTCAAGTAAAACGTCTGCAGACTGCGGACTTCAACAGGGTCATGTGACTCCAGTGTGGCATGACCGTAGAGTACTGGATCTTCTCCGGGCTCGGCACTGGGCCAGACTTCGCCGACCAGGTCTTCTGCGACCGGGCCGTCAACAGAATTTTTCTCTTTCACAAAATCTCCTGACCTGCAAGTTAAGTGGTCTAGGCTGAATGTTAGTTCATCATAGATATTTTGTTACACTTTTAAAAGATTCAGAAATTCGTTTTATCTAGGCCAGCGGGCAGTGCCTTTATGACACCGGCAGTATTTTTTTCATTTGATTTCACCTTCTTAATGAATCAAAAGGAAGGAGTTCTTCGGGAATTCAATGAGACACTATACTGACCGCTGGATTCGATAAGTCCGACACGTTACTGGTATTCTTTCTGGTGTTGCTCGTCACCTATGCTCAGTCCTGCAATTCCAACATCTTTGATCTCTACGGAGAGATAATTAGTAAGAAGTGGCCTGATCTGCTGATCAAGAGCAGATTTGTCGTATTTTCTGTCTGCTGAGATAAAAAGATAACAGTCTTTAGCAAATACAGACGTCGACAGAGCTAGAGAGATGAACAAAGATAAGGGAAAAAATTTCCGGTGAATTTGGATACTGCCATTTTGACTGCTTTGCTGTATTGAATGATTCTTAATCAGCATTAATTTATCACAGTTTTGGCCTATGGTAATCATTGACTCAGCAATCTCTGATTTCTGCAGATAATCCACAGCGGTAGCTGACTTCGAGTTGAGGTGAAAGATGACTTCCATGACGCAAGCGGAGAAACAAACGTTTCTTGCCGACGTACATGTTGGCGTCCTGGCATTGAACGACGGCGATCGCGG
>CAYOJL010000061.1:0-12581 GCA_964404235.1 uncultured bacterium | reverse complement strand
TAAGGAGTCTGGTATGAAGAAATGTATCATCATATTTTATTTATTTATGGCTTCGATCAATGGTCAATATGTAACAGGTAATGACCTGCTAAGTGATATGAGGGATAGCAATAAGAATGAGGTGTACGTATACTGGATCGGTACTGTGAATGGTAATATACAAGGATATGAATTTGGAATTCGATCTGTATTAAATGAGCTAGAAGATAATGGAATGATCTCGCAGGAAGAAGGGTATGATATCTATGAAAGGATCGGATACAAAAAGCCAAATAATTTAACAGAACAACAGATATTTAAGATCGTCTGGAAGTATATAAATAAACACCCTGAAAAGAGACATATGGACCTATCTGAATTAACGCATATGGCTTTGCAAGAATCATTCTAAACTATGCACCATTTTGGGTAATTATTTTATGGGCTGGTTTAAATGGTCATTGAAGTATTTATCTTAATTATTTTTTTTATTTCTGTATTATTGTGTTAATTTGGCATATGGAAGCGCTACAAAAGCTAATTGAGAACAATCCTGGTCTGTTTAGAATTATTGGCCCTCTACTAGGTCTGCTGATCGGGTACCTCTTCTTTTTATTATTTTTACAATAATAGAATTCCGCATCCCTTTTACTCTCTAACCTGACCGATGCGCCAGGTTTTTTATTTATTATACAAATCTATATATCTTTAGTTAAACTATTATATCCAATTGAAATGTTAGAATTTTGTTAGATTCTAATCACTAAAGCACTATAACTAACTATGAAAATTGAGCTTAATTCAATATTGAGGACATAACCATGCGTAAGATCACCAGAAAAATATATTTTATAATATTATGTTTGACCACCTTCATTCTCTCTGCAAGAGGAACATATTATAATGATAGGTTGATGATTTATATTGATAATAAAATCTCTGATTTTAGGATTTCAGATGATCAGTTGGCAACATCCATTCCTGAAATAAATAATTTATTAAAAGGTCAAGGTGTTAGTTCAATAGCACAGTGGCTACCTAAAGCACGTCCTACCGATCGAGATGGAGAAATATATTTGAATAGATACTATTTAGTTGAGTTTGAAAGTTCTAAAGATGATCTTGGCAAGATCATCAATGATCTTATATTCTTGGATCAGATCACGATTTCAGAAAAAATTCCTATTGTGCGACCTGCTTATGTACCCAATGATTCTTTATGGGATGAATTATATGGTTTATCCCAGATCAAGGCGGATCTGGCTTTTGGCCTTTGGGATATAGATGGTGGAGAAAAACCAGGGCAAATGGATAGCGGAGAAATAGTGGTTGCGATTCCGGATGTCGGTTTTAAATGGGATCACCCTGATCTGATCGATAATGTATGGCAAAACTTAGGAGAGGATGCAGATGGTGATGGTGTCGTCCTTGAATTTATTGATAATGAATGGGTCTTTGACCCTGATGATCTAAATGGAATAGATGATGATGGAGATAACTGGGTTGATAATTTGGTTGGCTATGATCCTGCTATGGGAGATAATGATCCATATCCGATACGTAATAATCATGTCCATGGCACAAAAGTTGGGGGGAATGTATCAGCCGTTACCAATAATGGAATTGGTCTTGCTTCCGTTGGATATTCAGTAAAACTCATGGGTGTGAATGCTAATAATAATCCTGATGAACCATGGTATCTTACTCACGTTGATCAGGCAGTGCATGCGGCTGCGCAAATGGGTGCAGATATAATTAACTGTAGTTGGACCCATGGTTATAGTACTGCAACAGAGAGTCTATATAATAGCCTATATGAACAATACGGTTGTATTTCTTTAGGCGCAGCAGGGAATGGGGTCAATTTTAGTGGTATTGATGATACTACAAGTTTTAATCCATGGTACCCAGCGGCCTTTGAAAGTGTTGTTGGGGTTACAGCTCTTGGAGCGAATAATTCGTTTAATTGCTGGGCCAATGTAGGTGAGCATATTGATATAGGTGCTCCAGGTGAGTACATAATCTGTGCATATACTTATGATGATACGCTTTATGCATTGGGCACAGGCACATCCTATGCAACCCCATTGACCGCAGGAGCAATTGCTTTAGTAAAGTCTGTGATTCCTGATGCTGACAACGAGACCATTATATCAAAGGTCATCAATACTGCAGATTACTATCCTGATATGGAAAGAAACTGTGTAGGCCAATCGATAGAGGGTTTGGTCGGCTCAGGTCAACTTAATATCCATAGGGCAGTCTTGGCCTGTACATACCCTGAGCTTTTACCAACTGAGATCAATTATCAGACAGATGATGGGTTCATAAACCCTGGCGATACAGTGATAGTGGACGTTACCATTACAAATAGTTTGAGTTTTGAGGATGCTGAAAATGTGATCGCTACTTTATCTACAACTGATCCGAATTTTAGTGTTATCAGTGGTCAGATAATTTATGATAATACCATCTCTGATGGAGATACAATAGCAGGACAGTTTGTTTTTACATCAACTAATAATGCATCATTGGGAGATATCCCTTTTAATATAAACATTACTGCAAACTCTGGGGAGGTATCCTATGAGAATGATGTAGAGTTATGGGTTCCCATATCTCTAGGTTTATTTGGATTCCCAGTTGAAGATGTACATGTTCAAGGGGCTCCTATAATAACAGATCTTGATGGAAACACTTTCAATGAGATCTATTTTGGATCTGATAGCATGGTGTATGGTAAGTGGATGGGTGGCCTTGATGTTAATGGCTTTCCATTTAATGCGGGTGCTGAGATCACTACAAGTATTTCTTCAGGTGACCTTGATGGCGATGGTGATAAAGAGATCGTTTTTGGTGGCTCTAATGGTGTGGTCTATGCATTAACAAAAACTGGTACAGAACATATGACCTATGAACAGGAAGATCCAATAGTTGATGTTCCCGTACTGTCTGACCTTGACCAAGATGGAGATATGGAGATCATATTTATTACTAGTAACGATTCAAGTAGTGTATTATACGCGATACATGATACAGGAGATAATGTAACAGGATTTCCTGTTATTTTTTCTGAAAGTATTGTTGCCTGTCCAAGTATTGCTGACCTGAATAATAACATGGTATTGGATATTGTGATCGTAACAATGAATGGCAATGTCTATGTAGTAGAAGCAACGGGTATGTACTCTACTTTTATGCCTTTATCTATTGATGATTCTTTCAGCACTCCTGCTACGGTTGTTGATCTAGATGGTGATCAAGATCTAGAGATCATCATAGGAGATAATAATGGTAATATTCATATATTACATTACGATGGGTCATTAATGAACTCATTTGAAACTGACGGCGAGATCAATGGGGGTGTTTCTGTCGCTGATATAGATGGCAATGGGAGCATGGAGCTCCTTTTCACTGGGAGTGATGGTCACCTACATGCTTGGGATCCTATTGCGGATGAAGAAGCATATGGTTGGCCGATAGACATAGGCTCATCAGGCATGAATGAAGCTATTACTATGGATATGGATAATGATGGCGACCACGAGATAATGTGTCTTACGAGTACAAATGAGATACACTTATACCATCATGATGGCACTCAATACGATAATTTCCCATATATTTCACAATATACGATCTATTCCACTCCTGCAATTGGTGATATTGATAATGATGGCGATTATGAAATAATAGTAGGGACATCATCAGATCTAAGAGCAATAGATATAGCTCAAGCAGCAGGGGGTGATAAGTATGCCTGGTCAACATATCGTAGTAACAACCATAGAGATGGTTATTACGATATTACTTTGGCTTCTGTATCCTCTAGTAATGAAATTATACCAGCTGATTATAGCCTGGGCAATAATTACCCGAATCCATTTAATCCTATTACTCGGATCAGCTATGGATTGCCTAAAGATAGCAAGGTTAGAATAACTGTATATGATATTAATGGAAGGGTTGTGAATCTTTTAGTTGATAATGATGAGCCCGCTGGTCAAAGATCGATTATATGGAATGGGAAAAATGACGCTGGGATGGCAGTGGCTGCGGGACTATATTTTTATAGAATGCAGGCTGGGAATTTTCATCAGACCAATAAGATGATCTTATTAAAATAACTTATAACTAAATATTATAGATGAAAAAACATAGTATTATTTCAATACTATTTCTTGGTGCAATTCTTGCTCAAAAATTACCCTATGGTAAACCTAACTATTTTCAGATAGGTCACAACAAAAAAGACGTTAAGCAGATAACGTTAAAAATACCTTTTGATTTTCCTCAAGAGATATTTGATGATGTTCAACCTTTTAAATATGATACATATGACCATTACTATTTAAAGATCAATTTAGATAATAATAGATCTACACATTTTAAACTCATCAGAGATCATTTCAGTGATGAGATGAAACTTTATTTTATTGATCTTGATACCAAAGGTTGGGTCGGACCATATTCAAAGAATATTTTAAAAAATGATCCTGAACCCATATCCGGCGGTATGAATACAAAAAATATATTGATCGAGATCTCAATTCCTTCTGGTGAGGTTTTATTGTGTCCTGTCCAAACGATCATTGGTCCTGAAAAACGACCTGAAAATTTTCAAGATATTACTGACCCTGCATATAAGAAAAAGGTCTTACCGGTACCCTATAAAGTTGGAAATAAAGGAACTAGTAGTTCGATAACCGACCAACGTGATTATTTAAAGAATATTCTGCTAACGGGCTATTGGCCTCCAAGCAATGAGTGTATACGACCCTTCAGTACTAATGAAATATTGAACCCCGATGGTTGGATAGGAGATAATTGGGAAGAAAGAGGATATGATGTTCACTCATTCTTTCCCACATTTGATCCTCCTGATTGTGAAAATTGTGGGCAAGGTGAGGGAAATCTTGAAGTTGACTATCAGGATACATCTGAGGATTGGTGGAATATTGTTGATAGTATACAACCTATAGCAATCATTACCTTCAGTAGGGGAGGTATTGATTATAGATGGGAGTTAGAGTGGATGACCACTAATTGGGCTGAAGATCAATGGGTCGAGGATTTTGAAGAACCATTATTGCCTACACCGAGTCCTCCCGATTCAACATATCCACAAAATACTGCCCGATATTCATCATTGCCAATGGATTCAATTGAAGCAGCAATGAATCTTTCAGGTCTATCAATATTCCCAGTGATCGACTATACATATGGTACTGGAAACTACTTATCTGAATTTATGGGATACCATGGAGTGTGGTATAAAGCACAAATGGATTCATTGAACAATATTAATACCGCCTGTTATATGGCAGGTCATATCCATATAGGTGGTCTTGCAGATTGGGGTGAGGCTCATGAAGCAGTGAAGATCACCTTAAGAGAGGTGATCGAGGTACTCGATGATAGTGTGACTATTATAGGTGATATAAATAATGATGGACTTATTTCAATTTTAGATCTGTACTTTATTATATCGTACTTAATGGGGGAGATCGATCTGGATGATAATGGCCTAGTTATAGCTGATATTAATTATGATCTATCTATTGATGTTTTTGATATACTGCAAATAGCAAATATTCTAATGGACTCCTAAAGATTATTTTATATAAATATATTTGATCTTGGTCTCGTTTCGTAGCGGGATTTTTTTCTTTGTTATATGGTGGGTAGATTTGCGTCTATGATACGGCATATTACGGTCTGTTTGTTTTTTATATCAATTTTGCTCTCACAATCA
Source organism: uncultured bacterium (assembly GCA_964404235.1). Taxonomy (GTDB): domain Bacteria; phylum Fidelibacterota; class Marinisomatia; order Marinisomatales; family UBA1611; genus CACEUX01. Next base: position 6,844 of record CAYOJL010000061.1, on the reverse strand, counting down.
AGAGTACATATAAATGATCTTGTCCAATCTGGTAAGCTCTTACTCGATCTTAATAAAAAACCTTTTACAGGTATTGCTTACAATTCCTCAACAGTTTCGGAGAAAAAACTTCAAGAAAGTAAATATTTAAAAGGTCTGCGCCATGGTACCCATAAAGAATGGTGGGAAAACGGAAATAAGAAATTACAGGGAAGGTACAAATCAGGAGATAAGAATGGTAGATGGGTTGGATATTTTGAAAATGGCAAGATCAAATCTGAAACAAACTATAAAAATGGTATTGAGGATGGTCTAGATACTCGTTGGCATAAGAATGGAGTTAAGCATTCAAAAGGTACATATCAGAAAGGTGAAAAAGTAGGTGAGTGGAATTATTGGGATGAACAAGGTGATTCCATACACTATATATGTATTGAAACAAAATTCGGTAGAATTATGATTGATCTTTTTTCTGATATTGCTCCTATGCATGTTGAAAGTTTTAAAATGCATGCAAACACTGGATATTTTAACGGTACTATCTTTCATCGTGTCATACCAGGTTTTGTTATACAAGGTGGTGACCCGAATAGTAGATCAAGCAACAGAAGAACACATGGATTGGGTGGTTCATCATCTGTCTTTTTTGGCATTGGCGATAAAAGAGACCCCTCAACATGGAAACTTCCTTCAGAGTTTAATTCCATTCCTCATAAAAGGGGGATTGTTTCAATGGCAAGAGGATCTGATGAGAATAGTGCTGGGAGTCAATTTTTTATTTGTGTCAAAGATGCTCCAAACCTTGATAATAGGTACACTGTGTTTGGCAAGATCATAGAGGGTATGGAAATAGTGGATCAGATCGTTCATGTACGCGTAGATCTAAGAGATAATCCCATTGACAGGATCGAAATGGAGGTTTCGATCTGTAATTGATCTGGTTCTATATAAAATAAAGATAAAATGTTTAATGAACTTATAACTGATATTGGTGCATCCGCTATATTGCTTCTATTTGGTTATCTTTTTGGGAAATTCAGGGAAAGAAGACTTCATAAGGGGAGCAATCTGGATGAGCATGATTTTTACCCCTTTGATCTTGATGATAAAAATAATCTCTTTTTTGATATTGAAAAATTCAAAAAAGGTGTAGAGTATTTTCTTCGTAACCGGGATAATACTGCAGCAAGACAATTGATATTGATTGGAGAGCAAAATAACATTGAGAATAAATTAAAAGGAAATGGAAAAGAGATCTATCAAAAACTCTATAATAGATATGATGGAAAAAAGATCATTGATGATACGGCCAAGTTTCTAGAGAATTACAAGCGTATAGTGAGACTAATTGGTGATAGCTTTCCAGATACAGGTATGGAGATACTACTACACAATCTTACTAACCCATCAAAAGCGCTCTACCATATTAAGAATAATGTAACTGGTCGGAATATAGAAGCACCTGCAACTAATCTAGTACATGATCTGAAAATGAGAGGACTTCAAAATCAAGATAAACTCAATTATGAGTTAAATATAGGTTCCCGAAAATTCAAATGTACTACTATCCCCATTTATAGAGATGAATATGGTCTAGTTGGTGCCATTTGTATAAATATTGATTATCATTACCTTGATCAAGAAGTACGTAATGATCAAGCAAGACTTGATTCTTTTTTAGATTCTATTTTAAAGACGGATATGGTCTTAGATGAGAACATATTAAGTAAAGATGAATATGAAAAAGCGCTTAAGGGGAAAAAACATTTCAGGGATTTTTAATTAGTATTTAATGATTATTATATAATAGTAAAGATCAATAATGAAGAACCTTCATCAACAGATAATCAATGCAGCAGATTTTATATGCCCGTATATCAGAGAAACATATTTTAATCGATCTTTTGCATTTTCAGAACTATTAAATGGGAATGTTTGGTTCAAATTAGAGAATAGTCAGGTCACTGGTTCATTTAAAGCAAGAGGGGCCCTTAACAAGCTTTTATCTTTATCGGATTCTGATAAAAATAAGGGTGTTGTTTCTGCATCGACAGGGAATCATGGTGCTGCTGTTGCATATGCAGCCGGAGAATTGAATATCAAATGTACCATTTATGTTCCTAACGATGCTTCCCCAGCAAAATTATCAAATATGAAGAATTATGGTGCTAAGGTTGAGACCTTTGGAAATGATTGTGTTGAAGCTGAAAAGAAGGCAAGGGATATTTCTCTTTTGAGCGGTGAGACATATGTATCTCCGTATAACGATCCCTATGTCATGGCTGGACAAGGTACCTTAGGTTTAGAGATAACAACTCAGTGTGACCATTTGGACGCGATCATAATTTCTGTCGGGGGGGGAGGACTTATTGGAGGTACAGCATCTTATTTGAGAGCGATTTGGCCAGATATTGAAGTGATTGGATGTTCGCCTGAAAATTCAGCAGTAATGATCCATTCCATGAATGCGGGAAAGGTATTGGATCTGGAGTCGAAGCCTACGCTTAGTGATGGTACTGCTGGAGGTGTAGAAATAGATTCTATCACGTTCCCGGTCTGTTGTGATGTGATCGATGAGTCTATATTAGTTACAGAGGATGAGATTAGAGAGGCTATGATCATGTATATGAATCATGAGCACCAACTTATAGAAGGTGCAGCTGGAACTGCGGTTGCAGCCCTTATAAAAAAGAAAGAAGATCTTAAGGGGAAAAAGGTTGGGGTCGTTATTTGTGGTGGTAATGTAAGCTTAGATACTATACGTGGTATATTGAATTGATAGCGTGAATATGAAAAAAAGTACAATAATATTCTTACTTATTACGTTTATTTTATCAGAAGAACGTAAAGATACTCAATCACCTTTCAATGACCCGTTCAGGTACGATCGTGCTGGAAAGATAGGAGATAATCCATTTCCTACTAATCCAATGAGTGATAGAGCGATCGGTTATTTGCTCCAGGGTAAGGCACAAACTGCCATATCCAATTATGGGAATATCATCAATTGGGATGAACATCCAATGGGTATATGGAATGGATATTCATACTTACCATCTGTGGCATTTTTAGCGGGAGTTCCTGGGCATAAATATTCCAGCGACTTTAATTGGGATAATCTAGAATATGTAGTAGATAGTGAAGGAATCCCATCGTACGGTATATGGGAGTCGGGAGACGCGTATGATAGATGGTTCTTCGAAGGGGACACTGTATTTGTTGGTATAATTTTTAATGCAGAAGATGATTTTGGCCTATGGCAACCAGACAGTATTGCAAAGAAATCTTCAAGAAATCTTTTTGATGGTCCATTTCAGTGGGCAGTTGACCATGAAACCAAAAAGATCGCTCTTTCATCATTTGGTGAATTAGATCCAAATAGATCAAATGCGCGTATCGGTTTTATATACCCATGGGCTCTACGGCCAAAATTGATTCGTAGGGAAGACCAGTTTGATTTTTACAATTATGGTCAGGATCTAGAAGAGTGGACATCAGATGATGAATATATGTATTATGGTTATAATGTTGCAGAGTCTTGGTTATCTAGAATTCAGAACTCACCGAATGGGGAATGGCATGCATCAACGATGGCACGTGTCAACACACATAATACAAAGCTAAAGAATGGCGATATTTTTGGTGATACATATGTGACTGATCCTGGAGACACATATCCTCTTTTAGCGCACAGTGCTTTTTCAGATACATGGCCGGAGCGTTATAATGAAACGATAGGGTCGAATGAATCATTTTGGCCTGGTTGGTGGTCCCAAGACTATAATATCACTCTTCCTGGTTGCTCACAATCAAGAAAAGACCCTGATTGCTGGGAGGAGGTTGAAGGTCGTTTCATATCGGACATGGAGGTCTATATGGAATTTGATGATCGATGGGCTCATAGAGGCAATATGGTTAATACCAATGATGATTACGAACAAACTGGCTATCCAATGGGGTTACGTGTAATGGCAGAAGCCCACTCTTACGGTGTTTCCTATGCAGAAGATATACTATTTGTCACTGTAAAAGTTCGAAATGAAAGTGGTGATTGGTGCGCTGAAGATGAAAATGGACAGCCAATATATGATGATTACGGTAATCAAAAATGTGGTGAAGGTATGGTCATGCCTGATGGGACTAAACTAAACCACGGTAAAGGATTTAATTACGAGGGTACATTTTTAGGCTTTTATTTTGATGCAGATGTATTGGTTGGAGATGAAAATGGTTATAGTGCCTCCTATCATACTAATGATGATGATTTTATGAAATATTATTGGGAAATATTTGAAGTAAATAATGAACGTATGCTTATCTCTATGGCGATGGTAGGTGACTATGATAGATTTAGTGGTACTGCTGGCTATCCAATGAATGGGGATCCACCGCCTGGTAATGATTTTGGCCTTGTTGCTACACAACTTCTAGACTCACCTAGGGCCACAGACCCTGTTGATCTTGACCAAGATGGGACTGTAGATATTTTTCCTGGTGAACCATTGAAAATGACAGATTGGCATTGGTTTGATTGGTATAGTAGGCCAGGAGTACCACAAATGGAAAGTAATAGTAGTAGTTGTTATACAGGAGCAGAAGGATGCCCTCAGGCAAGAAATAAAGAAGAGATCATGTATAAGATAATGGCAGGCGATACTACCAACCTCACTGATAATGAAAATCAATGGCACTTTCACACCCAAAATCCAGGAACAGACCTTGGCTCTGAGTTGAATCCACATTTTGATTCTTTAGAGGGCCTTCTAGAAGAGACTGCTTTTTTACGTGATCCAGCAGGTCTTGATTGTTCGATCTTTTTAAGTTGCGGTCCATTTGATCTTCCAGTAGGCCGAGAGGTACCTTTTTCCTTTTGTATTATTTTCGGACAAAATGAAGATGATCTTATTAATAATGCTCGCTTTGCTCAGGTAATGTATAATTCTAGGTATCAGGGCTTTACCCCACCAACACGTCCCACCATCTACACTGAAACGGATACTGGTTCTGTCAGGATCTATTGGGATGATGCCTCAGAAAGTACAACAGATGTATTGACCGGTTATTCAGATTTTGAAGGTTATAAGATATACAAGAGCATGGATGGAGGTGCAACCTGGGGTTCGGCCTCAGACCGTATCTATGATACAGAAGGTCTTTTTGTTGGGTGGAGACCTTATATGCAATTTGATCTATCAGCAGAAGAAGATTCTTTACATTGTGTTTATACAAATAATTATGATTGCGAACGTTCCCAGAGAAGAAATCATAGCATTAGTGGTCCAGATCCTTATTTTCCTTGGTTTGATCTAGGAAGCGACACTGGTTTGGATATAGTGCGATTAGATGAGTCAGATTGGAGGGTAATTGATGGTATCATATACAAGTATATGTTTGTTGACCGTAATGTAATAGATGGGATTGAGTATACTTATTCTATTGTTGCCTATGATATGGGAGTAGAGCCCACATATGTTACTAGATATATTCCATTAGAGGATGGACAGTTCGAGACCGTAATCGATACAAATTTCTCTAATCCTAATGAATGGGCAAATCCTGAAGGTTATGCATCCATAGAGAATTCAAAAGGGACGACAGTTCTAGATCGTAATTTTTCTCAAGCATATCCAGGGATACAGCCTCAAGAGGATCTGAACAATGTAAAGGTTGTTCCCAATCCATATATTTCACGTTCCCAATTCAAAGAATCAGAATTTCAGAGGCAGATACGTTTTACTAATCTTCCCCGTCAATGCAAGATCAAGATCTTTACAATTTCTGGTGAATTGGTATATGAATTTGAACATGATAATGAATTTTCGGGAAATGAATGGTGGGATATGAGAACTGTTAATAACCAGGAAATAGCACCTGGACTTTATTTATATCATATAGAAAAAATTGGTGGGGGTACAGCTGAAGAAATAGTTGGTAAATTTGCAGTGATACGGTAGTAACACTAATTATTTAATGAATATTCCAAGATTTCATCTTGCATTTCCAGTAAATGACCTTGAACAGGCCAGAAGTTTTTATACCGAGATATTAGGTTGTACATTAGGAAGAGAATCAGATAAATGGATCGATTTTGATCTTTATGGCCACCAGATCGTGGCTCATCTTTCACCAGAAGATTGTACAAATATAAGCACTAACCCAGTTGATGGAGATAAAATACCTTCGAGACATTTTGGGGTCATTTTACCTTGGGCTCAATGGGAAAAACTCTGCAAAATGATAAATAATAAAGATATTGCATTTTTGATAGAGCCTAGAATACGTTTTAAAGATGTATCAGGGGAACAGGGAACATTTTTTATTCAAGATCCAAGTGGGAATGCTCTTGAGTTCAAGTCATTTAAGGATGATAGTGATGTTTTTAGGAAGTAAGATATGCCAAAAATAGATTTTTTGCCTGATAATAAGATCTTTGAAGTAGAGTCAGGTGAATCAATTCTTCAGACTGCAGTTAGGAATGAAATACCTCATGTAAATGCATGTGGCGGTGAAGGTAAATGCACAACCTGTAGGCTACTTATTCTAGAAGGTATAGAAAATTGCTCACCCGAGACCGAAAAAGAAATCGCTCTCAAAGAAAAAGCGCATACAACTGATGAATTCAGATTAGCATGTCAGACCACTATTACAGGCGATGTTACAGTCAGAAGATTGGTTCTAAATAAGGAGGATATTGAATCTGTTTCTGAAAGGGGTGTTTCTGGAAGACTAGGGGAGACAAAAAAAATTGCTATCCTCTTTAGCGATATAAGAGGATTTACTCCTTTTTCTGAAAAATTAACACCCTACGATGTGGTATTTATTTTAAATAGATATTTTAATAGGATGGTAAAAGCTGTAGAGAGTA
>CAYOJL010000060.1:0-12696 GCA_964404235.1 uncultured bacterium | reverse complement strand
TTCTATTTTAATCGGAATAATGATCAGATATTTTTTTCATTAATTTATTTGGTAATGCCACTGCAGCTTCCATATATAACTCACTTCTTGATGGGGCAAGTTTTTCTTCCTTTTCTACAAGATATTCATATTGACTACTCAAGGCTCGTTTATCACCTTCATAAGTGGCCCACTCATGGAAAAATTTCGCGTCTGTTCTGACCGTACCTGAATAAATCGGTATTCCACTATTAACATCAGTGATTCGGTAGGTCAATCTCAGATTTGCTTCAGCACTTTTTTTGTTATGGACTATGGTTGCATATACATTCTCTTTTATGTTTTTTGTTTTTTCCACACCATCATCATCTACATATTTCTCTTTACGAACGATAACTTTCTTTTCTTGCTTTATATCCTCTACTACAATTGTTTCAGATGGTCTATGAGTAGTTATTAGGGAAGCACTAAGGATCTGATTGGCGGCAGCAAGTTCTCCTATTTCTACAATCTGATCATTATCAACCATCCCAGAAAGTTGAAGCTTTTGTTCAAGTAAGGTTGAACTCAACTGATCCCGTGTAATAATTTGTAAAAATTCCTTGGGTTTATTGGTTTGGATCATCATCATTTGATCTCGAATATAATTAACTAGATTATTATTTCCGTCGAATGGAAGGATCAATAGTGTCATTAATGCCGCTGCTCTTGTCTCATCATATAATTCCTTGGAATTCTTATAATTGGGCACAAATTGGTAGGCTGATTTAAATGCCTTGGCCGCGTTTTTTTGGCTTTCCTTGTCCTTCTTCTTACGATATTCTAATCCCTTCTTATAATCATATTCAGCAGCTAGTGGTCCTATCCTATTTAATTCTTTATTATAATCTTGGATAGGGAGATCCATTTCATATCTCAGTACGGCTGGTGCATTTTCATTTTCCAAATTGACTATTGGTTTAAGAGATACTAGTTCATCGCTCAAATTTTGGAGTTTATCATATTCATAATATAATCTTGGCCATTTTGAATCATCCTCAATTGTTTCAAGATCCATGATATTTGATCTATGTTCTTCAACCGCTAAACGATATGATCTTTCAAATAAGTTCAACGCCTTTTTATTCTTTGAATTTAGTTTTAATGATCTTGATGCATAGAGTGCCGCCTGATGGTAGTCTCGCTTCTTGTGAAATTTTTTTGCTGACCTATATTCATAATAACCCTTTGTGAATATTCCACACGAAGAAAAAATGACCATTAATAATAATAAGATAGAAGATAGCTGAAGGATATACTTCATAGGTTAGATTATACATATTACTGATCCTAAATCGCTATAAACAAAAAACCCCACGAATGTGGGACTCGATAAATAATTATAGATTTTTTAATTTACATGTCTTGTAAAAAATCTGACAAAATAAGTAGATCAAAAATATCCACTACCAAATCAAAATTAATATCTTCTAGATCAATCGAATCATTATCATTCATTATAAAGGATAACAATGTTGCAAGATCAAATTCATTAATTATCCCATCATCATTAATGTCATAAAAGGCAACAAAACTAAACTTTATTGCAACAGGCCTATGATCTGATATATTCTGGTCATACTCATTCCAACCACCATCAAGATATTCATCAATTTTTATTGTTTGGACCTCTGTATTAATTAGCCCGTTAAATAATTCATCAGTAATTAAAATATGGTCAAGATGAGATGGCCAATTGGGGAATGACCAATTTGAGCTATTCCCCTGAGCAATTTCAAGATCTGCAAAATAGTAGTGAGTGGAATCATCTAAAACTTCCTGAAATACATTATTTGGTGGGGCTTCTGCAATGTCATCATTTAAATCGCCCAGCACAATTACATTATTAGTCGGAAGATTATTATCAATATATTCTTTTAGAAGATTTATTGCGGTATAGCGTCTGTTCTCTTCATCAGATGAGTCATCGTAATCAAGAATGCCATCCCCACAGCATTTAAAATGATTATTAATAATAAAATAATTTTCGCCCATAAAATTGAGATCCATTACCATTGGTGATCGGGGAAACGCATTCCAATATTCTGATGTGATGTATATCTCATAGATATCATTGATTTCTATAGTCTCGGTTTTATAAACATATGCTAAACCAGCGAACCAACTCGATTCATAATACCCCGAATATGCTGGTAAAGAATCTAACATTTGGTCAAACATAGTAGTATCATCTACTTCTTGTATAGCAAGAATATCTAGATTCAATAGATCAATTATTTCCGTGACAAAATTAACCGTGATCTGATTATTCTTAGGAAACCACTCAATGTTCCAGGTCGCTACATCCAGAGAATTATCATCTCCAAACGATAGATCTTCCAGGTCTTGAGCAACCAAAGTAGCAACCATAAAATAACTTGAAAAGATAATGATTTTAAATTTTTCTCTATTGAATATCATAAATACAATTGAAAATGATATATAAAAATACTTTGCTACTATACAAAAAACCCCACGAATGTGGGGTGGATTCTTTCATTGGAAGATCAGCTAACTACTCCATTAAGTTATATTTTTTTTCTAATTCACTCTTTGATTTAGATCTCATAAAATATTTCATCATTCTAAAAGTATCTCCAAGCCAGGATTTCTTTTTAGATGTCTCAAGTTGATAAAGTTCTGGGTCAGGGTAAAACACTGAACAGTCAACTGAGCCTAAACCGTCATACTTTTCAATTCTTTCTTCAATAGTGCCTAAAGGATTTAGATCCATAATTTCAGAGAAAGATTTAGTAAAAAGCATATATTCAGAAACACCTATGCTATTTTTCATTAGTCGATGTGCCAGTATAACATCTTGCCCAGCTATTTCTTTAAATTGGTTCACTTTCTTTATTAAAAAATCTCCATAATGAACAAAGGATTTTAGCTTAAGGTCACCGACCTCGGGACAAGTACTACACGCTCATGTTTCACAAAATAATATATCATTTATATGTTGATTAAATTTTTTAAAACTTGTTTGAAGTTTTTCTATGATCAACTCAGATAATTTATTTGGATCATCAGGAATTGCATAAAAAAGAGCAGCATCACCTTGAAGCTTATTGATTGTTAAAACACCATTTAATTCTTCTATTACTTTTTCAAGTAGATCACTAATGATATGCTCAGCATGAGCTTGACCTCTAGATAATTTATCATTTTTCGCAGAATCAATATTGTGACCGCTTACAAAATTTGTATACCCGCTTATATCTACTAAAGCTATAAATCCTTTATGACTTTCCATTTTTTAATTTACTCATTAACCCAAAAATTAAAAACCTCATGAAAAAGGGGATATTATATCGAATAAACTTTGGTTGGAGAGGTCCTGCCTTTTAGGATTATTTCTCCGCTCAGTTTGGCTCCACTATGCAATTCTTTTGTTAAGGCCGTGTAGATCTCCTGACTAAAAGAGATCTCTGTTTCATAATCTTTATTCGCTTGCTCTAATCTTGCTGCCACATTCACAGTATCCCCAATAGTACTATATTGGAGCATTTCTTGACTACCTACATTCCCAGCGATTACACTTCCAGTGTGAATACCAATTCTCATCGTTATTGATTGAATGTCATGGTTTTTCCAGTATCGTGATGTTTCTTTATCATCCCATTCCTGATTCAATTCTTTTAATTTTTCTTTCATCTTCAAGGAGCACTTCACAGCTTGGATTTCATGATCCTTGAGTTTTTCTGGAGCGCCAAAGACAACCATGACTGAATCTCCCATATAATTCAAGGTATGTCCATTGAATTCTTTAATGACTTCATGCATTTTACTAAAATATTCATTCAAAAACTCTAGGGCTACTTCAGGTGACATATTTTCAGTAATGGTTGAATATGCACTTAGATCAGCAAATAGAATTGTTACCCACTTATTTTCACCCTCCAACTCACCTTTCTGAGATATGATCTTATCACTCAATGTATCTCCAAAATAACGTTTCAAGGTCTCTTGCATCAATTGTCTATTTTCTTCAATAGTTTTCGATTTTGAAAAGTTTAATCTGTTATCTCTTTCAAGTTTCCATTTATTAAGGACTAAAAAAATGTGGGGGACAAAAAAGATCACGATAAATAATGGGATATTCAAGCTGTCATAATTGGTCAATAGTGCTAGAGAGGCTAGAAATGGGATCGTGGATGCTAGAACTGCATTGATAAAATTAAATGGAAAAATGCTTATCCAAATAATTGAATTAAATAATGGCATAAAAGCGATATGGGGAAGATTTGATAATCTTTCAAAATCCAAATAAAAGAATAATGGCATATTTATTATTGGTAAAAAAAGTAGAAACCTTTCTAGGTACTTTTTCTTAAAGTCATCATTTTTAAAAATTAAGAATAAAGGAAATGTGATAAATATTATTGGATTAATAATATTCTTAATAGCAACAGTATTTCTTAGAAAGAGACTGACAAGATATAAAGATGATGCTGATACAAAAAATATTATTACTTTAGAATAGAATGAACTGACCCTTGTCCACTTATCATCAAGATATTGTTGCTCTAATTCAGGGTTTTCGAAGGTGCATTTGATCTTATCAATATTAGAGGTCATGTTTTAATATAGCACTACTCTCATAAACAAAAAACCCCGCTTCTATATTTCTCAGATCATTAAATTCATTTTAAATAATAATTATTTATTTAAAGATAATTTATGTGGGGTGCATACTCTACTTATTTTAATATTCAATTAGATTGAATCATTATTTTTCACATTCCAATTAAAAGGAACAAAATTTCATGAAAGTCAAACAACGAGATATAACTATACCTGCTTTTTATGTATTACTATTAACGATCTTTGCTTCTTGTAGTATGCCTGATCCAAACCATGTCTCTTCTCCAGATGGATCAATATCAATAGATGTAAAGAACAATAATGGAATGATCACCTATTCTGTTTCAAAGAATAATAAAATGATCATTGATGCCTCCACACTTGGTTTGAAAACAGATCAATTTGATCTTGTAGACAATATCAAAATAATTTCAAGCCAGAAAAATACCTTTAAAGAAACATGGACACAGGTCTGGGGTGAGCAAAAGGAAGTACTTGATCATCATAACGAACTTTTTATGAAGCTTTCATCGAATGATAATATGAGAACGATGAATGTTCGTTTCAGAGTATTTAATGATGGCATTGGTTTTAGATATGAGATTCCACAACAAGAAGGGATCGATAGTTTCAATATTCTGGATGAGATCACAGAATTTAACTTTGCTGAAGATTCACCATCCTGGTGGATACCTGCTTACGCCTATCGTCGATATGAATTCTTGTATGCAAATACGTTGATCAGTGAGATATCACGTGACAAGTTCTCTGAACTTGTTGAGAATTTGAATGGCCCTAGGTTGGGCCCTGAAGCTGTGCAAACCCCGTTCACTGTGCAAAGAGAAGATGGCATCACTATAGCCATTCATGAGGCAAATCTGGCCAACTACTCTAGCATGACGTTGAAAGCAAATGGAACTAAGAATATGGAATGTGATCTCATGCCTTGGTCTGATGGTATCAAAGTAAAAGCAAAAGGCCCATTGAATACACCATGGAGAACAATTATTGTTGGAGAAACAGCTGCAGAACTTCCGCTTTCAACTCTTACTCTTAATCTAAATGAGCCAAATAAATTAGATAACACAGATTGGATCAAGCCTGGGAAGTACATAGGACTATGGTGGGAAATGATAGGAACGAATCAGTCAACATGGGGTTCTGGACCACATCATGGTGCAAAAACGGAACGTGTATTAGAATACATTGATTTTGGTGCAAAATATGGATTTGATGGAGTACTAGTAGAAGGATGGAACACTGGTTGGGATGAGAACTGGTGCTGCACTGGTGAAGGAGAGAGTTTTGGCTTTTACGAACCACATCCAGAATTTGATAATGAACTAATTGCAGAATATGCTTGGAAAAATGCAATACGCATTGTTGGACATCATGAGACAGGAACTCAGATCGCTAATTACGAAGAACAGCTTGATAGTGCATTTGCATACTGTAAAAGAAATGGGATCCGTGTGGTAAAAACAGGATATGTGAATGATGGTAGCCAGAATATCAAGCGGATCGATGAAGATGGAAATATTCAAAAGGAATGGCACCATGGCCAGTATATGGTAGAACATTTTAGAAAGGTACTAGAGACAGCTGCAAAGTATGAGGTAAGTATAGTTGTGCATGAGCCGATCAAAGACACTGGACTCAGGCGTACTTATCCAAATATGGTTTCCAGAGAAGGAGCTAGAGGGCAGGAGTTCAATGGATTTATGCCTATAGATGTACACAATAAACCAGATCATACCACTATACTTCCTTTTACCAGGTTGCTTTGTGCACCAATGGATTATACATCTGGTATATTCAATCTCAAGGATTACCGATATAATAGCCCTGATGATCGGACCATTAATACCAACCACCACATTCCAAGTACAATTGCAAAAGAACTTGCCCATTATGTTGTTATATATGCACCAATCCAAATGGCAGCAGATCTACCTGAAAATTATAAGGGTCATCCAGCGTTTCAATTTATTTTAGATGTTCCAACTGACTGGGAAGAAACACAGGTACTAAATGGGGAGATTGGGAAATATATAACAACAGTACGAAAGGATAGAAATAGTGATGACTGGTATTTGGGTAGTATTACCAATGAAGAAGAAAGAAAATTGGATGTCCAAATGTCATTTCTAGAATCAGGAAAAGTATATAATGCTACCATTTATAAAGACCCTGTTGATGGCGGTTGGGAAGCTAAACCTGAAGAGATCATTATTAATAATGTTCAATTTAAACAGGGTGACCAATATACAATTGAATTGCCACCAGGGGGTGGGCAGGCAATCCGATTCACTCCTCAAAGCTAGTAGTTAAAAAGAATTAATTTTTAGCAATGAGAAAATATCTATTTTTCTTGTTTATACTAGGGCAGGTCTTTGCTCTAGATGTCACCTTCCGGTATGTGGAAACACCTGCTGATGATTTTGTCAGGGTATTTGTTCCTGGTACCATGCCTGCTGGCACTGATAATGACTGGGGACCAAATTCAAATAGTATGATAAGTCCTAGTGCTCCTTCTTTAATGACCTATAATCAGGATACTGATAGTTATGAAAGGACCTATGATATTAATGTTGGAGAAGAGCATTTTTACAAATTACATTTTCATTATAATAATTCTGGTACTAATTATGCCTGGATCCCAGACCCTTTAAACCCAAATATGAGCGATGATGGCTGGGATAATTCCATTTTAAATGTCACGGATCCATTATTTTTTCAACCAGCCAGACATTTAAATGATAATAATGAAGTAACAGGCTTTAGCGTAGGCATCTTTACAGAAGGTACGATCGATCTTATCCAGTACTCTATAGGTGGTGATACATTGGATGGCTTAGATCACTATAGTGATAATGGTGTATTTTATATTCCTTTTGACCCCTTGGTAACATTATATGATCCAATTTGGGTACAGGTATCTATTGATGGTGTTCTACACACTGTATATGAATTTGGTGCTATAGATATTATTGAAGAACCATTGCCAGCAGATGTCCAAATGGGGCCAAATTGGATCGATGAGACCATGTACCTTGCTGTCTATGCACCGGCACAGCCTGTAATGAAAGTAATAGTCACATCTCCAGGAGTATCTGGGGAAGAATCAGATGCAGTGGTCATGAAGAAGGATCCTGAACTATTGGATACTTGGTGGATAGAATTAGATCAGCCCCAGGGAGAATACGAGTATGAATATCTTTTGATAAATGGAAGCAGGATCGCTGACCCACTTTCAAGAAGATTAACAAATGGTCGTACAAGGATCGAGATTGGCCCCGGTGGTATATCTACTGCGGATGATTATCAGTGGCAATCAGTGGATTATGTTCGACCAAGTCTAGATACATTGATCATTTATGAATTGCATGTGGATGATTTTGCAGCTCAAGGTAATGGACAAGGTAGGTTTGAGGATATTATAGCTAGATTGGGACATCTTCGCTCAACAGGCATTAATGCTATTGAACTTTTGCCTATTACCGATTTTCCTGGTACTCATTCATGGGGGTATGACCCGAATCTCATGTCGGCAGTAGAATCCAGGTATGGTACACCTGAGGATCTTAAAGTATTGGTTGACCAAGCCCACTCAATGGGCATAGCAGTTATAATGGATATGGTCTGGAACCATATCAGGTCATCAAGCCCGATCTGGGAGATCCAACCTGACTATAATTTGAATCCATATATAAAGCAACATGACCAACTGAATCCAAATGAAACAGAAGGTTCTTGGGGTATGCTAGACTGGGATCATTTCAACTCGAAAACTATAGAATATATTAATACGGTGAATAAGATATGGATCGATGAATATAAAATTGATGGTTTTCGTTTTGATGCAACGCGCATGATCGGGTGGCAAATGAGTCAACCTGAATATGGTATTCTTGGTTGGACATCTGCTATCGAAGAGTTGGATCCCACTATATTCCAGATAGCAGAGCATCTTCCATCAGATCCATGGTTGGTTGACAATAGTTCTCTTACTTCAGCATGGCATGATAGTTTTCATGATGTACTTTTGAGTGATGCCCATGATCAATATAATTCAGCGACCACTTTTATGAATCAGGTAGTACGCCTCCATGAATATTCCAATGTTAGTAATACATATTCAGATCGGAGACAGGCAGTAAAGTATATGATCAGCCATGATGAACAATCTATTTTACAAGAGATGGTCGTATTTAATAATTATTCTATAGAAGAAGCGCGGGAGCGTGACAAATTCTATGCAAATATTCTTTTTACCTCACTTGGGGTACCGATGCTATTCCAGGGTCAAGAATTTGGACTCCAAACAGGGTGGAACGATGATAATAATAATGGTGATTATGAAGAAAAACTTCAGTATCGACCTATTGATTGGTCACTATTGAATACTGAAATAGGTCAGGGTCACCTAGAACACTATTCAAAGCTGATCAAGTTCCGAAAGGAAAATCCAGCATTCTATAATGGTATATTCTATGATCTCTGGAGATATGAGGCAGAGCGGGTTATTGTTTATGGATATAAAGATGAATCCGTTGGTAATAATAATGATCAGGTTGTTGTTATCGCTAACTTTTCAGAATATGATAGAACGGTCGCTGATGTACCTTTTTTATCTTCAGGAACATGGTATAATGTGTTGGAACCAGGCAATGATCTTGTAATTAATGATGGAAATTATGGTGAATATTCTATTACTGGAAAAACAGCGATCATATATGCTAATCAACAATGGGATCTGAGTATAGAGGATGCAATTGATATTCCCGATCGATTTCATATGATCAAAGCATACCCTAATCCTTTTAATGCGCAGATCAAGATCCAATTGGATATCCATGAAGCAACCACAGGTATTGTTCAGATATATGATGTTAAAGGTCTGTTAGTACGTTCATTCGACCAAACCAAATTTGAAAAAGGTGGTCATCATTTTGTCTGGGACTCTAGATCGGTAGATGGTATAGTACTTTCTTCTGGAATCTATATTGTCGCGTTTAATTCTGAGATTGGTTCAATTAATACTAAGATCCTTTTATTAAAATAGAATCATACATATAAATAGCATGACAAATTTGACATCAAAGATCATAAAGACCATTTTCTTCATAGGTCTATTATACCCAGATGACTCTTGGAAGATATATGATGATACAGAGTTAGCTATAATAAATATAACTATTGATGCAGATGATATTGATTGGATGTATAATTGGGAAAATGTTGAAAGTGATTCGCTCCATATTGCTACAATTCATTTCCAAAATGCCTATATCGATGAGACCATTGACTCTGTAGGTTTTAGACTGCGAGGGAATACGTCTCGGGTATCTGCAAAAAAATCATTTAAAGTCGATTTCAATCATTTTATTTCTGGTCGTGATTTTCATGGTATTGAAAAAATAAACCTTAATGGTGAGCATAATGATCCTTCTATTATACGTGCTAAGCTAAGTTGGGACCTTTATCAAAGTATGGGAATGGTGAGTAGTAGAGCTGCACACGCAAAGCTGTATATTAATGGAGATTATTATGGTCTTTATATTTCTGTGGAACATATAGATGATAGTTTCTTATCGAAGAATTTTCAAAATGATAATGGAAATCTGTGGAAATGTCTTTGGCCCGCTGATCTGACATATAGAGGTAATGATGCTGAGGATTATCATCCTTATTGGGATGAGAAAAGACCCTATGAATTAAAGACCAATAAAGATGATTATGATTATACAAAACTTGCACGTTTGATACGGATCATACATCAAACACCTGATTCTCTCGATATGGTCTTGGATATAAAAGAGACCATGCAATATTTGACAATGAATATTCTTACTGGGAGCTGGGATGACTATCGTTTCTTAAGAAATAATTTCTATCTATATCATGACCCTTCTGATGATCTCATGCATTTGATTCCATATGATTATGATAATACATTCAGTATTGATTGGTTTGATATTGATTGGTCAACCATAGATCCTTATGAATATGCTGTTATTGATAATGATGGTAGGCCCTTGATAGACCATCTATTTTCAGAGCAACGATATAGAGACCTTTTTTCACATTTTTTAGAATTTTACACTGACCAGCTAATTGATATTGATAGTTTAGAGTTGAACTTGGATCATTGGGTCGATCATTTATATCAGGCTGCGGAAGATGATTTATACAGGACAATGGATTATGGATTTACCATTGCTGATTTTGTTAACAGTTATGGAGATGATTTTGAGTCAGATCATGTTAAGCAAGGACTATTAGAATACATAGTAAATAGAAAGACAACTCTGGATCAACAGATCGTGTTTGAAGGTAATATTCCAATGATCTATGAAGCAGATAAGGTAAATGATATAGTTATGACCGGTGATACTGTGGATATCAAGGCTTCATTATTTGGATCGCCATTAAGTTTTTATTTATTCTATATAAGGGAAGGACAACAGGAATGGAGCTCAACAAGTTTTTCTTTCCAACCAGATACGCTTAGTCATCTAATTGAAGATCATGATAGATGGATAGCAAATTTTATTCCTGACAGTGTGGGACAATATCATTGGTATCTTTTTGCAAATAGTGAAGATGGGAGCTATCGGTATCCTACCTACGATTTTAAGTCTTTTGAAGTTATTGGTCCTGTCTTCAGTCAACCTGTCGTAATCAATGAATTATTGGCAAATAATGAAACGATAAATACTGATGAAGAAGGAGAGTATGATGATTGGCTTGAGCTTTTTAATGATTCCGATATCACTATTGATCTTTCGAACTATTTTTTGACTGATAAGATAGATAATCTAACTAAATGGCAGTTTCCTGATTCAGGTGTTATTCTTGAACCGTCTCAATTTATGCTAGTTTGGTGTGATGAGGACCAAGAACAAGGCTCCATGCATACGAATTTTAAATTATCATCAGGTGGTGAATTTGTCGCACTGGTCTTACCTGATGGAGTTACGATACTAGATTCAATAACATTTCCTTCACAATCAGAGGACATTTCATATGGTAGATATGGAACGGATAATAGTGAATGGGTCTATATGTCTCCATCGCCTGGTGGATATAATGAAGTGCTTGCTACAAGTGTAGGATTGTGGATTCCAATGAATTTTGAACTAAAAAATATCTATCCTAACCCATTCAACTCTTCATTTAATATTGATCTGAACGTTGAAAAAGACAATACAGATATTTCTATGCAGTTATTTTCTATTACGGGCACTGAGGTTATATCAAAGTCTATTAGACATCTAAATAAAGGTGATCATAATATCTTAATTGATATGAATGATGGGGTAGCATCTGGTAGTTACATATTAAGGATAAATAGTGATCAAAATTCCCTTAGCAGGAAATTACTTTATTTAAAATGATGATGATCAAGGATATGATTTGATTGTATTTTATCTTGTTTGATCAATGATTTGTACAACATGATCTAATCGTAATTCTTCAAGTAGATCATCATAAGAGACACAGCGTCCTTTCATGGTCACAGTCTCTCCGATTTTAGGTTTTTCTATTTTGATATTGTGTGGTTGGCAGACTATTTTGTGGTTCAAGATGATCAAGAGCGAATCATAGCTAGTTACTTGGCCTTTTACCTGCACAACCTTATTCAATAATTCAGTACCTTCATTCATTTGAAATTGCCATACCAGGTCATGAGCCTCAGTGGATAAGATAGGTTTTTCACTAGAATAATCTACTCTTAATGATTGAGTGTAATATGCAAACGCAATAAGTGCCACAAGTGGCAATACAGAACGAAATATCTTCCAATTCATCTCAGCTCTTGTCATACTAGATACTAATTTTATGTTATAATTAAATGCAAAATGTTTTATTGTTATTCAACTCAAACATTCAAAGTTTATGATTATGCTAATATTTTTTCCACCATTTATTAAATCTTCTATTAATGTTTTTCTTTGAGATGACCTCCCCTATCTCAGGGGTAAAGGCCCTTAAACCTATTTCATCTGCTAGTCTTATTGATTCTTCAACGGGTTCATCCCAAGGGTGCATAGCAAGAGTGAACCCCCCCCAATGAATAGGCATGAAAAA
>CAYOJL010000059.1:11559-12805 GCA_964404235.1 uncultured bacterium | reverse complement strand
GGGGCAACAACGACTACGGTCAACTCGGTCAAGGCAACACTGTGGATGTCGATGACCCGAGTGGATTGTCGGCCATTTCTTTGGGTTCCAACGCGCAGTCTGTCGATGCTGGAGTCAACAGCGTCTGTGCTGTGGTCAGCAATGCAGTGAAGTGCTGGGGTCGCAATACTGAGGGCCAACTCGGATTGGGAGATACCAATCACCGTGGTGATGGCATCAACGAGATGGGCAGCAACCTCAACAGCATCAATCTCGCTTCCGGTAGTATTTCTCAAGTTGAAGTCGGTGACGGATTTGCTTGTGCCCTAAAGAGCTCAGGAGCCATCAAGTGCTGGGGTTCAGGCCAAGAAGGCCGCCTCGGATATGGTGACACCTCATACCGTGGTGACGATTCTCAGGACATGCCGACAGCCGATATCGATTTATTCCTTTCAGATACATTCGAGTCCGAAGATTGTGCGCGAATGTTCGTGCCCATCCATGATACCTTCAATCCAGAAGAAGTCGATCTTCAGGCTGTTGCAGACCTTGGAGACCTGAATGTCCTTGAGTTGCGTTCCGATGGCTGTGCTTCCGTGGTCTACATGGAAGACAAGTCCGATGACCAATTGCGCTTCGCCACTTACGAAAACGGTCTATGGGCGATTGAAATCATTCCACATGATGCCGATGGAGCCATCATCGATATCGATCTCACATTTGATGGCAATGATGTTCCACACATCGTTCACATTGACGAAGACAACATACTCTACTATTCGACCAAGTCAAATGGTCGATGGACGACTTCGACCAGCCCACCATCTCGCACTCAAGTATCCGGTGGTTCAGCGGTTGCTCTGCGCGCAGAGATTGTGTTTGACGGTACATCTCTTTCCACTTATGCAATGGCACCCAGAGTAATTGCAAGTTCTTGGGATTCAGATATGGGTGCGAATGGTGACACTCACTTTGTCTCCTCGCCGCCGACTTGGCATGGTGGGGTCTACTACGGAGTTTATTCAGGCTCAAGTTATTCTGATGTCAATGTCTATTCAGTTACCTCGGAACACAGCGCAATTGCTGTAGGATTGAATGGTTCAATCCACATGCTCTACAACACAAGTTCGGGCTTGACCTATGCGGTCTGTCATGCATCATGTTTGACAGCCTCAAACTGGGACAAACAAACCGTGACAAGATCAGGAACCGATGTGTTCGACTTGGTTGTAGATGCAGAAATGGCTCCGATCGTGGTTGCAAGCCA
>CAYOJL010000059.1:0-11549 GCA_964404235.1 uncultured bacterium | reverse complement strand
ATTCTGAGGCAAATATTGCCACCACAAACTCCGCGATCATCGCAATCGCCGTCGGATTGAATAATTCAATCCACATGCTGCACTACTCAAGTTCAGGGCTGGTCTATTCTGTCTGTTGGGATCACTGGAATGCAACATGTTTGACTGCCTCAAACTGGGCAGACCAAGTGGTTACCAGTTCGGGAACCGATGTGTTCGACTTGGTTGTCGATGCAGACATGGCTCCGATCGTGGTTGCAAGCCAAGGCTCCACTACCATGGCGTATCACCTAATTGATGGCTCATGGGAATCTGACCAAATCTTCAATTTCGGATCAGGTCATCTTTCGGCCGCAGTACACCATTCAGGCCGCCTTTGGGTGGCTTCCCACCTCGAATTAGGTAGTGGACCGGATGACTTGTATGTGTTCAATAAGGTTGGATACGGAGGCACGGGCATCAACATCGATGGTGACGGAGATGGTTGGACAGGCATGGAAGAAATTCGTTGTGGGTCCAACCGCTTCCTTTCATACAGTACTCCAAGCGACTTTGATGGTGACGGAATCTGTGACCGCTTCGATTCGAAGAATGATCTCGCAAGAGTCGGTGAGTCCAGCGTGATTACTGTGGGTGAAGACCACGCTTGTGCCATCCTTGCGGATTCCTCCGTATCCTGCTGGGGCAAGAACGATGTTCACCAGTTGGGTGATTCCAGTACAACTGCACCCAAGTCCGCTTGGGCTGTCTCTGTGGACCTTCCCTCTGACTTTGAGGCGATCGATGTCGATGCAGGACAAGACCACACCTGTGCGGTCAGCCGGGATGGAGATGTCTACTGTTGGGGTTCAAACTCGGATGGGCAATTGGGGATTGGAACATCAGTAAGTAGTTCCTTACCTTCAATGGCACAACTGCCTGCAGGTGTTCGCGCCCTTTCCGTATCGGCAGGATCCAGTCATACTTGCATCACCACACAGAGTGGAGATGTGTACTGCTGGGGCAATGGTGCGGACTCCCAAACAGGAGAGAGTTTGGTTGCAGATTCCAGCGCAGTGTTTACTGAAAGTTGGGAATCAACACCCAGCAGTGAATGGGTGGCCACAGAAACACCGTCTTGGTCTGTTGATAACGCCGTCGCCAGTGATGGAACATCATCTTACAAGAGCAACAATCACGGTAGTTGGCAATCTGTCAAGTTCTCAATCACCTTGTTGACCAATGGTGGTAACATCAGTTTTGATTATCGAACCATTACTCAGCAGGGTGCCGACTTCCTCTTCTTCTGCATCGACAATCCAAGTTGTTCACGCACATCCTACGATGCTCGCTGGTCTGGAACCAATGCTTGGCAGAATTACAACACTTCGTATTCTGCAGGCACACACACCTTCACTTGGGGATATGGAAAAGATGGGAGTACCAATACTGCTGAAGACACGGTTTGGATTGATAACATCAGCATCGATACTGGAATCTCTAGGCAATCCGGAGGTCAGTCCTCAACTCCATTGCTGCTTGACATGCCAAGTTCGGTTGGCTTCATCGAAGAACTTGCGACGGGTTCACGACACACCTGTGCAAGAAATACAGCCAATGCGGTCTACTGCTGGGGTTACAATGGTGGAACCTCAAGCATGACGCTTGGAAGTAGTACGACCACGACGACCAACAGCAGTTCTCCAGTTCTGGTGGATCTCGCTGGAACTGGCAGCCATTATGCAACAACCTCGAATTTGGAATTCGGTGGAATGAGCGCAGGCGACGATGTCACTTGTGCATTCAATTCTGAACTCAGTGAATCCATGTGCTGGGGTGCAAACCTGCTGGGCAATACCAACTCATCTGTGAATGGGACTCGAGTCGAGATGGGTTCCACTGGTGATGCACACACATCCATCAGTGTTGGAACTGGACACGGTTGTGGAATCGTGGCCGAAGAAGCGTACTGTTGGGGTGACAACACCAACGGACAATTGGGATTGGGCACCGGCTCCCCCACATCTTCCATGTCGCCTTTGGGTGTTCAAGAGCCCAATGGCTGGACAGCCATTGAGATTGAAACCAGCGAGGGTGGGGCAAGCACTTGTGGTTTGTTTGAGAATTCAGGTACTACTCTGGTCTACTGTTGGGGCGATGGTTCACAAGGTGCGCTAGGAAACGATGCATCCTATGGGGACGATTACGGCCCGGATGATCCGGTCGCAACCGGTTCGGGTTCAGGCACTGAAATTACCCCTCAAGCGTCATCCAATGATTTGGAAATTGCTTTCTTCCGACCGGCTCAAATTGCGGCAGGACAATATCACTTCTGCGCACTATCAGTCCAGGGATTGGTCAAATGTTGGGGGTACAATTACTATGGGCAATTGGGTCAAGAGAATACCACCAACCAAGGTAGACTCGCAGGTCAGATGGGTGAATCATTGGCATTTACCAACCTGGGTACCAATCTCACTGCGACTCAAATCGTTGCAGGTTCACATCACAATTGTGCTCTGATTTCCGATGGCAGCGTCAAGTGCTGGGGGCGCAACGACTACGGTCAATTGGGCCAAGGAAATTCCACTCATCAAGGTCAGCAATCTCAGCAAATGGGAGATTATCTTGCGTTCACAGATTTGGATGGCGTGGCCATCAAACTTGCTGCTGGTTCCCACCACACCTGTGCATTGATGGACAATGGTGAGGTCAAATGCTGGGGGTTGAATTACAATTCCGGGCGATTGGGTGCAGGCACCAGCTCATCCGAAGTGGGTTCATCCAGCAATCACATGGGTGCCAACCTTGTGGCTGTAGACTTTGGAGATGATTTGCGGGCCACCGATCTTTCCGCTGGTTTTGCGCATTCTTGCGCAGTTCTTGAGAACGGCCTCTCCAAATGCTGGGGCTATCATTATGCCAGTTATGGAACCTTACTCACAGGTTCCAGTTCGACGACCATTTGGGGTGATTCATCTGCTGATATGGGCACCAATTTGCCTTATCTCGACTTGGGAACTGATCGAGCCACCATCCAAATTTCAGCTTCAACACAATATTCCTGCGCCATCTTGGACGATGGCAACGTCAAGTGTTGGGGTTATGGTGGATATGGGCAATTGGGCTCGGGTTCAACCTGGAGTCTAGGAGATTCATCTTCTGAAGTTGGAGATGGATTGCCTTACGCTTTGCTCGGAGGATTAACCGTCAATCAGATTTACACCAGCCAACCTTCCAACCACTACTATTCCTCCCTAACTTCTGTGGACAACTCATTCACATGTGGTTTGATGGAGGATGGTCATCTACGATGTTGGGGATACAATGGATATGGCCAATTGGGTATCGGAAACACAAATCGAATCGATTCTACCCACGAAATGGGTTCCAACTTACAAGTCACCGATGTCGGTGATTTTGTTGAATCGGCAGCATTGGGAACCCAATCGATGTGTGCGATTCGAGAAGATGGCCAAGTCCGATGTTGGGGTTACAATACACATGGGCAATTGGGCCATGAAGATACATCCACATGGGGCAATCAAGCCGTTCATATGGGTCACAATCTACCCGATACCAATCTCTGGTTGAGAGATGTCGATACTGACACAGATGGTACCATCAATCTGTGGGATACCGATGATGACAACGATGGTTATCTAGATGAAATCGACGATTTCCCATTCGATCAATGTGCTCATTTGGACACCGATGGCGATGGTATGCCCAACACGGTTGCCTCCAATTGTTTGACATCACTGGTTGAGGACATTGACGATGACAATGACAACTGGTGGGATACCAACGAGACCGCTTGTCAAACCAATCCACTCTCGTCTTCCTCGGTCCCTGTCGATACCGATGGCGATTGGCTGTGCAACTTTGTCGATACCGATGATGACAACGATGGTTGGAGTGATGTAGATGAAACCATGTGCGAACCACGCAATGCTTGGTCTTCATTCGCGACAGGGAGTTCAACACACTCCTGGTCTCGCCCTCGTTACAATTACCCGACAGACTTGATTTTTGATAATCATGGGCTCCGGATGGTCGGTACACCGCAAGCTGCGAGTTATGGTTACCCGACCTTGTGGTCTTACACTGATCCAGCAAATCTTGGCAATAATCAGGATTATACTACCATTTACTCCACCAGCAGCCAATATTGGAGTTCATCAGGCGAGCTGGAATTGTACGATGGTTACGCCTACTCCTCACAAAGATATGGCGTATACAAATCTGAAGTGACACCGACCTCATTTGGTTCGTCAACTCACTTCATGTCGGCCAGTACTGGCAACTCTTATGATACTGACATGACCATTTCTTCCAATGGAATAGTCTATGTAAACGACAATAACCACATTGATTGGAAAGATCAAGATGGGAACTCCGGTACAATCCAGTATCCTTCCGGTGCAACCTCACCCTATGCCCAAATCGAAATCGATAGCAATGGTAACTTGCATTTCATCGCCTATTCAAGCAGTTTAGGAGGGATACATCACTGGACCTATGATGGTTCATCTTGGAGTACCAGTCCAAACTACATGTGGGGTGGACATAGCTATGCCATGGACCCCAAATTTTCGGAAATGAAGATTGATGCTTCAGGAACCATTCATGCTGTATTTGTTCACAGTACAGAATTGGTTTACAGGTACAGTACTAACGGAGGCACATCTTGGTCCACAGGCTTTACCGATGGTCGTCCGCAAAGCAACTCATTAGCTGCAGTCGAAATGGTCCTCAACAGTTCAGGCGTTCCGTATTTTGCTTGGTTAGATTATAGCAACAACACACTGTATCACACACACCAAGTAGGCGGAAATTGGGTACATGATGTCGTGAGGGCAGGTGTCCAACAACTACGCTATGAGTCGCTCTCTTTGACGTTAGATGCCAATGGTGACCCCTTCATCCATTCGTATGAGGGTACAAGCAGTTCACACGGACCCTCAATGATTCACTATCTTGGTGGATTCATGCAAGACGTGGACGCCAATCAAGTCCCCGGAGATGCGGACAATGACGGTATTTGCGATGCATTGGATCAGGCCACATTGGATTATGGAGATGTGATCCGATTTGAGGTCGGCTCGACCTCAAGCGTGGTACCGATGATGACGGGTCTTGTACCCAATTCTGTATCGATTACACCCGCGTTGCCCTCAGGCCTTACGCTCAACACATTGACGGGTGAGATTTCGGGAACACCTCAAGAATCGGATGTCACTGGAGGGACATACACCATCTCAACCACTTCAAGCAATGATCCCTGGTCTGGAACCATCATCATCCAGATTCTGTCTGAATCTCCATTGTTCAACGGATACGAACAGTTGCCATACCAGCAAAGTACAGTTGGATCCAACAACCAATTGGCATTTGATGCAACGGGCAACATGTACTATGCCAACCGATACTCAAGCAGCGTCTCTGCTCAAGCCAATACACAATTCAAGACCGGTTCTAGCACCTATTTGGTGAACCAATATGCTGTTGACTCCAACGATGTTTTTGTTGCCAAGCGTGGCGTGGATGGTACTTGGGACTGGGTGGTTTCAGCACAACTTTGCAACGGTGAAGTCCGAGAAATGGTGAGTGATTCTCAGGGCAATACACATGTATTGGTCAATTTCGACGGTCTTGCCCAGAGTTCAAACTGCGATGTTGAAATCAAGGCCATGAATGTCGATGAATCCTTCAGTACAGTGAATATTGATGATTCCATGCTGATGAAATTGGATCCAAATGGTAATTTGCTCTGGGTTAGCCATTCATCGGGAATCCGGAATTCAGGGAGCCCTGTGGTGATTTCCACCGACATGGTTGTCGATTCCAACGGGAATGTCACGATTTCTGGTAGAGCAAATATTGCATCATCTGGAAACAACATCACCTTCGCCGGAATGAATCTAGATTTTGGTACAAACTGTCTCAACTATAATCGCGCATTTGTTGTTCGGTTGGATGCCAATGGGAATGGTGCTTGGGCCCAGGCTGCACACTCTTTCGGTAATTGTGCCCATGAATCTAGCAACGTCAAGGTGGTATCACACCCTGATGGTTCAGCCACAATCACGGGTACGACAAATTACGGATTAGATTTCGATGGCCATCAAATCTCGCACAATTCCAACAATTATCGGTATCTTGCCCATGTGGATGCTTCAGGAAATTGGCAATGGGCCAAGAATATCACTCAATCCTCCAGTTCGATGAGTACAAACACCGACAATGCAATCTTGGAAACCTTGAGTGATGGAAGCATGATGTTTGCGACAGCCCAGTTCACCTCCTACTGTAGCAGTGGTTGCACACTGAACATGGATGGGACCAGTCTAGACATCGAGAATCAGTATTACGTCGCAGCAATGCGATTGGGTACGGATGGTTCTCAACATTGGGCTCAAATGTTGGATGATGCTTGGGGTTCAGCATCATCAGGCGGTAGCATGTATTCTACAGTGGATGGCGATGGAATGGTCAACATCCTCATGGATACCGAATCAGGAAGTCCGTCTTATTGGAAAATGTTTGGTGTATCAGAAGATGGTGATTTGGCATACTACACTGGATCAAACGGTGGTTATAGTAGTGGAAAAGTCTCAGACATGGGGACTGATTACTTTGGGCAACCGTTTTTCGTTGCAGATCTGAGGAGCACATATTGGGGCAAGAACACGCTATTGAATACGTACAGTAGCAGTGGACAAAGCACCTCTGGTTCGATGCAGTTGTATCGAATGTTCGGTTCTCTAGACCACGCTGCGAATCATACCCTAATTGGAAACAATTCGAATGTCAACTTGCCCGCCATGGGTGCGGCTTGCAATGGTCACGGTACAAGTTCGTGCCAAAGCTACACCAGTTGGACCTTGTACCCAAGCCCACCTTCTGGATTGACCTTTGATTCAAACCAGGGTCGTCTTTACGGTACGCCCAATCAAATGACTGCGAATGCAACTTACATGCTGAACGCAACCATCACTTCACCGGTGACTCGAACCATTTCGGTCGACATCACCTTTGGAATTGCACCTGAGGCCCCGACCGTCAGTTGGGATGACAACATGACGCAGGCGGTGACACGTGGGAACGCGATTGTCACAGTGACACCGACGATTACCACGCCACAGTATGTGACATCCTTTGTCTCTGAACCCGTGCTCCCAGCAGGTGTGCTGCTGCACCCTGTGACGGGTGTTCTTTCAGGAACCCCAACAGGCAACATGTCTACCACGGTCTTCACTCTGAAGGCTTGCAACAGTTGGGGGCTTTGTAACGAAGGTTCTGAATTCACCCTGACCGTATTGGAACCAATCCCTGTGATTTCGTATGAGGATACAGAGTTTGAATTCCCCAAGGAGACTCCAATCAATCCGTTGGTGCCCACCAATTTGGGTGGTGCAATTGAAACTTGGGAAGTATCACCAGATCTTCCCTATGGATTAACACTCGACGAAGATGGTGTAATTTCAGGAATTCCTGCCGGCAACACACCCGCTGCAAACTACACGATTTGGGCGAACAACTCCGGTGGTAGCGCCAATGTCACGATTTCCATTACCATCAATGGGACAGGCATGTATGTGTTCTATCCTTACGGTGAACAACGCTTGGCAATCGACCATCCAATCCTGACCATCTACCCGTCCTCACTTGGAGCGGTACCAATCACCTGGTCGATTACACCTGCATTGCCGGCCGGACTCGATTTCGGTGCTGATAACGGAACCATTTGGGGTACACCGACAACGCTCACTGAGTTGACCACTTACACGGTGTTTGCACAAGGGTTCGAAGAAGATGCGAACGCTTCAACCACACTCACAATCGTCATCTTACCCGATATGGATGGTGATGGTGATCCGGACGAGTCTGATCCCGATACCGATGGTGATGGTTGGTATGATGACTACGAAGAGGATTGTGAAACCAATGCGAGCAATCCTTCGAGCCGCCCATTCGATTCCGACGGAGACGGAATTTGTGATGCCATGGACGACGATGATGGTTCGATGATATTGATGGTCTATCCATCTGCGGTTCTCCAATTGTCACTCAACGTCAGCATGGCCGACTTCACTCCATATGCAGCGGGTGGAGACATCGACACCTGGGAAATTAGTCCAGCACTACCATTGGGTCTGAACTTCGATGGTGTTAGCCCCGCACGTTCGACATCGGATACCGGTGTGATTTCGGGTACACCAACTGAACTCTTGGACCCAACATTGTATACGGTTTGGGCGAACAACTCGGAACACAGTGCATCTTACACAATCATGGTCTCAGTCCTTACAGACAACGACCTCGACGGTTTGCCCGACATCATTGATGACGATGACGACAACGACGGCTGGTCTGACGAGATGGAAGGCTTCTGTTCGAATGATGCCATGAATGGCACGAGTTCACCAGTAGACACAGATGGCGATGGAATCTGCAATGCTATCGACGAGGACGATGACGACGATGGTTACTCCGACGAAGAAGAAGCCACTTGCATATCCGACCCATTGGATGCGAACGACGTCCCATCAGATCTTGATGGAAATGGGATTTGCGATGCGCTAGAGTCTGATACAGACGGGGATGGTTGGGCAGATGGACTAGAAAACGCCTGCGGAACAGACGCAATGGATTCAGAGAGTATCCCTGTAGATTCTGACACAGACCAAGCTTGTGACGTCTTAGACGATGATGATGACAACGATGGTTCCCCTGATGTCGAAGATGCCTTCCCACTCGATTCTGGTGCACACGCAGATACCGATGGAGATGGAGACCCCGACAATATCCTGTATTCGCCATACTTTGGAATTCTAATTGAAGACATGGATGACGATGGTGATGGTTGGAACGATACGGATGAGATTGATTGTGGTACTGAACCGCTGAATGCCACCAGTATCCCTGAAGATCTAGATGAGAATGGAATCTGCGACGTCAATGATGAAGAGCCAGAGATTGAAAGTGAGCCAGAGCCAGAGCCAGAGCCAGAAGAAGATTCGGATTCAGGATTGAGTCAATATCTCAGTTGGACAGCCTGCTGCATCTTGCTATTGCTCCTCCTTCTCCTATTGTTGGTGCTCTTTAGAGGCAATGAAAAATCGGTTCTAACCCTTATCCGTCGATACCGAGATGCTGAACCAGAGTATACCACCTCCAAGCCAGTATTCGTGTTTGGAGTTGGTACCCGTGAGGATCCATTCATGCTTGACCCAGTTGAGAAATTGGCACGTGGTTCCTCCGTGGAAAGCAAGGAAATGATCACAATCGACAATCTGGATGCAGGTAGCATCATCCGGTTTACTGATCTCAATGACCGCGAGAATGATGGCCGGTTCAGAATGGAACCGATTGAGGTTATAGACGATGATGGGGAAGGAAATGGATCCCTCCGTTTCCGCCTTGAATTCAACGACAATCTAGGCCTAGAATCGAGTGGTATTGCTGATTATGAAGCACTCATCAAGGCAGGAACATCCTCGGTATACTTCCTTTGGAATGTCCAAACCCAGGAATCTGCCAGTGACCGCAAGGCCCGTGAAAAAGCAGAGGCTGAAGTTCGAAAGGCCGAGGAAAAGCGAATTCGCGAAGAGGCCAAGGCAGAGGCACTTGAACAGGCCGCCGCCGAGGCTGAAAAGGAGAAGAAGTTGCGTAAAGAGGTCGAAGAAAAGGTGCGTGCTGAAGCCGAATCCAAAGCCAAGATTGAGGCGGAAGCCAAAGCCAAGGTTGAGGCCGAAATGAAGGCGAAGAAGGCCGTCGCTAAAGAGAGGGAAGCAGCTGAAAAACAAGCCAACAAAGAAGCCACTGCATTGGCGCAAAGAGATGCAGAAAAGCGCCTTGCTGAGATGGAAGAAAAGATGGCTACCAAGATGGCCGAAATGGAGGAGAAGATGGCAGGTCTTTCCAAGAAAGAAGCCGAACTCGCTCGTGTTGCAGCCAAGGCTGAATTCATCGATTTCAAGACCCTAGGTGTCGCCAAAGCATCTGACAAAGATGACTTGAAGAAAATCAAAGGTATTGGTCCATTCATTGAAGAGAAACTCAATGCCTTGGGGATTTACACATTCCTTCAGATTTCCAAGATGACGCCAGAAATCGAAGAACAGGTCAACGTGGCCATTGAGTACTTCAGAGGCAGGGTACATCGCGACAAATGGGCTCAACAGGCCAAAGATTTGCACGAAAATTAGGAGTGATTTAGATGATCGATACGGTTAGAGAGTCAATCGAAAAAGGAATGGAAACACTAGATGGATTGGACTGGTACTTCCAAGTTCTAATCTGTATTGCTGCTAGCGCATTTGCCATTTACACATTGAAACGTTTCATCCTGAGAAGGGTGGCTGAACTGGTCAATGACACAGAGGTGGGTTGGGACAATGATCTGTATATTGCACTAGAATCAAAAGTGATATTCTTCTTCTTCATCATCTGTATCAACCTCTCTTTATTGTGGGTGAATCCTGAACTATTGGCTAGTGTGTTCCACATCATGAATTCACTGTATATCCTCCTCCTCACCATGATGTTGACTACCACCGTGAAGATTGCAACACCTCCACTAATGGCATTCTTGAATAGCAACAAGAAGGGCGGAGTTTCAGTCACTGGTGGGAACCATTTCATCAGCATCATTGTTCGAATTGTAATTTGGCTGATTGGTATTAACGCCATTCTTGGAGAGTTGGAAGTTGAAATCACTGGAATATTGGCATCCTTCGCGTTATTCTCTTTGATTATCGGTCTCTCACTACAGCACACGATTGGAAACATCCTCAACTCATTCATGTTGGCAATGGACAGTCCATTCGATGTTGGTGATCGGATTGAGGTTGAGGGGATTGAAGGTCGCGTGGTTTCTACTGGCATCTTGTCGACCAAGTTGCTCACCCACTCTGAGGAACTGGTCATCATTCCCAACAACACATTGGTTTCTTCTAAGATTCGAAATATGGCACGAGGAGGCGGAGATGGTCAACCACGGCGAATCAATCTCCTCATCGAAGTCAGCGCTGCCTATGGTGAGGAACCACCTCATGTGAAGCAAGTCCTCCTTGAAATTGCCAAAGAGTGCCCTTACACAGTTGAAGAACCAGCTCCAAGAGTTCTCTTCGTAGAATTGGGTGAGTACTCAATTGATTTCAGAATTTACGCATGGATTGACAATTATTCAGATCAGTGGC
This sequence comes from uncultured bacterium, assembly GCA_964404235.1. Classification (GTDB taxonomy): domain Bacteria; phylum Fidelibacterota; class Marinisomatia; order Marinisomatales; family UBA1611; genus CACEUX01. Next base: position 384 of record CAYOJL010000059.1, on the reverse strand, counting down.
CTGTCAGAGATTGGATTCTGCAGCGTGTATTTGAGCGGTTTGACGACGAAGGAATCGACATCCCATTCCCGACATCTATCGAATTGCCTGAAATGCCCAAGAGTGGTACTGAAGCGGCCAAGAAACGCAAGAAGGCGCGTCAGAAGGCAGCACGAGTCAAGATGTCAAAGGATGAAAAGTTCTACCGTGAAGAGAGGGATTCACTGAAAACTCTCGTCGAAGATTTGGAAGAACAACTCAAGGACGCCACTCTAGGTTCGAGGCAAAAGGAAAATATCCGAAAGGAGATTGCATCATTGACATCAACCCTTGATCGATTTGATGCTGAGGACTGATTACAACAGGCTTCCAATAATCGCACTGCCTGCAATCCATGCGCCTGCA
>CAYOJL010000058.1:0-13182 GCA_964404235.1 uncultured bacterium | reverse complement strand
GTCCCTTTTTCGTGTGATTCAACAATATGATGATGATTCCAATTAGATAGCCCGAAAGGTAGTTTTAATCCTTTATCTTCAAATTGAAGAGAATTTCTAGTAACACCATAATTTTTATGTACGACCTTTATATCCCGCCACCCAAAGAACCAAAATGAAAAAGATGCTTCCATATCATTATTAATCCCTTTCCAACTTGTTATTCTCACTGGTTGCAGTGCTGTAAGAAACTCTACAAACCTATGGTCATGAAATGATCTGATCACATCAAGTGGTTCGACACCTTTTATTATTACTTTTTGTTCAAAAGACATATTGTATTGAATTATTTATAGATAAAGATTATAAACTAATTATGAACGCTTCAAGTATTAAATGAGCGTTATGAGCGATATTTTATTTATTTTATCATTACAATAATTTCATTTCTTCGAAATGGAGGCAAGGCCCATGGCGAATTATACTGTGCAACCATATAATCACTATTAATATCATATCCACTGTTGTTGATAAAACTTTCTAATTTTTCTTTATAATAAGTTGCTCTACTCTCAGTTGCCCAACCACCAAACTTAATAACGGCTGTTTTCCCCAGTTCTTTCACCTTAAGCTCAACATTAGCATTATCGGGGACTGGCAGTTCATCAAATGAATGCTGAGCTGGCATCACAAATAGTATCTCATACATACCTTTCGCATTAGGTACGTCAGTAATAACAGGTGCTGTCATTGCAATTTCCATTCGTTTTTGATTTCCACCAAAAATATAATTTGCAATTCTTCTAAATCCAGTACTGCCTGCTTGCCGGTAGTCACTTTTAACTTTTGTCATAGCAATGATCATAGGCTCATATTCACGAATCTCGAATTCGCCTTGTTTTTTTATTAATTTAAAGTTTGGGGTCTCAATAGCCATAATTGAATTTTGTGAAAAGAATAATGCGATAACTATAGTAATGAATAGAATACGAGGCATTCACGGCTCTCTTATTTTGTATAGGGAATTAAAACAGGAGTATTCTTTTTATACATCTCATATTCTTCGTTGCCACCCCATTTCTGATCTGCTCTTTCTTCTAAAAGATTTACACCACTCACCCTAGTGAGAAGTATATAAATAAAAAATGGTGAGATCAATGTCACATATTGCCAACCTTCTAAAGTAGGTAAGGCAATAACCGCCATGCCTATCCATAATAATATTTCACCAAAATAATTTGGATGCCTAGAGATGCTCCAAAGACCCGTGTGAATAAAAGAATCTTTATTATTTATATCAATTCTAAACCTTCTTTTCTGTTCATCAGCTATAGCCTCGAAAGAAAAACCGATCAACCAAAGTAATAGACCAAGGTAAAGATATAGATCATCAGAAGAGCTGACATTATTAATGATCATTGTTAATGCATTTGCAGTAGTAAGGAAAACCCATAATGCTGATACACTCCACCACACTAAAAACTTAGAGAAATTTTGTTTTACTTCACGGAATCTTCGATCTTCTCCTACCTTTAGAACACGAATAAAAAGGAATAGGCCTAATCTTAGTGCCCATACGGTGATAAGAGCTATGGCTATAATTGACCTTATCTGTAGATCATTATTTGATGAAAGGATTGTTAGATAAGATGCTGTGGTTAAAACTGAAAGATATGCAACAGTTCCAATTATATCATAAAATTTTTCTGTTCTTGCTAAGTATGAGGGTACGAAAGCGACCCAGTGCAAAACAAAACTAATGACCATGCATATAAATAATATCGGATAACCATGATACTGGTCACCTTTATATGAGCCTGCAATTGCGATCAGAGACCCTACAATAAACACAATAAGAACAGTTATATAATCTTTAATATTTTGTGACATTATTTATTAGTGTATTATTTTAATTCTTTTAAGAACTGATGTTGCAAGGTAGCCAAAATCTAATTCAAACCAACGCACTGCAAAATTAGGATCTTTGGGCTTTCTATGATGATTATTCTGATATAGTTCACCCATCATTAAAAAGTCCACAGGCAAAGTATTCTTTGAGTTATCAGGCATTGAATCAAAATTCCTATAACCTGTCTTATGGCCAAACCAATTAACTATGAATCCATGCATAGAACCCATAGTAATATGTAATGGGAATAATAAGAATTGCCACATAGAAGTTGCAAATACAACATAAAATAGAAAATATAAGAAAATGAAAGCGGCTCTGGTCCATAAAGATTCTGCGATCGATTCTAAACGATTCCACCTAGGTGCATCCGAAATGCTCCTCTCACCTTTCATAAATTCATTGACCAGTTTTCTATATTCAACCACAGTTGCCATATTAAAGGAGATGATATTCTTTAGATGAACAGGTGAATGTGGATCGTTTGGTGTATCTGCATATGAATGATGCCGTCTATGCATTACACTATACGCCGCAGGGTGTAAGAAGGATGAGCCTTGGAAAATAAAAGTAAGAAAGAAAAACACCTTCTCCCAAAATGGGCTCATCTTGAACATATTATGTGAGGCATAACGATGTAAAAAGAATGTCTGAAAGAACAGAGATAGATACCAGTGGCAGAAAAGAAAGATCAATATTTCCATAGAATAATTTAATGTTTTATGAAGCGGTAATGGGATACCCCCCACTCTTTACCATTTTTATATCCAAATAATTTTTCACATGACATAAAAAAGATACGCCATCTTTGGAACCATTTTTTTGCATCTTCTAACCCATAAGTATCTTCAAATATTTCCATGATCTTACTTTTATTATTATCCATTTTTCTTAACCAGGCTAGAGAAGTCCTTTCATAATGAGTTCCCGACATCCTCCAGCTCTTTTCAATCTTAAGATCATCTTGAAAGTATTCAAAAAGGTCATGAGAAGGCATCATCCCGCCGGAGAAAAATTCCCTTGCCATCCAGTCTGCTTCTCCTTTGTTCTCGAATGGATATACTAGACTGTCATGGGCAAAAATATGAATGAATAATTTACCATCAACATCCAAAAAGGTTGAGATCCTTGATAAAAGGTTTTTGTAATTACGCATATGCTCAAACATCTCTATGGATATGACCCGATCAAAACTATGATCTGAATTAAATTCATTCATATCAGCAGTAATAACCTCTACATTATTCAAATCCTTATCTTCACATCTTTTTAAAATATGTTCTTTTTGATCCTTTGAGTTACTCACTGCAGTAATATGACTATTTGGATAGTGGCTTGCCATAAAACAAGTTAGAGATCCCCAACCACATCCCAACTCTAGAATATTTTGCCCGTTTATCAATTCTGCTCTTTCACAACTTAGTTCCAACATAGAGACCTCAGATTGATCCAAGGTTGTATTCTTATTAGGCCAATAGCCAGAACTATACTTGAGATTAGAACCTAAGGCCTGTTCAAAGAATGATGGAGGCACTTCATAATGTTGTTCATTAGCCTTTTCTGGTACAAGGGCAATTGGGCTCTCTTTCATTTGGCCAACCCACTTTTGCTTTCTTTCCTGCAATTCTTCTTTTGAAAAAGAGCTTTCATTTTGGAGTCGAAACTTGCAGTTCCGTACAATGCCTGCCCTGATCATAAAATCAGGAACTAAACCTTTTTCTGCTAATTCAATTAGTTTTGATATCATATCTTAATAAGTGATATTTATATCTCTGGAGCCAGATTTTGCAAAGATCAATTGTACATCTCCAATATTCCTTTCTAAAAAACCAGCTTCACAATATAAAAAATAAAACTCCCACATATTAATGAACGCTTGGGAATAACCCATCTCTTTAATCTTGGGAAGTACATCAACAAAATTCTTTCTCCATCTATTCAATGTAATAGCATAGTGCTTTGTAATATCTTCCATATCTATCATCGCGAGATCTGTATCTTTTTTGATCACGTCAGTGATCTGTGAAATAGATATCAAACAAGAGCCTGGGAATATATATTTTTTTATAAAATCAACCGAATCCTTGTAGACATGAAAATTTTGATCATTATATGTGATACCCTGTAAAGCAATGAATCCATTCCTTTTTAACAAGGATGATAATTTTGAGAAAAATTCTGGTATATACTCGTATCCAACCGCCTCGATCATCTCAATAGAAACGATCTTATCATATTCACCATCTAGCTCACGATAGTCCTTATTAATAAGAGTGATCTTTGATTCTAATCCTTCCTCTTTGATCCGTGACCTTGCATATTCATACTGAGCATCAGATATAGTTGTTGTGGTAACCTTGCAACCATATTTCTTTGCAGCATGAATTGAAAAACTACCCCAACCAGTCCCGATCTCAAGGACAGAGTCATTTCCCGATAAATTTAATTTTCTACAGATGCGGTCTAATTTTTCTATGGATGCATCTTCAAGCGTTGCAGACTCATCATTAAAGAAAGCGCAAGAATATGTCATTGTTGGATCAAGCCATAGTTTATAGAATTCATTACTTAGATCATAATGAGCCACAATATTCTTTTTGCTTCCTTGAAGCGTATTTTGTCTACTACGATGAATCATTTTATTTATCGGTTTGATTAGTTTAGCAAACCCTTTTTCAAGAGAAAGTAAGATCTCTCTATTCTTTAAGATTATTTGAAAAAGCTTTACCACATTATCTGAGGACCAATATCCCGCCATATAAGCTTCGGCAAGACCTAAAGCACCACCACTTCCAACCATAACATAGAATTCCTGTGAATGGATATTCACAACTACCTTTTCATTCGAACCGCTATCTCCAAAAGAAAAATCATCATTACCATCATAAACCAATATATTACCAGTTTTTAGACCTTGGAATTTCTTTAACAGTCCACTTTTGAATATAGATATAAGGAAGCTTGATCTTTTGGATGTCTTGACCGCATCTGCAAGATGATCTACTTGCATAGTTGTACTCATATGTTCAATTACCTTTCATTAGATTGATCTTGTCAGGATGTATAAAATATGGCGCTTTTTTGATCCAGAGTTTAAATGCTTGCCAATGGATTCGAAAGACAACCAATAAGGTTATAAATGGAAATCTCGCCACCTGTTTTAAGAGATTTCCTAAGCTAAATGGTATCCTTTTCATATTCAACGTAGCATCAAAAACCTTTTCTTCATCTTTATAATTTATCATATTGACCATTAAATTCTTTTTTGGTTGGCTAAAAAGCCATTCATATTCATGATCCATTCCCCAGAATGGACTGACATGTAATTTCTTTTTAAGATCAGCGGTAAGATTATCCATCTTTCCTTTTTTAGCTTTTTTATGTATAACGTAAGAATGGCGTTCATCCCATGGAGTATTTGTTACTTCAGCCATGATCACTTCAACTTCTGTATCATTTTCATTAAAACAATAATAAAAACTCACTGGATTAAAACAATACCCAAAATATCTTAAATGTGTGAGTAATCTTATGGGTCCTTTAACCTGATGACCAGTTTGTTCTTTTATGGTCTTACGTACAGCTGAATCAAGATCACCCTGCCCTGCACCATGATAATCATCGCGATTAAATGATATCATAGCTGGTTTGTCAATATTCCATAACCATGACCGTTTGATCGTGTCCTTAATAGTATTTAGATCAACATATATCATGAACAAAGGGTAGGTGAAAAAATGGTCAAATGGAGTAAAGCGTCTATGCCTAATAGTGCCTCTAAATATGAAACTCTTATTCGATACACTCATAATGTCTCTCCAAAATGGCTACATACATCAAGCGCACTCACTACGCCATCTTCATGAAATCCATTACGCCAATATGCTCCACAATAATAAGTATTATTTTCTCCACTGATCTTGTTTTTTTGTTTCTGAGCATTTATACTTGGTAGAGTAAAGAGAGGGTGCTCATAGTTAAGATATTTAATGATCTTTTCTGAATCGATCAGATCTTGGCTGTTCAGTGTTACACAGTAGGTTCTTGAACATGCAAGACCTTGTAAAATATTCATATTGTAGGTTAGGGCTACAGGCTTGCTCTGATCATGGTCAAGTAAATAATTCCAGCTAGACCATGCAAGTTTTCTTTGGGGAAGAATAGAATCATCAAAGTGCAATACGGCATTATTACTTTGATATTTTATGGAGCCCAATATTTCTTCTTCATCTTTTGTTGGCTGCTCTAAAATTTCGAGGGATTGATCACTGTGTGTTGCAAATACAATAGCATCAAAGACTTCTTCATTTTCTCCTTCATCTCCAAAGTGCACTGTAATAGAGTCTTTTTCTCGTTTGACATTTTTCACCGGTGTCGAAAGTCTTATTTTATCTTTAAAATGGGAGATTATCTTTTCAACATATGTTTTTGAACCCCCTTTTATAACCCACCAATTTGGCCTATCAATGATCTGCAATAGACCGTGATTCTCAAAAAATCTAATAAAGAAAACAGCAGGGATATCCATCATATCATTGGGGGTGGTTGACCAGATCGCAGCTCCGATGGGGATAATATAATGTTGAATGAACTCATTGGAATAATTATTTGATAATAAATACTCACCTAATGTTGTTTCAGGGTCAATAGCCGAGAGATCCCTTCTGGCCTCTTGGTTGAAACGTTTCATATTGCGGAGCATCCTTATAAAAGATGGCCTTATGAGATTTAACCTTTGAGCAAAAAGTCCATTCAAAGAATGTCCTGCATATTCGAGATCATTACTTTCAGATTTAACACTAAAGCCCATTCTTGTTATTTGACGCTCAACACCAAGTTGATCAAGAAGTTTAATGAAATTTGGATATGTCCGTTCATTATATACAATGAACCCTGAGTCAACCGCCCAATTTTTTCCTTCATATTCAATATCATGAGTATGGGTGTGTCCTCCTATATAATCATTCTTTTCAAACATTGTGATATCATGATTTCTACTAAGTAAATAACCTGTAGTGAGACCTGAGATCCCAGAACCAATTATTGCGACCTTCATTTTATAAAATTAATCCCATTGCTGAGGTACTTTATTGACCTGCGATATATCATAACCTATCTCTGCGAGATCAGAAAGAATATTTTCATATATTTCATCTGACAGTTTTGATTCTCGCGCCATGATCCATACATACTTCCTAGATGGATAACCAATAACGGTGTATTGATAATCATCGTCCAGGCCGATGATCAAGAAAGGCATTTTGAATGGCCAAATAAATTGCATCCTCCATTCAGCATTTGTCTTTGTATTATATATGAACCCTTTGGGTCTATAAACTTTTTTTTCTCCATCGGGCGAATCTTGGTAAAACGTAAATGTTGTTTCGATAATACCAGTATCACCGAGTTTATAGGACTCTATTGCATTTGTTGCCCTCTTCTCTATAAAAGTAGGGATATTAGCGATCACATACCAATCACCCATAAATCGTTCTATATCTACAAAATCAACTGTTTTCATTTTTAATAATTCATTTTCATCTAGATTATTATTACAACCTATAATCAATAAAGAGAACGAAAAGGATATATGAAAGATCGAAGATTTCAAAACAATATACAATTATTGAATACTTAGATTATATCTATATTGAGCTTCAGAGATAGCGTCTTTGAAGATATTCACAACGCTGATCTTATTCATCATATTGATCAAAAGGTCTGGCAATGAACCTCCAGGGTCCATGTATATCCTATAGGATAATACTATAGTGTCTTTGCCGATCTCTTCAGCAACCCATAGCCCAGCACCATGATCCAGATAGACTGTATCTTTTGGCCTCTCATTCATTGCGACTAAAATATCCTGTTGCTTATCCATTAAGTACCAATGAATAATGGATATAGTATCTTCTTTGTCAAAGCCACTAGGATGCATTCGAAATAGATATTCTCGATCACCTATTAGTGGTATATCAATGGGAATATACTGATACCCATCTACCCAATTATTGCTTCTATTTACCACCTTTGAAATAAGGCCTTTGTTATTTAGAAATTTTTCATAGTTGTTTACATCCATTATGACACTCTGTATGATCTCTTTAGGAATCATTATTGTTTGCCTTACCATAAGTCCCATTAGTCCCATGTCTTCAATTGGTTTTCTGCTTAATGAAATACCCTCTTTTCTATTATCAATGACCCAACCTTCATTATCATAAAGCGTCTTTAATAATTTTTCAGTTTTATTATCCTTTATTTCAGCTACTCCGTAACTGGAGATCAGGATCAATATATAAATATTATATTTTTGGATGGATCTGGTCATCTATTTCCCAGACCTAGTCTATCATTGACCCAATACATAAGTGGTATGCTTGCCCCCCATACTATACCAAGCATAATAGTGATCTCAATAAGCCCTCCATTAAAATATATAGCTCCAAGCTTTTCTCCTCCGATATATGCCAAAGGTCCACCAATAGCACCAAATAAAAATGCTGATGACCACTTATCCTTTAGCCATGCAAGTGAATGATTCACTAGTGCAGAGAACCCACACCACATGGCTGTTATCCATAAAGGCGCAATAATTATATCATCACTATAAAGGCCGACATATCCGATTAAATTTGAATATGCCATCATAGTATCTATAAAAGTTCCTACAAAAGCAAAAATGAGTATGAGTTTTAGCTCAGACCTATTCGTAGAATTAAGATATAAGTGAAGGATCAAGAATATTAGCATCGCAATAGGACCGAGATACTTTAGTCCATTCACAGCACCTAAAACACATGCCCACCAACTCAACTTGAATCCAAGAATATTAACTATAGTTTTCATATGATTGTCTATCTCGATTTTATAGAAAATTTAATTTCAATACAATATAATTTAAGCGATTAGAGCGTTATTTACTTCTATTATTTATTGATATTGAGACTACCATCATTAATGTATAGAAAACAAGGCCAATGCAAAGCATGATCAAAAAGTAATATGGCCAACCTGGCATGAGTAACGTAAAATTCACTCCTTCAGGTTTTTCAAAGGTAAACATGTAATTACTGCCAAGAGCCAGGTTTACCAAAATGATCAAAACAACAAGTACTGTTGTCCATTGGATGGCAATAAAATAGTCTTTCCACTTAGGCCTATATCCATCTGCAACAATGCTTAACATTACAAATATGACGAGACCATGCGCAAAAAAATAATGGATAGATACATAGATGTGTTCCATTTCAGAAAGGTTTGTATTTATAAATGCAAATAGAGAGCCCCCAAATCCAGCAAAAAAGAACCAGGTCTTCAACAGTCTGATATGCTGATTTTTGGCATATACCGGTATTAATAAAGCTGATAAATAACACATCTCCATCGGTAAAGAGGTATCTAAGGACCAAATACCATAATATATCATATAGATCTGAAAAACGATCTCATTGAATACTACAAGGTATCCAATTGTCTGTAGAATGATCTGTTTGACCCTATCAGAACTATTGCTGTAGACCCATGCTGCTGCAATGCAAAGAACAGTACTTATCATACCAAAGATCACATGCTGGCTGGGCAGTGAGATCACAACATTGATAATATCACGAAGCATATCTAGGAGCTATATAAATTAATTTTTGAACCAGTAATTTATTTTAAAATATAATGCATTTGCATTTTCAGATGACCATTCATTTTCAGATGGAGAATAATATCTACTTTGATTAAGATTGTAAACTAAGAATAGAGTACTTCCGGGGCGATATTCCCAACGAAAAACAAAGGTACCTACTGTATTATAAAGTTTAAAATCAGGGTCTTCATGGTCTTGGAGATAATCATATTCTTGAAGGTCCATTGTCTTAGGAGCTTGCAAACGATAAAAACTTTCATAATCCATATTTGCATAGAAAGGTTGTACAAAACATTGTAGTGACATTCGAGGAGAGAATGTCCAATCTAAGCGCAAGGTTATATCTCGTGTTAATAGAATGGAATTAGCATAGACACGAACTGTATCATCTATATTCTCTAAAATATCCACCCACTGCATATAATTAGGACTTTTATCCTGCATAGCTTCTATTTCAATATTGAGTGGTTCGATCGGTTTCATTTCTAATTCTAAACCAGCTCGATAACCATGCCCTCTATTTTTTCCATAACCAACACCAAGGCTAGATTCAAATACTACTTTTTTTCGACGATCAGTGGTAATCTTTGGTCCAGCATAACCCCATAGCTCTGTCTTATAAGCCCATGCATTATCGTTCCTAAAAATATCTTCATCATTGTATGCAGGTAAAAATACTTTTCCAAAAAGACCCATCCCCCAATAATTTGAGAACAGGTTATCTTGTTCTATATCTATCTCATTTTCAATTATTAGACCATCTTCATTCCAATCTTGACCAATCTTAAGTTCTAAATTATTACTAATGAATTTTCCCCAAGGTTCTTCCCTGCGCAACGCTAATCTTGCTCCAACCCATGAAGTTCCGCTCCTTGCAAGATAACCTAGGTCATTGATATCAAACTTATCATTTGTTGTTCCATACCAGAACCTGATACTCCACCATACTGGATCTAAATATCCAAAGACTAAACGATATGCATTACCTGTTATGTCATTTGTATTGGAGTGAATCATCTGACCACTCGTGTATAGCCTATTATCATAAAATCCTATATCCCAATCTGTACCAATAACATTCGCACCAGGATTATCTTTCCTTGAGACATTTGTTGTCATAATGCCAAACCTTGAGATTTTATTGATCATTGGGACCTCAATGCGCCCAATAGAATAATTTGTTTTTGGTTCGATCACTAACTTCTTCCGGGAACCAATACTGTCAACATGTATAGCAGATTCTTCTGCTGTTAAAGCTCCAATAAAACCATAATTGATACCAGATGCTGTACTACCCATTATCCGACTGGCACCAAGTATCGTAGTGTAATCTGGTATGTCTTCTAATTCACCATCATCTGGCGTATAATAATTTGGCCTTCTACCGATCCGCCTTGAATTAAATAGGGAGATCCGGTGACTAAAAAATTCAGAGCCTTCCGAGAAAAATGGACGCTTCTCTTCGTAGAAGGTTTCGAATGCAGAAAGATTCAATACGGATGGGTCTGCCTCAACCTGTCCAAAATCAGGGTTAAATGTTATTTTCACCACGCTATTTGATGTCAGCCCATAACGCATATCTAATCCAATATTATTATGAGCCTCATCACTATAACCTGTCAATGCATAGGGTATGACCTCGAGTTGGTTAGGTGTCGGTATATTATTTATACCTCTTAAAACACCCAACGGTAGAATGAGTCCTCGTATAGATTTACTACGCCCAGGCCAGCCAACGCGTTCTTGTAATCGATGAATAGATCTTTCAAACTCTATACCCCACTCCATATCTGGTTTATTTTCAAACTGGAAGACAGCAAATGGTAGCTTGAATTCTGCGGCCCACCCAGTGTCATTGAATGCAATATTTACATCCCATACCGGGTTCCAAGTAGGATCATAGTTCCATTCGCCAGAAAGAGCTACATCCATTATTACTCCAGACGCATTTACCGCAAAAAAATAGCCATTATAGTCATCATTTTTTGAATCGATCGTTACGCCAACCCAATCAGAATTATTAGCAAATCCATCCATCCATCTGTCTCTACGTACCAGTGTCTTTTTTATTTTTTCAGGTTGGGAATCAAAGGATTCTATAAAAATATATAAGGCTTCATCATCGAAGCAGACTCTCGCTGAGGTATTTTCTGATGGCACTGAAAGCTCTTTAGGTTCATTTTGAAAGAACTCATCAACGATCCTAGCATCTTCCCAACAACTATCTGTTAAATGCCCATCAATTATCGGTGGCTCATTGCATCGTTGAGCTTCTGCTATTTTTAAACGTAATGAATCAGGGTCAAAATTCTTCAAATAATCAGCTTGACAAAAAATGAGGCTATGGATAACCGCAAGAGTGGCTACAAAGTATAGACGATAATTGGCAGTGGAGTTCATATTCTATTTTTTATCATATCGGTAAAAAAATAGCTCCTATATTAGGAGCTAAAAGTATATACTATTCAAAATCTATATTTAATCAATTAGAGAGTGCATGATCTACGATCATCAAGATATCAAATACATTGATCATACCATCAAGATTCATATCAGCATTTTGGATCTGTTCATTATTTAATTCAATATGACCAACAACGTAATTAACCGTCACTATCACATCTAGAATATTTACAATATTATCAAAATTCAGATCACCAAAATCTATATTTAGCGGCGGTACGGCCCCAGCTGGAAACTGAATCATATCTATCCAGGCACAATCTTCTCCAGAACTTTGCGCGTCATCTTTTTCATAGACCCATCTGAGCAAATGCTGCCCTACTGGCAGATCAACAGTATACTCGGTCCAATCAACATCACCACCGATCACTAGTTCCTGTGGTTCATCATCAATGTAAAATTCTAAATAATCATAGACGGTTCCGGAGGCTCCCTGCTCTGAGGAGGCTTTGGACCAGAACTGAATCTCACCTTCATAAAGAATATTCATATTAATGGACAGTTCAGATGTTTGGCTATGACCTATATCACCGGATCTAGCTGAAAAACCACCAGAGTATGCATCTGTATCAATGATCCAATCGGAATCACCGCTATGTAGCCAGTCATATGCTGAAAAATTCCCTGTCTCAAAGTCTTCGATCATTATACCAAGGGTGATAGGTAACGGAAAAACAAACTCATATTCTGTATTAAGAGAACCAATTAGTAGTCCCGCGAGTGCAGAATGTCCAACAGGAGCATCTGACTCAGCAGATATCTCAATGGTCAATGTTATATCAGTATCGATATCCCAGAAATAGTCATTATCACTATTAACATTACCAAGGTTAATATAGGGGTCACTTGTGGTTGCCTCAAATGTTGGATATAGAACTGGTGCATGACCAATATTCTTTATAACAACCTGCAGTGTGGTTGACTCACCTGGATCTAGTGTCCCATTACCATTATCAAAATATTGTGTCGAAAGCAATTGATATGCAGGTGCTTCCACAATAACATCTGCATCATATTCCCATATATCCGCACCATCCGTGGCAGTCACAGTAAAGGTGACCTCTTCACCGTCTTCTACATTCCAACTTACTTCAAGTTCAAAAGGGCCGATCGTTACTTCTTCACCAGCGGGTACAGATTCTAAGATAATTTCTTGAGTAATAATATTTACTATAGGGCTTTCATTCGAAAG
>CAYOJL010000057.1:0-13467 GCA_964404235.1 uncultured bacterium | reverse complement strand
CCTTTTTGAAATGAGGAATAATTATTCTCTATTTTTCCCGATGGTTCCTGTTTAGCATTGGATGTGATTACCTCTGAATCAGCGATAACAGTATTCTTTTCTAAATTCTCTTTTTTCGGCTCATCTTTATTTCTTTTAAAAATATTAAAGAGGTTCTTCCAATTTTTAACATTTTTATTTTCTTGTATTAACAATGATTCAACAAGCACTGGTTTTTCTTTTTGAACTATGGTGTCCTTTTTCATTGCGCGCTGATCTTCAATAGGCGATTTATTTGTTGTTTCACTATATGTTGGGAACTCACCACTAAACCAACCGTCGTCTTTATGATTACTTTCTTTTGACAGGACGCTTAAATTATATTCTACTGTTATAGTTGAATCTCCAATTCTTTCCGTCAGCATTTCACCTGTCGACCTATTGATATAAATTTCTTCAAGTAAACTATCTTTAACGCTTCTTTCGTTTCGGTTTCTTAATGTGAAATTATCAAACTCACCATCTTTAATAGGTGAAATTGATTTTTTCATAAGAACAGATTGGGGAAATGCTTCCTTTTCACCAGGGTGATTAGTTGTATATAGCCTACCATGATATTCAAAAATAGCATTAGGTCCTAATTCCTGCCTTGCTTCATCAAAGGCATTTTTAAAATTTGTATTATACTTGGGAAAACCAGATGACTTTGCAACATTAAATACCGAGGTTCCTTGTTTTTCTATGTGTTGTTTTAAACTGGCAACTTCAGATTTTTTCATTTCTGTATGGATAAAAACTATTGTACTGGGAGAAGTTTTTGAATTAATAATGTCATACCCCAAAATCGGCTTTTTAATCAAAACAGCAAGCTGAGTAGACTCATCAAAGTCATCAATGACGATTTTTCTTACATCGCCTGAAAAGTCTTGATTAACCACTTTGTTTTTGGGTGCTCTAACCCCAAGCAATGTTAAATAGACCCAGCCCCTATCAGATTTCCATCCAATAATATCATCATCATCAATAGGTTCAGCATACTCCAAGTTGATCATAATCCCGTTTTGTTTAATGCTATAACTAACATCCTTAAGGGTTGAGCCTATCAAGGATGATGTAATGAGCAACATTGCACATTTTATGAATGTATGATTCAAGTAGAACTCCGCATGAGTGAGCCTAGGTAGGCTCATTGGATTTTAAACCACATTATAGATTTAAAGCAAGAGATAACTAAAATTCGTTATCTTCTATTATATAATGCTTTAGTATATAATTTTTCTATTAAACTCGCACTATAACACTAGTAAACAATCATGGAGAATCTAATTATATGAGTATCTTTAGAAAGATGGAAACATTTGTATACAAACACCTTGTGGTTCCCTTGCAAGGTAAAGATACATTTAACTTTGTTGGTAATATATATGTTAAGGGGAATAAGGTTCTTGATTTTGGCTCTGGGATTGGGACCAACTCAAAACTTTTCTATCCAGAGGATTATATTGGTGTTGATGTTGATTATAGTCGAGTTGAGGAATCAAGGCGCGCATTTTCCAACCATCAATTTAAATCGATACCATATATTTCCTCTGATAATGACCAGCTGCCTTTCCCAGATAAATCGTTTGATATTGTTTTTATTTCGCTATGCTTACATCATGTTGATTCAAGTAATTGTAAAATTCTCTTGAGGGAATTTCGACGATTATTGAAAAAAGATGGCATAATCATTGGAATTGAACCAGTTATAACTCAAAATATTTTTTCAAATATATTTATGAATCTTATAGATGGTGGTGATTATATAATAAACCAACATAATTATACAAAAATGTATTCAAGTGAGTCTTTCCAGGTCACCTCAATTGATATTGTTACAACCTTTGGGTATCAACTGTGGCAATACACAGCAAAATCATCAGGAATTGATAGCGAATCATTTTCTTCTAGTATAACTAATTATAGGAAAACTATTAAGCCTTTAAACCAAGGCATATTATATGGCAAATGGATAATACTCTTTTACTTAGGCTATCTTTTATCTCAATTCATTTGGACAGAATTCAACATTTGATATAAATGATATGGCTCTATAAAATTTCATTATGTTGAATGGTGCAAAATATATTTTTTATGTTTATATACTGCTTACCTCAATCGTATATGGGACAAAATCAATTACTATAAAGGTTTTCCATGTTTTTGAAAGTTTTGGAACCGAAACGCAAGAATTAAAAAACTCAATTATAATCAATTTTGATTCAAGCGGATTTATGATCGATAGCACCATTTACAGCCACACTCTTCCATTGAGCAAAAAGTATGTATATGTTTCAGGGCCGAATGAAGGCCTTAAGCTAAAGCGCAATTATGATAGGGAAATGATTTTATCATATAAGTTTGAATATGATAAATTAGGAAATAAAATCAGTACAACTCTTATAGGCACAAATGATAGTATATATTGGAAAGAATATCAAAAATATGATGACTCCGGAAACCCCGTTAAACGAATAAGATATAATCCTTTAGGGGCCATTAACCCTGAAATGATGAATAAAAAAGAGGATTCTGGACAAATGATATGGGGGGAAAGTTATCAATATGATTCTACCGGAACCATCTTAGAGCGAAGAGAATTTTATAATAATTATGTTTTGGTGGTTTCTACTTATAATCTTGATTCATTTAAAAGACCGACCAAGCGTGGGGAATACTTTGACCCTTCAGTTATATTGCAAACTGTTTACTTTCATGATGATGCTGGTCAGTTATCACATGAAGCCACCGTTGGTAGATTAGGGCAGTCATTCGGCTCTAAAACCTATGAATATGATATTTTAGGACGGCGTATTAGCACCATTGTATATAACGAACATGGGACAATAGAAGAAAGGTTCAATACCATAAATGATGATGATGATTTCAAAATATATGATTATTACTCAGATTCTCTTTTGAGCCTTAGAACATTAAGAGAGGTCTTGTTAAATAATGAAGGACGCATCTATATAGAGGCAATTTTAGATGAAAAAGAAAGGGTTTTGGAAAAAAATGTATATTACTATGATGATAGAGGAAGAGTTTCTGAGGTGAGAAAATATGATATGATACGGCGTGGGAGGACTGGGAATCGAGAAATTCCTATTAGGGTTAATACCTATGAATATGATTAAATTAAGCATAGAACTATCAATGGCAATCAACATCGGAGGCAATTATGAAAGTCATTGATCCAAAAAGTATGCTAATCGGTGTGTTAATCACACTTCTTGCATTTACTACTTTAGGATTAAGGCCCAAAACTGATGAACTAGGCCATCTAGTTGTTCGTAGTCTTACCATAGAAGATGACCGCGGTGTTATTATGGGTTACTTAGGTAATGGCTACATGCAAACCTATAATCAATATGGTGAACCAACATTATTTATTGGTACGGGTAAGGATGGCGGTGGATATATGAGAGCATATAATGGGAATGGAGATGAATCAGCATACGTTGGTACGGGTCGTATGGGTGGCGGATATATCCGGACCTATAATAACTCTCAGAAGGAAACAGCGTATTTAGGTACTGGGTCAGACCATGCTGGTCAGCTTCGTATCTATAATAAAGAGGGTGAAACCTCTTCCTACCTTGGAGAAGGGTACTATCAGGCATATAACCAATTTGGTGAAAGAACTCTATTCCTTGGCACCGGTACAAGTGGCGGCGGATATCTTAGAACCTATAATTTCAATGGCCAAGAAACTGTTTATTTAGGTACTGGCGCAGATAGCTCTGGCCAATTACGTGTCTATGATGCAGCCGGAGAAACAGGGACTTTCCTCGGAAGTGGTTATTTTCGCACATATAATCAATTTGGTAAAATGACAACTTATTTAGGGAATGGGCGTGATGGGGGTGGATATCTCAGAACAAATAATAAATTTGAAACTGAAACTGCTTTCCTAGGAACAAATAATTCAAATGAAGGTCTTATAAACCTTAATGACAAATTCGGCCAAAGCTTTTGGATACGCTTAAATAAGGGTGACTGATTTTTTATAAATTTTTTGACTTTAACGTCTCGTTGTCTTAATATTGGGAACAAAAGGTATCCGAGAAGGGGATGAAACAGATCTTCATCCTAAAAACTCC
Organism: uncultured bacterium; assembly: GCA_964404235.1. Taxonomy (GTDB): domain Bacteria; phylum Fidelibacterota; class Marinisomatia; order Marinisomatales; family UBA1611; genus CACEUX01. The sequence continues at coordinate 9,346 of CAYOJL010000057.1, read as the reverse complement.
TTTTTTACATACTCAGACAATGAGGATTTGACCATGCGGAAAATACTGGTTCTTACAATCACTCTATCGTCAGTAGCATTTGCACAGAACGATGGGCTAGTGAAAACATATTACCCCAGTGGGGCACTTGAAACTGAAGGTAACTATACTAATGGTGTTCGGGATGGATTATGGACATTTTGGTATGAAGGTGAAGTATACGAAGACTACGGTGAAGATGGAGAGCCCAACACCCAAGATGAGGGCGAAAATAATGGCCAATGGGACTCTACAGAAACTGTTGTTCGTGATTTAGATGGCGATACGTTTTATGACCCCCCAGAAAAACAAATGGAGGGATCCTACGAGCTAGGAAATAGAGAGGGGCTATGGACCTCTTGGTATATCAATGGAATGCGCAAAGAAGAATCAAATTACTTTGCTGGAAAACTAAATGGAATAATAATCCGCTGGCATGAGAATGGCAACAGGTCTGAAGAAGGTGTTTATGATACTGGTAAACAGAATGGAACATGGGTCTGGTATTATGAAACAGGTATCAAAAAAGAGCAAACTAAATTCTTAGATGGTCAACAAAGTGGGTTGTGGATCCAATGGTTCTCAGATGGAGCAAAAAAATCTGAGAGAAAGTTCACCAATGGCGAACGAGATAGCCTATGGACATCCTGGTATGAAAATGGAAATAAAAAATTTCAGGCGACATATAAAGACGGGAAGTTAAACGGTGGATGGACATCCTGGTATGAGGGAGGCATAATTAAAGAAAAAAGTGGAGACTATTCTAACAATAAATTAAATAACAAATGGACCTATTGGGCAGACGATGGACGCAAAACCGAAGAAATAACCTACAAAAATGGAATCAAGGATGGTTCATACTTATTTTGGAATACTGATAATTACAAGACTATTGCAGGACAATATGTTAAAGGTGAAAAACATGACACTTGGACCTTATGGTATAATGATGGGGTGTTAAGGGCTCAAGAAAATTATTCTAATGGTCAAATGGATGGTCTGTGGAGTTGGTGGAGACCCGATGGTATTAAAGATCGAGAAGGGAGTTATAAAAACGGTGTTAAGCACGGACTATGGGTTACATGGAATAATGCAGACCATAAAAAAGGTGAAGAGACCTACGTTAATGGGGTTCTAGATGGCTTAGTAACCGTATGGCATAAGAATGGCAATAAAGACCGAGAAGGGATAATACGTGGCAATGAACCAGAGGGAAGCTGGACATATTATTTTGCCGATGGAACAGAAGATTTTAGATTTGATTACGGCGCGGGTCTTGACCGTGTCCGCATTGCAGAACTTGAAGAAAGAGATGGAACCTTTTATAAAATAGGAAAACATAAACCCTATACTGGGATAGTTGTTGAAACAGGGGGGCTTAAAGATTATTTATTATTAGGTCGTTTTCAAGCTGGGAGAAGAGATGGGCAGTGGGTACAGTGGTATCGAAATGGCCAAAAAGAAGTAGAAGGAATCTACTATCGTGGAAAAAAGCACGGAAACTGGACCCTGTGGTATGAAGATGGCACACTTAAAGAAAAGGGAATATTTGAATTGGGTGTCGCTGATGGAAATTATCAATATTGGTACACCAACGGACATTTGCATATGGAGCAATCATATAACAAAGGCGAACCACAAGGACGATGGACATGGTGGTTTGAGCATGACCACAACCTAACATTTACAGATGGAACTTGGTCTTACAATGGTGTTACATATAAAGCAGAGAATGATGAAGAACTCTGGAACTGGTGGTGGTATCTTAATGATAATAAAGAGATGGAAGGGTATTATGTTAATGGCAGAAAAAATGGTGTCTGGACATGGTGGTATGATAATGGAGTCAAACAATCAGAGGGGAACTACCTTGATGATGAACAAGATGCTTTATGGGAGTATTTTGCACTCGATGGCTCTCTTGCAGAAGAAATATCATTTTCCAACGGCAAACGAGACGGTCGTTCAACTTTATGGCTCACACCTGAAGAAAAACAAGAAGAGAAATTTTATAAAAATGGGAAGCTTGATGGCCCGAGCACATTTTGGGTGAATGGTTATCGTAGTACAATGACAACATATAAATCAGATACCCCAGAAGGTCCATGGGTTATCTGGTACCCGAACATAGACCAAATCAAAGAACAGGGGTTTCATCAAAACGGAATAAGAGAAGGGCTTACAACTTATTATTATGAAGATGGAAAAATGCAGCGTGAAGGATTTTTTCAGGAAGGTCTTCCAGAAGGGGTGTGGACCTATTGGAATAAAAAGGGTGAGAAGGATTTTGATTTCGATTTTGGCTCCGGGCTAGAGCATATTGCATTAGAAGATCTTGTTGAGAGAGAATCAATGTTCTACAAGCTAGGTGGCGATGTCCCTTTTACAGGAATTATTACTCAAGAGAATCCAGATGCTGATTATCTTTTCTTAGGCAGAACCAAAGAGGGGAAAAAAGATGGGCAGTGGGTAAAGTGGTTTCCAAGCGGGAAAGACGTACCAGAGATCATCCTAGTTGATGTGCCTGAACCAGAACCAAAAGTTCCGTGGAGTGGCGGCAAGCAAGAACAAGGTGGCTTTAAAGGCGGACAAAAACATGGCGACTGGACAGAGTGGTATGATAATGAACATATAAAATCACATGGTACATATAATGAAGGTATTATGGATGGGCATTGGACATTCTACCATCAAAATGGTATAAAAGAAAAAGAAGGTTCCTTGGCTATGGGCAATGCAGATGGTCTATGGACATTTTGGGATGACGAATCAAACAAGGTTCAAGAAGGCACATTCTCTAATGGTGTTAAAGAAGGAGAGTGGACCGCCTGGTTTGAAGATGGTCGTCTTACAGAAGGATATTATGCTAATGGTAAAAAAGATGCAACTTGGACCAGTTGGTGGGATTTTGATAGGACAAGAAAAGAGATGCAAGGCGCATATAGAAAAGGAAAAATGGTAGACAAGTGGTTCTTTTATGATAGTAATGGCAATCTAAAAGAAATCCGATATTTTTCTCCTGATTTTTAACAAAAAATAATTCATAAGAAGAACCTGATATTTAATAACTATTATAAGGATGGCATCAGTGAAATACGTATATCTATTTGGTAATGGATCAGCAGATGGGACTGCTGAAATGAAAAACACCTTAGGCGGCAAGGGAGCAAATCTTGCAGAAATGAATCATCTTGGAATCCCAGTCCCTCCCGGGTTTACTATAACCACGGATGTGTGCAGCTATTATTATGATAACAATAAGAATTTTCCTCAAGAGCTGGATTCTGAGCTTAAAAATGCTCTAATAGAAACGGAAAAAATTATGGGGTCTAAATTTGGCGACCCCAAAAATCCGCTTTTAGTATCAATAAGGTCTGGCGCAAGACAATCAATGCCAGGCATGATGGAAACAGTTTTAAATGTAGGCTTAACATCCAATACCATACCCGGCCTTATTGAAAAAACCGGAAACGCACGCTTCGTATATGATGCTTATCGGCGATTAATTATGATGTACGCTGATGTTGTTATGGAAAAAGCTGCCGGCATTAATCCTGATAATAACAAAGGCATAAGACATAAGCTTGAATCCTTAATAGATGGGCATAAAGAAAAAAATAATTATAAAAACGACACTGATCTTTCTGCCGATGACTGGAAGTTGTTATCTGAAAGATTCAAAAAAGAAATTGAAGACACTCTTGGGAATAAATTCCCCGATGATCCAATGGAGCAATTATGGGGCGGTGTAATGGCTGTTTTCGAAAGTTGGAATGGAGAAAGGGCAATTAATTATAGGCGTATTGAAAATATCCCTCATGAATGGGGCACTGCAGTTAATGTCCAAACAATGGTTTTTGGAAATATGGGAAACCATTCTGCTACTGGGGTTGCATTTACTCGAAATCCTGCAACAGGAGAAAATAAATTTTTTGGAGAATGGCTTGTCAATGCACAAGGAGAGGATGTGGTTGCTGGACTTCGCACACCTAATCCTCTTAATGAAGACACAAAAACCGAAGAAACAAAAGACCTACCCTCTCTTGAATCAAGTATGCCAGAAATATACACTGAATTAGATAAGATCCGTAATAATCTGGAAAAACATTATTCTGATATGCAAGACATAGAGTTCACCATTCAAGAGGGCAAGCTCTGGATGTTGCAAACAAGAGTAGGGAAGCGTAATGGCTCAGCGGCAATACGAATGGCAGTTGAAATGGAAAACGAGGGTATGATCGATAAACCAACCGCATAAATGCGTGTAAAGCCTGAACAATTGGATGAACTATTGCATCCAATGCTTAATACAGAATCAGAAAAAAAAGCAGAACTACTCGCTAAAGGCCTCCCCGCAGGGCCTGGCGGAGCAACTGGTCGTATAGTATTTACTGCAGATGATGCGGAGGAATGGCACAAAAAGGATGAAAAAGTTATTCTGGTCAGAGATGAAACATCCCCTGAAGACGTACACGGAATGCATGCAGCAGAAGCAATCCTGACAGCCAAAGGAGGAATGACCTCACACGCTGCATTAGTAGCCAGGGGCTGGGGGAAATGCTGTATAGTAGGCTGCAGCAATCTTCAAATCAATGTTCAAAAAAAAGAAGTCCAGATAGGTGGGGTCACATTATCAGAGGGCCACTGGATCACCATGAATGGCACGTCTGGAAATATATACAATGACCAGCTAGACCTAATCCCCGCAGACCCAGATACTCATCCAGAGTATAAAGAATTAATGATCTGGGCAGATGAAACAAGAAAAATGAGAATTCGTACCAATGCAGAAAGCCCTGAAGATGCAGCTCAAGCAATTCGTTTTGGTGCTGAAGGAATTGGGCTCTGCAGAACAGAACACATGTTTTTTGATGAATCCCGTATTCTTGCAATGCGAAAAATGATCTTCGCAGACAATGAGAATGATCGTCGTGATGCAGTCATGGAGCTCCTTCCATATCAAAAAGAAGATTTCATGGGTATTTTAGAAGCTATGGAAGGCAAGCCAGTGACCATTAGGCTTTTAGACCCACCACTTCATGAATTCATGACCCTGACCGATGAGCAAGAACATGAACTTGCAAAGAATCTAAATGTTGATGTAATTACTGTGAAAAACAGAATATCAATGCTTCATGAGCTGAATCCGATGCTTGGACACCGTGGTTGCCGGCTGGGAATCGCATACCCTGAAATAACAGAGATGCAGGTAGCTGCTATTTTAGAGGCCACTGCAGAATTAACACAGGCAGGAATGTCTATTCTGCCTGAAATCATGATTCCACTTGTAGGCACGGTTTCAGAATACATAGACCAAGATAGTATTGTACGTGAAGTAGCGAAAAAAACAAATGCCAAATATGGAATAGAATTAAAATATCTCGTGGGAACAATGATCGAATTACCAAGGGCGTGTCTCACTGCAGACGAAATTGCAAAACATGCAGAATTTTTCAGTTTTGGCACAAACGACCTTACGCAGACGACCTTTGGATTTAGCCGCGATGATATTGGGTCTTTCCTTCCAGATTATTTAGAAAGAAATATTCTTCCTGAAGATCCATTTCAAAGTCTAGATACAAATGGAGTTGGAAAACTAGTATCAATGGCTGTGCAATATGGACGAGACGTAAATACTGATCTTAAAATAGGTATCTGTGGTGAACATGGTGGTGATCCCGCATCTATTCTTTTTTGTAAAGAAAATGGATTAGACTATGTTAGCTGTTCACCATTTAGGGTGCCAATCGCTCGCTTGGCTGCAGCTCAAGCTGAATTACAATAAAAATCTGTTGTAATATAATCTTCAATAAAAAAGCCTCAGATTGCCGAGGCTTTTTTAATATATAACTAGATAAGTTTTTATTTTTAATGAATCTTATTCTATCATTTCTCCACCAGAAAGAATATCCTCTAAATTGATAGCACCATCTTTTTCCATCTGCTTCACTGCATCAACAAATTGTTTTCTAGCATTATCAACCTCTCTTTTAGGTTGAGGTTTTGACGCTAGATCCTCATTATACATTGCTTGTTTTTTCTGAGGGAGCATATCTTTCATTTCATTGATCTTTTCATCATCTAAACCTTTAAAAGCAATTGGAAGAATATCTAATTCAATTGAATTTAAAAGGGTCCTCATTTGGTCTTCTGGAAATTTTTCGACGATATCATCAAATGTAAGGAACAAGACCTTTACAGCGGCATAAAGATCCGGGTCTTCGTTTTGGAGAGTCTGCATATATCTTTCTTGGTCATTTGATGACATGTCACTCAACATATCGGCAATCTCTTTAGCTCCACCTCTTGAAAAATCAGCTGTTCTTGGCAAATAAGTTGATTTTTCTTTTAATCTAGCTCCAACCTCTATAATACCTTCAAGGGGAATATCATCCAAAGAGCCTAGTTCAATCAGCACCTGACCTTTTAATTCTGGTTCTAGCTTGTTCAACACTGTCATTTTTTTATCTGCCTCTAATTGGGCAAGTATCATGGCAATAACTGGAGGTTCTTCTTTATCTAACAAGGCAAACATTTGTTCATCATTAAGATCGTCTAAAAAGTCAAATGGCTGTATAGGGCCATCTTCCTTTGTCTCGTCTTGTTCTGCTAAGAACCCAAAATAAAATTCTTCCATTACCCGTTTTTTAACCAGGAAGGATACTGTCCCCATCGATCTTAATGTAGAGCGTATCTTTCTCACTTCTGTTTTAGACAAACCTTTAATTAATGACATTGCCAAACTCTCCCCCACAACAGAAAAAAGGATCGCAACTTTTTGAAGGCCTGAGAGCATATGATAATCGTTAATCATGATCTATTTCCTTAACTTTTTTATTCGCTACTTTCTTCTTCTTCACCACCACCGCTATCATCACCTGATGACTCTTCTTCAGCTTCAGCGGATGGCGCTTCAGGAGCGGGTTGTTCAAGCCATTCTTTTACAATAGTAGATGTTCTGGTTGGCTGGCCCACACTCATAGAGACCACAGACTTGCGTATATCGTCTATTTCGCTCTTTAAAACATTTGGATCATCTTCAAGAGAAAGGTGGTCACCATCATCTTCATCCGATGTTTGATCTGAAGACGTACTATCCTCAGAAGCGGACTCAACGACCACATCATCTATATCAGGCGTTTCTGTAGATTCCTCTGGCTTTGGCTCTTCTTCTTTCTTTTTTTCCTTCTCTTCTTCTTGAACAGCAGGCTTTTTCTTCTTTCTTCTCCTTCTAGGTCTAGGTGGAGGATAAGGAGGATAAGGCATTGGCGGATAAGCTTGCTGTGGTCCTGCTTTGCGTTGTAAGACCATCATTGCAATTAATGCGGCTATAACTACACCAAATGCAAATAACATGATCGTCTTAGTATCCATACCAGAAGATTCTGCTTCGAGAGCATCTAGGTCTGCCTGCACTGCATCTAATGCTGCAATTTTTTCAGCAATCAATGAATCTCTTGATGCCTTTTCTTCTTCGCGCTCTGCTAATTCTGCCTCTATTTTGGCCTGAGCCTGCTTTTGAGCTTCAATAGAGTCTTGCAACATAGCCTGCAACAACATTTTCCTTAGGCTCTGCAGTTCATTATCAAGCATGGCAAATCGTGTGGAGTCCAATTGTTTAGCTTGGGATTTTTCTTGGGATTCATTGACTGAAAGCATATCTCTTAAAGCACTTATCTCCGTTTCAAGCTTAGAGTTTCTTATTGAATCCTTTCTTGCCAATTCCTTTTTCTCATATTCTGCAGCTTCTTGCAATCTTTTTTTATCCAACTCCTCAAGCTGGGTTTCAAGAAGCGCTAGGTCCTCTTCTCTTCGTGCAGTTATTTCTTCTTTATAGGTTTCAATATCTTCTCTCCAATTAGTGGACTCAGAAGCTCTTTTTTGTTCTAACTGGTCAATCTTTTCGGCAATATTCTTTAACATAATCTGTTCAGCTGATCTTTGATCTCTGCGTTCTTTAAAGCTAGCAGTCATAATGGTCAGCTTATCTCCTCGGTCTCGATCGAATTTTGAAGCTGCCATGGTAAGTTGTCTAATATTTTCTATTAATTCAGGGGCCGCACCTTCCTGAAGGATCAGTGACAGGTTCATTCTCTTTACAACGGCTCTAGATGGGCGCTTTCTTGAAAGAACCTTATCTATAACATCTCTATCTTCTTCTGCTACGTCATTTGACGGCTGATCCATTGGTTCCATAGTTTGCGGAGAAATAGGAGCGCTTTCTGTTAGGGGCCTTGAGCCAGATGATTTTGGGCGAACCACATCAACCTCAAAACCGGGGATTGGCAAACCGATGGAATAGCTTTCCTGTTCGGATTGCGTGTCTTGAACCATTTTTTCTTGAATTTTAACCAGCGCCTCTGCCGTTCTCTCCGCAGGAGAACTATCTACCACTTGGCCCCGGTCTGATTCACGTGGCGCGAAAACAGTGATCTGCTCATTCACTTCATCTAATATTTCTAGATCAACATCTACATTAATTACATACTTGTGGGAATCAATTACCTTTGAAAGAGCTTCTTTTACTCGATCTCTAATATCGTTTTCCACCATTAATTTTTGAGATAGGTACCCACTACCTTGCGCAAAAAGCAAGGTTGCAGTAACAATTACCCCAATAATAGGTGTTATGTGTTTTTTACCCTTGTTCATTTGAAACTCCTTGGTATGTGTTTACACTCCGCATTGTAAAATCTTTATCCTTCTTCATCATAGCTAGTGGCTGATCGCCCTTTGCCGTGGTGTGGTGGATTAATAAAAGTGATCTGAATTCTTCTGTTTCCTGACTTTTGTTTTTTGGTCGCGTTCAAGGATAGTACTGTTGGCAATTTGTTGCCCTTTGCATCTGTGGGCTGTCCATCATCACCCCAGGTTAAAGTCAATGGGTTATACATTGGGTTAACTTTTTTTACACTATCTATACCCCTAGGGTACCAATCGCCGTACCCAGCAGCCAAAAGCCTGGGGGCCGGAACACCTTGCTCAATCATATATCTTACTACCGTTGCCCCGCGAGCTGCGGAAAGTTCCCAGTTACTTTTATAAAATTTTTGCCATTTTTTTGGCATTGCATCACTATCAGAATGACCTGCTACTTCAACCTGAAATGGACTTGCTTGAATCCTTGGTATTATTTCGGTATTTAGTAATTCTTCAAGCTCTTTCTTCATATCTGCCTTACCTGAGGGAAAAGCAAAGTCCCCTTTAATATTCACTATTAGACCTTTGGAGCTTGTCTCAATATCAATAGGTGGGTCACCGGCCGGGTTCTCTTTTTTCATTTCTTCTATGGCTTCTTGCATCTCTTTCTTCATAGCCGCAAGGTTCT
>CAYOJL010000056.1:12479-13635 GCA_964404235.1 uncultured bacterium | reverse complement strand
AATAAGATATAGTTGTAATTTTTGTTTGGAGTATAAGATGATTCTAAACCCTAAATTTCATATGATGAAATTACAGGTTAGTTAGAATATTGGAAAAGGTCATTGAATTAAAAACAATGGAGCCTACCGCACTACTTGGAGTTGGTGATTCTCATATAAAATTGATTGAAAATGCAATTGCCGCTAAAATTATTGTCAGAGGAGAGACGATAAAAATTCAAGGTGATGATATCGTTGTTTCCCAAGCGCAAGAGGTCCTACATGAGATGATGCAAACTTTAAGTGGCAAAGGAGACCTCACAGTTAGAGATGTTCAAAAACTAATAACACTTGTCAAATCAGATGTGAATGAAAAACATGATCATAGTAAGACACTAGAATATGTGATATACTATGGGAAAAAAGGTGCTATCAGTGCAAAAACAGATGGTCAGAATAAATATGTTGAAGTGGTAAAAAACAATGATGTTGTTTTTAGTATTGGGCCTGCTGGTACGGGAAAAACATTTCTTTCTGTAGCATTTGCTGTTTCAGCTTTAGAGAACCATGAAGTTGACCGTATTATTTTATGTAGACCTGCAGTAGAGGCAGGAGAAAGTTTAGGTTTCCTCCCAGGTGACCTAAAAGACAAGGTTGATCCTTATCTAGCACCTCTCTATGATTCACTACACATTCTTTATGCCGAAAATCAATTAGTTCAATTGTTAGAACGCAAGGTAATTGAGGTGGTCCCTTTAGCATATATGAGAGGTCGAACACTTGATAGTGCCTATATGATATTAGATGAAGCACAGAATGCATCAGTGCTTCAAATGAAAATGTTCCTTACAAGACTGGGTATTGGGTCTAGGGCTATCATTACTGGAGATATTACCCAAATAGATTTGAAAAACCGATCAGACTCAGGGTTGCTACAAGCGAGTGAATTATTAAAGAATGTTCCGGGTATTGGTATTGTAAAACTTGATAAAAAGGATGTAGTAAGACATCCTTTAGTTATGAAAATAATTGATGCCTATGATCAAAATTAGATTAGGTTAAGATTCTTATTTTTCTAATTCCTTTTATCAAAATTCCAAAATATTCTGTAATTTCTCCTCTATCGTATAAATGCTTTTTAAAGGAAAATAATGCAAGGGAGATCAGTTATTGTTTC
>CAYOJL010000056.1:0-12469 GCA_964404235.1 uncultured bacterium | reverse complement strand
GCATTCCAAGTCCATCTATCATCTTTATCGGCTTCCGATCTTGCAGCTATCTGTATTAAAGAGATTGTTAGCCAAACAGGTATTCAACCTAATCAGATAAATGAAGTGATCTTAGGGAATGTTCTGTCTGCCGGTCAGGGACAAGCGCCAGCCCGGCAAGCAACATTAAAAAGTGGATGCCCAGATTCAGTCGAATCATTAACGATCAATAAAATGTGTGGTTCAGGTCTGAAGGCTGTTATGCTTGCTGATCAAGCAATAAGATGCGGTGATGCTGATTTGATCCTTGCTGGTGGTATGGAGAGTATGTCGAATGCACCTTATCTATTAAATGATGCGAGAATCGGTAAAAAATTAGGACATAGTAAGGTTATCGATAGTATGATACATGATGGCCTTTGGGATGTATATAATGATAAGCATATGGGGAATTGTGCAGAAATGTTAGCAAAAGATAGAGCTTATTCACGTGAAGCTCAGGATGAATATGCAATAGAATCTTATAATCGTGCACAGTTAGCAATCTCTGATGGCATATTCCAAACTGAAATTGTGCCAGTAGAGATTCTGCAGAGGAATGGTGAACTATTGATAATAGATGAAGATGAAGAACCTAATAGAGCTAGGTTTGAAAAAATTCCAGATTTAAGACCTGCATTTGAAAATGATGGTACCATAACAGCAGCAAATGCCTCAAAGTTAAATGATGGAGCCGCTGTTATGTTTATAACCAGCGAGGAAAATGCTAAAGATCTTGGGTTAAAACCCGTAGCAAGAATTCTAGAGCAAGCATCTGCTTCTCATCAGCCAGAATGGTTTACTACAGCTCCGGGTATAGCCATAAGTAAAGTCCTAAATAAAGCTGGGTTAAAAGCTAATGATATTGACCTTTGGGAGATCAATGAAGCTTTTTCTGTTGTAGCAATGGCAGCAATAGATGATTATAATATTCAACATGAAAAAGTAAATATATATGGTGGCGCAGTTGCGCTAGGGCATCCTATAGGAGCTTCAGGCGCAAGGATACTCACAACGTTGATCAATGGTTTGACTCGCCAGAATGTAAAAAAAGGTCTAGCTACTCTTTGTATTGGAGGAGGTGAGGCATCAGCTTTGATTATTGAAAGATATGATTGATTTTACATTATCTACAGAACAAGAATTGATTAAAGAAACAGCTAAAGATTTTGCTGAAAAGCATTTACTTCCTGGAGTAATTGAACGAGATGAGAAATCCGATTTTCCAAAAGATCAAATAAAAAAAATGGGAGAACTTGGTTTTATGGGGATGATGGTGCCTGAAGAATGGGATGGCTCAGGTCTTGATACGATATCCTATGTAATTGCTATAGAAGAGATCGCGGCAGTTGAGCTAGCTACATCGACGATAATGTCTGTAAATAATTCATTAGTTTGTCAGGTATTATTAGACCAAGGTAATGATAAACAAAAAAATGATTTCCTAAGACCACTTGCTCGAGGTGATAAATTAGGTGCATATAGTCTTAGCGAACCCCAATCAGGTTCTGATGCAAGCAACATGAAAACCTATGCAGAAAAAGATGGTCCCCATTATGTTATAAATGGTACTAAAAACTGGGTTACCAGTGGTCAAAATAGTGACTTTGTTATTTTTTTCTGTTTGACCAGTAAAGATGTTGGCTCTAAAGGTATTTCTGCATTTATCATTGAAAAAGGTACATCTGGACTGAATATAGGTAAAAAGGAAAATAAACTTGGCATCAGAGCTTCAGATACTTGCGAGCTTTATTTTGAAAATTGTAAGATACCAGAGAATAACCGGATTGGAGAAGAAGGACAGGGATTTTCAATTGCTATGCAAGCTCTTGGAGGTGGACGTATTGGCATTGCAGCACAGGCATTAGGCTTATCACGATCTGCATTAGAAAAAGCAGCAGCTTATGCAAAAGAGCGAGAACAATTTGGTCAATCAATTGGGCAATTTGGTGCTATTAAAAATAAACTTGCAGATATGGCAACAAATGTAGATGCTTCTAGGTTACTTGTTTGGCAGGCTGCTTATTTAAAAGACCAAGGGAAGGAATATATCAAAGAAAGTTCCATGGCAAAATTATTTGCCTCTTCAACGGCAATGAAAGCAGCATCAGAATGTGTCCAGATACATGGCGGTTATGGATATATGCAAGAATATGGAGTTGAACGATTAATGCGAGATGCAAAGATCACGGAGATCTATGAAGGTACTTCTGAGATACAACGACTGGTAATAGGTAGAGATCTTCTTAAATGAGTTTAATAAAAGCTGATATTAATTGGGACGAACTTGGTTTTGATGCTGTTGAAACACGCAGTATGTTCAAGGCAACTTGCTCTATCGATGGCCAGTGGTCTGGTGGTTCATTGGTACCATACGGTACAATTGAATTATCTCCAGCTGCAGGTGTATTGAACTATGGCCAGGGTGTCTTTGAAGGGACCAAAGCATTTCATACATCCAAGGATAATATCGTTTTATTTAGGATTGATCGTAATGCTAGGAGGATGGCGTGGTCTACCAAGAGGCTATGTATTCCACAAATGGATCCTAAGTTCTTTAAAGAGGCGGTTATAACCACACTGAAGGACAATTTTGATTATGTTCCTCCCTATGGAAAAGGCAGTATGTATATCAGGCCTATTGTATGGGGCACCGCTCCAGCATTAGGGGTCAGAGCAGTTTCAGAATATACTTTCATGGTATTTTTATCACCCGTAGGCTCATATTTTAAAGGTGGGGTCAAACCACTCAATCTTAAGGTGGAAACTGATTATCATCGCGCAGCTCCAAGAGGTATAGGTAATGCCAAAGCAATTGGGAATTATTCAGCCTCTCTTTATCCACTCATGAGAGCTAAAAAGGAAGGTTTTGATGAAGTGATTTATCTTGATTCGAAAAATGAAGATTGCATTGAAGAGCTCGGTTCAGCCAATCTATTCATTGTAACTGATGGGGTCATTAGAACTCCAAAGTTAAGTGGCTCTATCTTAGATGGAGTAACGAGAAACTCTGTATGTAGAATAGCATCTGAATTATTAAAATATCGGGTTGAAGAAACAAATATAAGCATAAAAGATCTAATTGAAGCAAATGAAGTATTTTGTACAGGAACTGCAGTGGTCGTAACGCCTATTGGTAAGATCACGCATAATGATACGACCTATGAGATTAACCAGAATCAATTAGGACCTGTCGCAAGTGAGTGTAAGGAATTATTGACTGCTATTCAACGCCAAGAGATCAATGATCCATTTGGATGGATAGAGCCGGTAGTTAATAGTAATTGAGAGGTTATAATGTTATCTGTTTTTGAAAGTATGGATAATAGGGGGCATGAAGAAGTGGTCTTTTGCCATGACAAAGATACAGGATTAAAAGCGATCATAGCGATTCATAATACCACAATTGGTCCTGCTCTTGGGGGTTGTCGAATGTGGACCTATGAAACAGATGAAGATGCCTTAAAAGATGTTCTGCGTTTATCTAGAGGTATGAGTTACAAGGCTGCTATTGCGGGCCTAAACCTGGGTGGTGGAAAGGCTGTAATAATCGGAGATTCAAAAACAGATAAGAATGAGATACTTTTTAGGTCATTTGGGAGATTTGTTCAAGGCCTAGCAGGCAGATATATTACTGCTGAAGATGTTGGGACCAGCGTTAAGGATATGGAGTGGGTTCGAACTGAGACCCGGTATGTGACAGGAATTTCAAGAGCTCTTGGTGGGAGCGGGGACCCATCTCCTGTGACCGCACTAGGCACTTGTTCTGGAATTAAAGCAACTGTAAAGAAACAACTTGGTAAAGATTCTTTATATGGTTTAAAGGTTGGTATCCAGGGTGTCGGGCATGTAGGTTATCATCTTTGTCGTTACTTAAGTAGGGAAGGGGCAGAACTATTTGTTACAGATATTGATGATGCATCTATAAAACGAGTAGTAGAAGAGTTTGGTGCTGAGGTAATGAATATGGATGAAATATATGAATCAGATATTGATATTTATGCTCCTTGTGCACTTGGTGCAACATTGAATGATGAAACAATTCCAAAGTTAAAATGCTCTATTGTAGCTGGAGCGGCAAATAATCAGCTAAAAAAAGAAGATATACATGCAAAAATGCTTAAAGATAGAGGCATCTTATATGCTCCGGATTATGCAATTAATGCAGGTGGATTGATCAATTGCGCAAATGAGATCGAAGGATATAACCGTGAACGTGCTTTTCGTCAGGCAGAGGAAGGCATATTCGATACATTGATGGAGATCTATAAGAGAGCTGAAACTGAAGATGTTACAACCCATACTGCAGCTTCTAAAGTTGCTGAAAAGAGGATGTCAGATGTAGCTAAACTAAAAAATGTATATTTGCCAAAGAAAAATGTTATGGGTAAGCGCGATAATGCCTAGCCTTCATCCAAGAAGAGTTGCTCGGGAAGGAGTTTTAGAAGCATTATTTGCAAACCAATTCTCTGATGATAAACCTGATTTAGTTCTTAAACGTATACTGGACTTAAATCCAGATAGAGAAAAGAATTCAGAGTTTATAAAACTTCTTTTCCATTGTGTGCTAGAGAATATAAAAATAGCTGATGAATTGATCAAATCTCATTTGCAGAATTGGGAATTTGATCGTGTTGCACAAATAGATAGATTATTGCTGAGAATGGGTATATGTGAAATATTTTTTATAGAAGAGATCCCTCCTAAGGTATCTATTAGTGAAATGGTAGAAATTTCCAAGATATACAGCACAGATGAAAGCCCCGGTTTTATAAATGGGATATTGGATGCAGTATATAAGGATTATCAAAAAGAAGAGAAGAATTAGGCGTATCTATGGTCCTAGCTAAGTTTTTTGGTACAAAGTCTGATCGAGAGATCAAAAAACTAAAACCAACAGTTAAAAGTATCAATCAATTCTATGAGTCATTGCCTACAAAGACCGATGATGAATTAATTGCACGTACAAATGAACTGAAGGAATTTGTTATAAATACACGTCAGGAAAAAGAGAACTCCTTGTCCGATGATATGGATAAACAGCAACGTGCAACTGAGATATTAAAGGCTGAACAGGGTGCTTTAGGTTTAATTATGGAAGAAGCATTTGCGATGGTCAAAGAAACCAGTCGTAGAATGTGTGGTTCATCATGGCGTGTTTCAGGTCAAGATACGACGTGGGAGATGATTCCCTATGACGTACAATTGTTAGGTGCCATAACATTACATAATGGAAAGGTTTCAGAGATGAAGACCGGTGAAGGGAAGACGCTTGTAGCTACGATGCCTATTTACCTTAATGCATTAACAGGTAGAGGAGTGCATGTCATTACTGTTAATGATTATCTTGCCCAAAGGGATGCAGAATGGATGGGGGAGGTCTATAAGCGTTTAGGTCTAACCGTTGGGTTTATTTTGAATTCAATGGATAATATTCAGCGACGTGAAATGTATGATCGCGATATAACGTATGGAACAAATAATGAGTTTGGTTTTGACTACCTAAGAGATAATATGGCATTGCAGAAAGATGAGAAAGTTCAGCGAGGTCATGCATATGCAGTAGTGGATGAAGTAGATAGTGTTCTAATTGATGAGGCCAGAACCCCACTCATTATTTCTGGTGCAGTCGATGCGCCTGTAGATGAGACATTTACTACACTTAAACCAGGTGTCCAGAAATTGGTTAAAAAACAGTCGTCATTGGTTTCAGACCTAGTACGTGAAGCTCAGAAATATATTGATGAGGACGATGAAGATAATGCTGGTTTAAAATTGCTACAAGCACAGAGAGGCATGCCTAAAAATCGTCAAGTATTGAAGATCTTTCAAGAACCAGGCATGCTTAAGCTCGCTCAAGATATCGAATCAATTTATACTCGTGACAAAAAAATGCATGAAGTAGATGATGACCTTTATTTTGCTGTTGATGAAAAAAGCCATGTAATGGATATTACTGAAAAGGGCCGTACCCTCCTGGCTCCAGATGATCCAGATACGTTTATTATTCCAGATCTTGGTGAAATGTTAACAGAGATAGATGAGCAAGAAGATCTAAGTGCTGCCGAAAAAGAAGCTGAAAAGGAAAAGGCACACCAGTTACATGCTGAGCGTAGTGGTACCATCCATAATTTTAACCAGTTACTAAAAGCATATACATTATATGAAAAAGATGTGGAATATGTTATGCAAGATGGTAAGGTAATGATCGTTGATGAGTTTACTGGGAGAGTCCTGCCTGGAAGAAGATATTCTGATGGTCTTCATCAAGCACTTGAAGCAAAAGAAAATGTTCGTATAGAGAGAGAAACTCAAACTTTAGCAACTATCACTATCCAGAATTATTTTCGACTCTATGATAAGTTATCGGGTATGACCGGTACTGCTGAGACCGAAGCAGAAGAACTAGGTTCAATATATGGCCTGGATGTAACAGTGATACCCACTCATCGTTCTATCGCTAGAGATGACAGAGATGATCTTGTATATAAGACCAAGCGAGAAAAATATAATGCTGCCATTGAAGAGATTACAGAGTGTCATCAAAAAGGTCAGCCAGTCCTGGTAGGGACTGTATCTGTTGAAGTTTCTGAACTCCTCGCTCGTATGTTAAAACGAAAAAATATCCCTCATAATGTTCTGAATGCAAAGCAACATAAAAGTGAAGCTGAAGTAGTTGCTCGTGCCGGACAAAGAGGAGCAGTAACAATTGCTACTAACATGGCTGGTCGAGGAACAGATATTAAGTTAGGTGAGGGTATTAAAGAATTAGGAGGTCTTCATATTATAGGAACTGAGCGACATGAGTCCAGACGAATCGATCTTCAATTACGTGGTAGGAGTGGACGTCAGGGCGACCCTGGTTCTTCAAGGTTCTATCTATCTCTCGAAGATGATCTAATGCGGCTTTTTAGTTCTGACAGAGTTGCATCAATTATGGATCGAATGGGGATTGAAGAGGGTGAGGTTATATCAGCTGGTATGGTAACAAGAGCAATATCAAATGCACAGAAAAAAGTTGAGGTGCGAAATTTTGGCATTCGAAAACATCTTCTTCAATATGATGATGTCATGAATCAACAGCGTCAGGTGGTTTATGATATAAGGAATCAGGCTCTTGCAGGTGAAAATATGACAGAGTCTGTTTTACATATTCTAGATGATTTTGTATTGGATGAAATTGAAATGCAATCTGATAACGATATCCATTTGTGGGATTGGGATCATTTAAAACAGCGTTTTGCTTCACATATTATGGTAGATGCTACATTAGATAAAATAAAGGAAGAGACTGGGCAAAATGATGTTAATAGTGAAGATATTATTGAATGGGTATTATCACAAGCAAAGTCAGTTTATAAAGCTAGACAGTCTCTTGTTCCAGATGATGTGATCCGTGAATTTGAACGTTTTGTCATCCTACGAACCATTGATGAAAAATGGAAGGATCATCTTTATGCGATGGATCAATTAAGAGAAGGGATCAATCTGAGGGCGTATGGACAAAAAAATCCTTTATTAGAGTACAAGTCTGAAGGATTTAAAATGTTCCAGGAAATGATGGAAGATATGAATTCAATTACAGTACAAAGATTATTTAGAACGCAGTTACAAGGCATGGAACAACCTCAATCCAATAGAAGCGCTGCAGTAAGTAATGTAAAAACTTCACATCAAGATACCACAGGTATGGGATTTCAAGGTCAAACACAGACCCCGCAAGGGAATCAACCTCAGCAGGTCAGGACACCTGTACAAGTTCAACAAAAAAAAGGCAGAAATGAAAAAATACTTGTTAGAGCTCCCGATGGAAAAGAACTTCAGATAAAATTCAAAAAACTACAGAGCTATCTTAACAAAGGTTACACGCAGGTATAGTATGGGTAAAAAAGACCAATTTCAGACTCGAGCTATTCATGTTGGTAATGAACCAGACCATGAGACAGGTGCTATTGTTGCTCCTATTCATCTTACATCTACTTATGAGCAACACGCAGTAGGTAAAGATAAAGGTTTTGACTATTCTCGCGGTGGTAATCCCACACGAAAACGACTGGAAGAAAATCTTGCTTCTCTTGAGAATGGTAATCATTGTCTTGCATTTTCAAGTGGTATGGCAGCGACAACAACTCTTTTCCAAACCTTAAGTGCAGGCGACCATATTATCGTTGGACATAATGTTTATGGAGGTACTTATAGGATGTCTGTAGAGGTATTATCCAGACATGGCCTAGAATTTGAATTTGTTGACACTCGTTCTCTAAAAAGTATAGAAACTGCGATCAAACCCAATACTAAATTGATATTCATAGAAACACCAACTAACCCCTTATTGGAATTGACTGACATAAGACAAACCGCTGATCTATGTCAGGCCCATAATATTAAATTAGCCGTTGATAACACATTCATGAGCCCTTATGGGCAGAGACCTTTAGATATGGGTGCAGATGTAGTGATGCATAGTGCTACAAAATTTATTGGTGGACATAGTGACCTGATCGCTGGAGCACTAATAACTAATGATCCTGACCTGGCTGAACAGCTTCATTTTATACAAAAGTCTGGTGGTGCGATACCAAGCCCTTTTGATTGTTGGATCTTGTTAAGAAGTACAAAAACAATGGCGCTTAGAGTTCAAAAACAATCTGATAATGCATTGGAATTGGCACAAAGGCTAAAAGCTTCGAGTTTTGTCAATGAAGTGATCTATCCTGGACTTGAAGCTCATCCTCAACATGAACTTGCCAAAAGACAACAGATCACACCTGAAGGAAACTGCATATTTGGGTCAATGATCTCAATAAGATGTGGCTCAATTGAAAAACGAGATAGCCTTCTATCTAATTTAAGAATATTTTCTCTTGCAGAGAGCCTTGGGGGCGTTGAGAGTTTGGTCTGTGTTCCGTATGGAATGACACACGCTTCTGTTCCAGTAGATATGAAATTATCAATGGGACTTACGGAAGATCTTGTTCGCCTATCCATTGGTATTGAATATATAGAAGATCTATATGCGGATATTGAGAGAGCTTTTAAACAATAATTTGTGAGTGAATTATCGGTAGAAAATCGTTATTTTATATAAACACAATTGGCTTTTTACCAATTGGAGCAGACGAATAAAGTCTACCAAACAATTTTAATGTATCATATTTGATATCACCGGAGGAAAAAATGTCGTTGATGAGAAAATATTTCTCTCTATGGATCATATCTTTATTTATGTGTAATGTAGCATTATCTGATGTTATTGTTTCCATAGACGATGTACTTGTGGGTGGATATACTGAAGATATAGTTGTACCAGTGAACGTCAGCAATCCCGATAATTCTGTTGGCGGTTTTCAATTTGATATAGTTGCTGCTCCAACAATTATTACTCTTTCAGGAGCAAGCCCAGTTGATTCGGATAATTTTAGTGCCGATTTTACAGTGTTTGAAGATGGCTCAGGAAGGGTCATCTTTTATAATAACAATGGTGGTGAGATCTCTGCTGGAGGTGACGGTGTAGTCTTAAATCTTCATTATGATGGATCAGATGTCTTATCTGCATTAGTTGAATTGGAAGCTTTTGATCTAACTGTAAGTGATGGTGATGGAAATATAATCTCAGGAGAATTAGTTAACGGTTCAATTACAATTGGTAATGTAGTAATTCTAAGTGCTTCAATAGATACTGGCGATGTATCTGAACAGGTATTTCTTGATATTAGTCTTGAGAATCCCGGCGATGTAGGTGGACTTCAATTTGATATATATGATACGCCTAATTACCTTGACGTAACAGGATTTTCTACTACAGACCGCTCTGAGGGTTTTTCTATTGATTTCAATGAGCTTGATAATGGTGCTACTCGTGTACTGATATATAGCGCAGAGAATGGAAATATCGCCCCTGGCTCAGGCTCGATCGCAAATATGGAAATGGTTGTGCATGAAAATGCATATAATTCTAATGTTGGTGTAAACTTTGAAAATGTTACTGTTACCGATGATATTGGAGGGACCTATTGGGTTGCAGCAGCAGACTCAGGTACTGTTACAGTTAGTCCTGGTTATATTGAAGAGCCCCATAATCTACAAGCCCAAGATGGTATGGATGCGCAAGTACTACTAAGCTGGGATCCACCTTATGGGCCAATACCCGAAGATTTTGAAGAGGATTTCGAAGAAGGTGAGATTCCTGAAGACTGGACATTGACCACCAATTCTGCCCAAGGGTGGTTTATCACACAAGATGGCTCCAGTGCTTTCTGGACCGTTCCATCACATACATGGTACATGTGTTCTAATGATGATATGGCAGATGATGATGGTTCCATGGATTATTTAGTGACTCCTTCTCTTAATGTGAGTGGGGCTGAAACCATAACATTGAATTTTGCTTCATACTATGATGGAGCATACAGTCATACTGCTCATATTGAAGTCAGTACAGATGGCACCAATTTTACAGAAGTTGTAGCCCTTGATCCAGTTTCTGAATGGGTAACAGAGACAGTTGATCTTTCAGCTTATGCTGGTGAACCTAATCTTTATGTTGCTTTTCATTCCAATGACAATGGTTTCTGGGCCTCAGGATGGGCGATCGATGATGTGTTTATAACCTTTGCTGCAAGAGATATAGAACGTATAGTACACTATGAATTAACTGAGCTCGGAGAGTGGGTCTTATCAGCAAATAAGGAGGATGTTATAGCTGAATTCCCAGGTGGGATTCCTTATGAAATGAGGGTTGACCTTGAGCAACCAATCATCAATGATAACAGACCAGTTGAACTCGATGCTTTTAAAATCTACAGGTCAGAGAATAGCGTATCTGATTTTGAAGAGATCGCAGAGGTTTCTGGAGATGTTACCACGTATCTTGATGAAGATGTTATCAATAGTACTACATATTATTACTACGTAACCGCTATCTACCCAGATGGCTCTGAGTCTGGACCAACAGGAACTGTAACTGCTACTCCTGTTGAGTGGGTTGAACTCTGGATGGATGATGGAGCATCACTGTCAGGTCAGATGGATACACTAGATTTTTATATCAATAATGAAACAGAATTAGGTCTTTTCTATTTTGAGATCATGGATTATCCTGATATACTAAATAGTTTAAATATTTTGACCACGGAACGGACCTCTGGTTGGGCATTGGAAATTGCTGACCAAGGTGATGGTACCATTGCAATTACGGGTATCAGTGTTGGAACATCTCTTGGTGCTGGAGATGGACCAGTCTGTAGAGCTGTCATATATCCTGTTACTGATGAGGAAGTAACGGTTAATCTTTCTTATACAACTGGAACATCGATACAAGATGTCGGGTATGTTGACCTCAATTGGACTGCCGAGGGTGCCACGTATGATGTTGGTATCGAGACCCAATATCTGCATCTCTATGGTGGGTACGGTGAATCTGGCTCACAGACAAGTGGTTCAGTTTTTCTCAATAACACTCAACCAGTTTATGCTATCCAATTTGATATTCTTGCAGAGCCACCATTTATTAATGGAGCAGAACTGAATTTTAGCGAAATATTAGATCTAGATGGTTGGTCATATTCTGGTACCGATCTTGGGATAGGTTATAGGATCACTGCATATGATAATACCCAATCCAACCCGATCGAGTCAGGTATAGGTCATTTTGCTGATATTACCTATGATATACTAACTGGAATTCCTGATGGAACGATCATTGATATAACTGTTAGTGAACCCGTTCTAGCTGACGTTAATAATCTTCCTATGCACACAGAAGGTTTACCTCACACCTTTTATGTTGGACAGCCACCTGTTGGATGTACCATTGAAAATGTATCTGGTCAAATGGAATCAGGAGGAACTGGGACATTCGAGATTCATATGGAAAATACAGAGACCGTCAATATTTTAGAATTTAGCATTACTGACATGCCTGACTATATGACAGTTACCAATATTATACCTCTTAATCGTTTTGAAGATGGGACAATAGATGGTAGTTCTGGTGAAGCAGAAGATGGATCATTTTATTTTCTGGGATATGATTTTGTAACAGCAATAGAGCCGGATACTGGAGCGATATTACAGGTAGAGGTTCAATTTAATAATAACCTTACGAATCCATCTGTTGTATTTATGATCAACTCCATATCAGCTGGGGATGTAAATGCAAACCCGATTACTGCTTTTGCGGATAACTTTGGTCAATTTAGTAGTGATATGTTAACTACTAATGAGAATGAAACATTGCCTGGAAAATTTGCTTTACATCCCAATTACCCTAATCCATTCAATCCTTCCACAGTTATTTCATATGATATTGCGAAGAGCTCTAATGTCTCACTAGTTATATATGATATGCGAGGTAGGGTCGTTAATCCTCTTATTAGACAAGATCAGAATGCCGGTATATATATGGTCAATTGGCATGGAGATGATCATTTTGGAAACCGAGTGTCTGCAG
>CAYOJL010000055.1:0-13751 GCA_964404235.1 uncultured bacterium | reverse complement strand
TATTAGTTTATATAGATTATGAGATCATATTTACTTATAACAATAATGATTCTTCATGCGGTCCTATCTGCAAAAACGAAGCTTGTTGAAGGGAAGATCACCAATGAAGCTAGTTTACCATTATCTAATGTTAACATTGTCTCATTACCATCAGGTACAGGTACTCAATCGAACGAGAAGGGTGTTTTCTCTTTTAAGATACCTATAAAAGATAGGGAGCTTAGTATTGACCATATTGGGCATAATAATATTAAGCTGAATGCTATAATCTTTAAAAATGGTACTGTGATCAAATTAAAAGAGAAAGTGATTGCAATGGACTCTCTCGATGTTACTGCAGCTAATAGGAATGAGTTTGACATATTTGAATCGAAGAATAGTGTGGTACACTTGGATATGGATGAACTATCATTGAGAGGTTTCACCGATGTGGGCGACATGCTTTTTTCTGAACACTCTGTACTGCTTAATGAATCAATGGACGGCCAAAAATCTGCTTCAATTCGAGCGTCTGCTCCAGAAGAAATGGTTTATCTTTACGATGGTATACGTATCAATACAATGGGAGACCCTTTATTGGATCTATCGCTTTTTTCAACTACAGGGATATCTTCAATGGAAGTTGTAAAAGGAGGCCATGAAAAAGCTCTTTCTTCATCTGGAACAATTAATTTTATTCCAAAATTATCCTATAATAACACAGCTGTATTCAATCAGCAATTTGGGACATATAATTACGGGGGGTATGATGGATTTGGGTCTTTAGGTTTTAAATACGGTACGGTTAATGCTGGTGCCAGTGGAGGTAGATTTTCTCAAGTTTATGGTGATACGTCTGCGCCCGAGATCCATACGGAGCATAAACGTCTATTTTCTAACTTAGGAGTTAGGAATAATAAGAATCTAGAGATTCGTTTTATGGCATTCCAGAATGAAAGGTTATTTAATAATGAAAGGACCACTGATACAGTTGATATTAAAATGCAGAACATGATCTTCAAATTGATCGACTCAGATCCAAGGGGACGTTCTATCACTCTATATGGATTATACCAGCAATATGATGGTCAGGAATCTTTAATAAATCTTTCAACTAATAAAAACGACATTAATCAGGGATTTGGTTACGAATATGAAAGGATCATAGATAATTCAAAATTTCGGTTTGCTACAGAGACAAATCTAACAACAGCGGATTGGGTCATGGATGATGATAATATCATGCTCGAGCGACAGAGCTCTATCTTTACAGGTTCATTTGAGCTCCATCAACCTGATAATGATAATGTATACCAATTCAAAGATCTGAAATTTGTTTTTAGTAAGCATCGTGTTACAGATTTACCAGATACATCGGCGCATCATCTAATATCTGATAATTATTGGGATTATAATAATACTCAATTCACGGCCTCATTCCTTAATAAACAACCGAATAAAAGACTATTGCTTTATATCAATATAGGTAATGTTTTTCGCGTACCTAGTGTTGATGAGTCTATTAGTAATCAGAACTATCCTTATTTGAGTTACAATAGCAATAAGCTTATACCCGAACAGAAATCAATGTATGAATTAGGTTTGAAAATAGAGAATATCCCAAAAGAGCCAGGTAATCGTATATACTCTATCGTAGTATCAGGTTTTTCCTACAATTATTATGATAAGATAAAGCAACTCTATTTGTCAGGAACACCTATAAAGTATCCTATTAACTTTGGTCAGGCAAGCATTGCGGGCATTGAGACAGATCTTTCTTATCAGCCTAAACGAAAATGGATCAGTCTTAAAACATCCATATCAAATTATATTCTGTCTGATCCACTGGCATTTCAGTTGCAGCCTGAGCAAATGTTGAGAAGCATTATTAGTATTAAGAATAAATGGTTCAATATTGATCTCATTCATAGAAGCGAGAGCTCCAGACAGATCACAACTCTAGAACCAAATGGAATCACAAAGCAAACAACCTTAAAGCCGATCTCAAATATTGATCTTAATATTTACAGAGTATTTAAAATTGCTTTTGTTAAATCAATAATTAGTTTTTCTGGAAAAAATCTAAATAGCCCACCTCAAGAACTAGAGGGAATTTCTATCTATGATAGACGCTACTCCTTAAACATCAATATAGCGTTATAATGAGAATATTATCCCTATTCATTCTTTATCTATTTTTATCATGTACGTCAAATCCTTTTTGGAGTGATCCTGAAACAGCACAATTGGTCCTAAGTGGTACGATTTCTTCTGAAAATAATAATATGAATACACCCATATCTGTTTGGTTGGAAACATTTGACCATTATACCACAACGGATCAAAATGGGAACTTTTCATTAATAATTCAGAATACCCAGTCAACCGATGGTTCAATATCAGGTCCTTTGAAGGTGTATTTTTTTATTTATAATTATCAATTGGATTCAGCCATAGTGAACTTTACAAATGGCAGGCTATCAATTGATCAAACTGATTTTTCTATTGATGGAGAATTAGTAAAACCTATTCAGTTGAAAAAGATCTTGTCCGGCCAAATAGAGCTAGAATTATTAGAAAATGAATTTTATGACCAAGATACCTTAGAAATAGTATTTGATGTTGATATACATACTGCAATTGATATTGATCTATATAAATTCATTTGGGTTGAAGAGAATTTTCATTCAGGATTATTATTCCATGATGTCACCAATGATACAGCCATATTGTATAGATTTATTGGATATGATGATTATGGAAATATTATAAACGATCAATTAAGAAATGTTAGTTTTGAAATGAATGAGGAATCACAATGGCGATATTTAATTGAGACGGATCAATTGGATCTACCATTAGGTGAATATAGGATAGTACCATATTTTTTAATTGATCATGATTTTATTCCTCAGGGTATGATCAATCATATGGGAGGGGAACAGATATTTTCGTTTTCAAATATATATTTAACGATTCCCATAGATATAATAACTGCAGCAGTCGTAATAGATTAAAATCATAAAATATTAATTTTTTATTAACTAGCGTTAAAATAGTAACTATAACTTACCATCCTAATTTTTATAATATTACGGAGTATTGAAGATAATGTCTGATAATGTACACGAATTTACTGACCAAAATTTTGATGCTGATGTAGCTCAATCTGAACTTCCAGTTTTAATTGACTTTTGGGCTGTTTGGTGCGGCCCATGTAAAGCAATAGCTCCGGTCATTGATGAGATAGCCGGTGAATATGCAGGTAAGGTCAAGGTAGGCAAGGTTGACGTAGATCAAAACCAGAACATAGCCATGAAATATGGTGTTAGAAGCATCCCTACGCTTCTTGTTATGAAAAGTGGGGAAGTTGTAAATCAAATTGTCGGTGCAGTGCCGAAAGGCAACATAACCGAAATTTTAGAAGAAGTTATTTAATTAATTACAAACTAAAAGGGAAATGAAGCGGAAGGTCATCATTATTGGCTCTGGACCTGCAGGACTTACTGCAGCCATTTATTCTGCCAGAGCAAACCTAGAGCCCCTAGTATTTGAAGGAGCTCAACCTGGAGGACAGCTCACCATCACTACTGATGTAGAAAATTACCCAGGATTCCCAGATGGGATCATGGGCCCAGAGATGATGGATGAATTTAGAAAACAAGCCCAGCGATTTGGTGCTGAGTGCATGTTCAAGACCGTAGATAAGGTCGATCTTTCTAGTCGTCCATTTTCAGTATGGGCCAATGATGAAGAATATTCTGCAGAAGCGATTATAATTTCAACCGGAGCTACTGCGAGGCTATTAGGCCTTGATGCAGAGACCGAATTAATGGGCCATGGAGTTTCGGCATGTGCGACTTGCGATGGATTCTTTTTTAAAGATAAAAAAGTTCTAGTTGTGGGTGGAGGTGACTCAGCTATGGAAGAAGCTACTTTTTTAACAAAGTTTGCTTCAGAAGTGGTCATAGTACATAGAAGAGAAGAATTCCGTGCATCTAAGATAATGATCGAAAGGGCATTATCGAATTCTAAAATATCCGTAGAATACAATTCCACAGTAGAAGATATCAAAGGCTCACAAGAAGAAGGTGTAAAATCAGTTGTATTGAAAGACACTCAGACAGGGGAACTTCGTGATTATCCTTGCGATGGTATCTTTATGGCAATTGGGCATGTTCCAAATACACAGTTATTTCAAGGGGATATAGATCTTGATGATTCAGGATACATTATCACAAGATCAGATTCGACCTATACCAATATTGGTGGTGTTTTTGCATGTGGAGATGTACAGGACCACGTATACAGACAGGCTGTTACTGCTGCAGGATCTGGCTGTATGGCAGCTATTGACGCTGAAAGGTGGTTAGAAGTACAATAAAATAATATATCGCTTTTTATCTTCTTTCCCTTTTTAGAACCTTGGTTCTAAAAGGATTAGAAAATGGCACAAAAGAAAAGAGTGATCTTCAAGGTCAATGACCTGGAAAAGAATTTTGGTTCATATGAAGCACTGAAGATCAAAAAATTAGAGATTCACCCAGGTACTATTTATGGGATCATCGGTACGGTTGGTAGTGGGAAATCCACCTTATTGAATATTCTTGCTGGTACTGAAAAACAATCGTCTGGAACTGTACTATACGAGGATCAACCATATGAAAGGGATTGGTTAGGTCGTATCAAACTCCATGATGAGATATTCTACTCAAAATCACCATTATTCAATAAGTCAAGCAAAACGGTTGAACAGTATATAGCAGCCAAGTTTGACAAGAAAAAAAATGTTATACAAAATAGATATTTTAAAGATGGGAGCTTTAAAAATCTATGGGGCAGGAATATGAAAAATATCTCAGTTGGTGAGCTAAATTGGTTGGGAATGATATTAGCATGCGAAACTGACCCTAGAGTTCTATTGATTGATGATTATGGAATATATTTTAATGGCAATATGGAAAAAGATTTCAGAAATAAGGTAACTAGTATGAATCGTACCTTAGGCACAACGATCATACTAAGTGCACCATCAGATATCTATATCAAACATTTTGCATCTGTGCTTATTTATCTTGATCATGGTCATATCTGGAAAATTCGTCCAGGTATATCAAAAAGTAAAAATTCAGATCAGAGAAATGACAAAAATTATAGAAAAAGTAAGAAGCGCCACGGTAGGAAAAGAAATCAAAGGAGAAGATAAAAAATCATTTTATGGTATATAGAATATGATTAATGTTCGTAAAATTTATTTTCAGCTAATATTTTGAGCATGAATATTCAAATAAATCAGTTATTAGAGCAATTCACAGACAAACATATCCTTGTTATTGGAGATGTGATGTTGGATGAATATATCTGGGGAAAAGTAAATAGGGTTTCTCCTGAGGCACCTGTACCAGTTGTAAAATTAGATTGTATTGATTATCATGCTGGTGGTGCTGCAAATGTAGCGGCAAATGTTTTTGGATTAGGTTGTGAGGTCACCATGGTAGGTCTTATTGGCGATGATGAGAATGGCGACAGATTGAAAAATATACTTAATAAAGAAAAAAGATTTAATTTGCAATTAATAGAGCAAATTGAACGACCTACAACTGTAAAGACCCGTATAATGGCTCAGGGACAACAAATGATGCGCGTTGATAATGAGACCGAAGAAAATCCATCATCGGAGGTTTATAGATCTCTACAATTAGCTATAAATAATGCACTTGATAAAGTGGATGGCATTATTCTACAGGACTATGGTAAAGGACTATTTTCAAAAGAAATGATATCCTGGATAATGCAATGTGCCAAAGACGCTTCGTTACCTGTATATGTCGACCCGAAAGATGATCACTATGATTGTTATTCTGGTGCAAGATTATTGAAGCCAAATCTATCTGAATTTTTGAATAAGACTGATAAGGGCCATCCCTTTGATAATACAGCAAGATCTTTTAAAACAAAAAATGACTATAATATCCTTCTAGTCACAAGAGGTTCTGATGGTATGTCTATTTTTTATGATGATAAAAGTGAACATATCCCAACCAAAGCTAGATCTGTCCATGATGTTTCTGGAGCAGGTGATACAGTCATATCTACGTTTGCGATCTGTGATGTTTGTGGTGCAGAACCCTTAGAATCTGCATGGGTATCAAATTATGCAGCGGGAAAGGTCTGTGGGAGATCTGGTGTTGTTCCTATTATAGCTAATGATCTGGTCAACATTGTAAAAGATCAGGATCATTGAGCCTTAATTGAATGCTTGGTCTTAACTATAGGATTATCCTATTACTTATTTTATTGAATGATTTATATGGGCAGCCTGATTCAAGATTTAGGCCATTTGATTGGGTACTTTATGGTGGTGCTAGTACAATTTCATCGATAACTGAAGGTTATACATTTGCATATATTGGTACCGGGTCAGGTGGACTAAAACGATTTAACCTTTATGGAAATTATTTTGATGAACCAATAACTACCGCACAAGGTCTAAAAAATAATAATATCACAGCAGTGCATTTTGATAAAAGCACAGGGTTATTATGGGTTTCCACGCCTGATCATATACAATATTCTTTTTCAAGAGAGGGTGATTGGTATGCATTTGATCTGCAGAATCTTGGACTATCAAAATATGATCAGGTAAAACAGGTTGGTTCATCTAATAGTTACATATGGTTAAGAGCACGATCATCATTTGTTAAACTTGACCATTCTTCGGGTACTCTAATAGGGATATACCCTTCTCCTGACGAACTTGATATAGAATGGAGTAGCGGTAAGTATACTGGACAGAGTGAGATCAAAGAAATATTATTGAACTATCATATACTTGATGGTTGGACCTTGAACGGTGATCAATTGTTAGATAGACTTGGCAGGATATCGACGATCTCAACTGGGTTTATTGGTAACCATGGTAATGTTTTTCTAGGATCAGATAATGGTGTTATTTTTTATGGAACAACTACAATGGAAACTCTGTCTCCAATCATACCTGATATTGAAAATACAGATGTCCTATCACTTATATACGATGGTGATGAACTATGGATAGGCAGTCAAGATTTTGTAAGATCAAAAGGTATCTCAAATTTAGATATACGTTCGTTCACATCTCAGATGTATTCATTTGAAGAGACCATCAATATGACACCTTCTTCAATATATTCATTATATCATTCAAATTATGAATTATGGGCTGGAGGAGAAGGTCTTATTTTGTACTTTGATGAAAAGGACGATTATTGGCGAACCTTAGGCGAAGGAAGAGGGGCTCCGGAAGGAAAAATATGGGACCTTTATGGTGATGAAATTCATATTTGGGCTGGTTCTTCGTCAGGTATAAGGCGCATTGAGCGAGCTACGATGAGTGAGGATCCGACCGGTATTGAAACTTATTTTGAGCAAAGACCCGTATATGACATTGAAGGAATTGAAGATTTGATTTGGATAGGATCGAGGATGGGGTTATTTATTTTTTCTAATGATAATCCACAACTTTTGCAAGCAACTGATATGGGTAGGAAAAACTTTCCAGAGAGATTATATAAAATAACAGCTATAGAAGAATACGATAGAGTAATCTATATTGTTGGCGAGATGGGAATTGCTAAATTTGATATGGAAGAAAAAGAGTGGGATCTATTATTTACTTCAGGCATTTACCATAGTAAAACAATTTATTCCATGGCTGTGAATGATAAGCACCTCTTTTTAGGTACTGATAAGGGTCTTATGAGGATCAATAAACGTACAGGTCTTATAAAGGACTATTTATTTCCCTTCATTGGGCAGGTAAATGACATAGTACTTGAAGATAAAACAGTATGGCTCGGCACAACAACAGGACTAGTTAAGTTTAAATGGAAAAGAGATCTATAAATAGTATTACTGTCTTTATATTATTAGTGCTTATCCTTTCAGTTTTTGCAAATGCACAAAGACCAGTTCGTTCTAAAAAGCAGAGAACCAATGTAGAAAAATTTGTTTTAGCACCCTTTGCCGATGCTATTAATTCAGATTCGATCAGGATAGTTACGTATATAGAGATTCCTTTCTATTCATTGCAATTTATAAAAAAGGGAGAATCCTTCATTGCATCATATCAGGCATCAATAGGGATAAAAGATAAGAAAGGACAAGATCTCGAGCATGTGATCTGGTCTGATTCCATCATTACTGATATTTATACCGATACACGATCAGTTGTGAAAAATAGAAAACATTTTACAGAATTTATTGTTTCCACAGGTAACCAATATGAATTGATAGGAGAATTACAGGATCAGGATACTAGGAAAAAGGGGATACTGAAAAAAAGGATAGATTATAGAGCATATGATAAAACACCATCATTATTAGATCCAAATTATTTATTAGACCTTAGTGGCGATTGGGGTTTTGGTCAAGATAAGATTCCCACACGTGGATATAGAGTAAGAGAGATAGGGGATGGTGTTGATTTAAAGATTACTGGATTTGTCGATAAAGGAGAATATGCAGTGAATATCTTTCTTTCAAATGGTACGATATCTGATTCGCTGGTACAGAGATTTTCTGGTTTAGGAGATAGAGGATATTTTAATGAAACCATTTTTATTCCAGCGACAAAATTCAGTGCCTTGAAAAATGATTTTAGAATTCAATTAATGCAAGGTAAAAAGAAAGCGGAAAAGGTCTCGTCATTTACTAGGTATAAGCCAGGAGTATCAAATTATGTATTTGATATTGATATAGCTTTAAAACAGATGAAATATATTTTACATAATGATGAGCGTTCAAGACTTAAGGTTAGAGCAAAGAAAGATAAGGAAGAATTATTCTATTCTTTGTGGAAGGAAAGAGACCCCACACCAAATACAGAGCGTAATGAGTTAATGGAAGAATATTATGAACGAGTTTCATATGTGAATGAACATTTTGATGGTTGGCAGCCAGGATGGGAAACAGATCGAGGAATGATCTATATTTTATTTGGACCACCCGATGAGATCCAGCGTACAAATTCTTCTACAACAAACTCATCTTTTTGGAATGATGGAAATAATATAAACAGTCTATATCAGATATGGAGTTATTATACTATCAGTAAACAATTTGTTTTTAGGGATCACAATGGTTTTGGTGACTATCGTTTAAATACGCCGTTTTTTGGTGCAGGACTATGATATTAGAATATTTTTCGTATAGCGGAATACAATCTTTTAAAAAATGTCCTGCACAGTTTAAATATAGATATATTGATAAAATTTATAAAAAAGATGAAGGGATTGAAGCTTTCATGGGAAAAAGGGTCCATGAATCGATTGAATATCTATATGAACAGAAGATGTTAGGGAATGCACTCTCTTATGATAATCTATTAAAATACCATTATTCTCTTTGGGAGAAATCTTGGCACGATAGAATAGGAATAGTGAATAAACAAATATTACCTATTGATCAAAACAAGAATATCAAGTTATGGAAAAAATATGCAGCCTTTTATTTTAGGACTGGCGAAAGTTGTCTCACAAAATTTTATACAATGAATCAACCATTTAATGATAATGTTTATGCTAATGAATATGAGATTGATTATTTCATTGATGATCAAGAAGAGTATAGGATAAAAGGTGTGGTCGATCGTCTAGATGTAGATGAAAAGGGTAATTGGCAAATACATGATTATAAAACTGGTAAAAGAGCGTATAGGCAAAGTGAAGCCGATAATGATATGCAATTAGGTCTATATCAGGTTGGTCTAGAAAAAGAACAAGACAATATAAGATCTATCACACTAGTTTGGCATTTTTTGCAACAAAGCAAAGAAAATATAATAGTAAGATCAAAAAGAGAGAAGCAGGGTATTGCTAAATTAATTGATAATACAAAAAATAATATTGATGAGATCAGAAATAAATATGAAAAAGGGAAATCTTTTGAAGCAAAAAAGTCAATACTATGTAACTGGTGTTATTATTGGGAGGAGTGTCCTAAACAACAGGGTGCAAATCCATATATAGGCCAATAACATGACTAAGTTAACGAGTTTACAAAAAGATGCAATTAGGGAAGCAACCAAACTAGATGATCTTGACCAAAAGCATAAGGATTTACTTTTGGATTTATTAAAGGATGACGATAAAAATAATATTAAGCCAAAATTATTTGTTGATGGAGCTGCAGATTTGCATTCAAAAACTGCAGGTATTGGTGGCGTGGTATACATCAATGATATTGAGGTTGCCAAATTTTCAGAACCATTGTATGATAAGACAAACAATGAATCTGAATATTTAGCACTAATTAAAGGAATTCAAGTTATACTTGAATTAGAACTTGATAATGTTGATATATACTCTGATAGTGAGTTAATAGTAAAACAATTAATCGGTGAATACAAAATAAAAAATGATAGAATGAAGAAGCTGAATGATAAAGTAAATTTAAATTTGATCAAATTAAGTAATTGGAGTATACAACATGTTAGAAGGGAAAAGAATATGCGAGCTGATCAATTAAGTAAAATGGGTATGGAAAAAGCCAAAAGTAGTAAATAAACCAAATGCTTGGTTAAAACTGATATAATTTCTTTGTAAATTAATCTTCTATAACGACTAAACTAATTCTTTATATGTCTTCTAAATCATTCCCAAATGTTTTGAACTGGATCTCAGGTGATGTGGCTATTGATCTAGGTACTGCAAATACATTGATTTGGCTAAAGGGAAGAGGTATTGTTGTCAATGAGCCCTCAATTGTTACACGTAATGTCCATGATGATACTATAGTTGCTGTCGGTGATGAGGCTAAAGCAATGTTAGGTAAGACTCATAGAGAATTAGAGACAATTAGACCTTTACAAGATGGTGTAATAGCTGATTTCAAAATGACTGATGGGATGCTACAGGGTTTTATTAGGAAGATAAATCTAAATCGATTAGCCCGACCTCGTATGGTCATATGTGTTCCATCGGGAGTTACTGAAGTTGAAAGAAGAGCAGTAAAGGATTCTGGTGAAAGAGCTAATGCCAGAGAGGTATATTTAATTGAAGAACCAGTTGCTGCTGCAATTGGTATTGGATTAGATATTAGCCAACCAATAGGAAATATTATTGTTGATATTGGTGGGGGGACCACAGAGATCGCTGTTATTTCACTTAATGGAGTAGTAACGAAGGAAACCATTAGAATTGCTGGAGATGAAATGGATGAGGCAGTTTTACAGTGGTTTAGAAACGAACATAAACTTGAGATTGGTCTTGGAATGAGTGAGAAGATTAAAAAAACAGTTGGTTCAGCAATGAAAATGAAATCTGCTGATATAGCAGTCAAAGGTCGTGATCTCGTATCGGGGATACCTAAAACAATAGAGGTATCATCCGATGAAGTACGTTTGGCTTTAAAAGACCCTGTAAATCAAATTGTAGAAGCAGTAAAACGTTGCCTCGAGCAAACACCTCCAGAACTTGCTGCAGATATATTAGAAAGAGGAATTATTCTTGCTGGAGGTGGTAGTTTGCTTAAAGGTATAGATCAGATTATTCGTGAACGTACTAATGTGCCAGTCAATGTTTCAGAAGATCCCCTTCTATCGGTAGTGAAAGGAACGGGTATGGTTTTAGAAAATTTAAAAAAATACGA
The DNA here is from genome assembly GCA_964404235.1 of uncultured bacterium. Classification (GTDB taxonomy): domain Bacteria; phylum Fidelibacterota; class Marinisomatia; order Marinisomatales; family UBA1611; genus CACEUX01. The sequence continues at coordinate 2,144 of CAYOJL010000055.1, read as the reverse complement.
AGCTGTACTGTTGTAGTAGTCTATGTATGGTATCTACCTGGCAATTGTCAGACTTAAAGACCACCTGGTTTTTCTTCTTTCTTTAATTTTATCTATCACTCTATTATTAAATAATCAAGACCCTCGAATGGGTATCATGAGAGGTAAGGCTGCTGAAGTTGTTTCATTTTTATCTTCTCCAATGACATTAATGAAGTCACTTATGTTCCTTGAAGAGGAAAATCAGCTTCTACGTGAAAAAACTTTAGCACTTTCTTTACAGGTAGAATCAATGCTCAACCTTCAAAAAGAGAATGAAGAACTATTGGGTATGTTAGATTTTAAACGCCAAACAAAATTATTGATTAAACCTGCAAGAGTTGTTAATAAAGGCCTACAACCAAACCTGTTATCTATTGTTATAGATGGTGGTAGTATAGATGGTATTAAAAAAGACCAGGCCGTATTAACTCCAAAAGGCGTTATAGGTAAGACTATTGAGACAGGAGAAAAAGCATCGGTTGTCCAGCTAATCACTGATTCTAACTATAGAATAAGTGTAAGAATATTGCCAAGCGGAGCAACAGGTATATTAAGAATGATAAAAGGTAATACCGGACAAATACGTGAAGTGCAAAAGAATGTAGATATTGGTATTGGTAACAAGGTTGTTACATCAGGATTTAGTGATATATATCCAGCTGGTTTACCCGTTGGTACGGTAGAAGGTGTTTATGAAGATAGAGCTAGTTTCCAAAAAGTGGTCAATGTCACATTGCCAAATGATATGAGTGCTTTTCAATATGTGTTTGTCATCGTAGAAAAGGTAAATGAAAGCAACTAAATTTATAATTCCAGGAATTTTGGTTTGGTCATTACAATTAATGTTATCAGATCTACTTGCTATAGATACTGTCAGACCTGACTTTTGTGTTATTTTGATTTTATATTGGTCAATTATGTATGGCAGATTGGTTGGTACGTTTAGTGGATTTATAATGGGACTGATAATAGATTTTTCAGGGACTGGATTATTTTTTGGACTTTCGTCACTGGTGTATTCTATAACAGGATATCTCGGTGGGTACCTTAATGGAGCATATACGAGAATGAACCCATTTTATTTTTCATTGTCTTGGGTCATAATATTATTACTGCAATTTTTTATTTACTGTACTGTTCAATATCAGTCTTTATGGGTTGTAGATGAAAAATTATTTTTTGGTAAATGGTTTGGTACTTCAGTTTATACACTTTCTTTTATTGGAATTTTACAATTCATATACCCATTTAATAGGATAGAATAATGTTAAAAGCAGATAATATAGTTTCTATTGGTCAATATTATTTAGCTGTATTTGTTACTATTTGTCTTCTATCTATTCTATCTATACGTTTTTTCCAACTCCAAGTATTGGATTATGATCAATATTCAAAAAAGGCAAATACCAATAGAATAAGAAAAGTAACAACCTCTGCACCTCGGGGTTTGATCCTTGATAGGAATGGTATGATCTTAGTTGATAATCTTCCAACTTATATTTTAAATGCTGTTCCTGGTGAATTGAACCATAAAGAAGAAACTTTTAAACTTATTTCAAGGATAGTGAAGTATGATTCCATTTCACTATCAAAAAGTTATCATAGATATTACAGAGGAAGGTTTATTCCAACGAGGATAGCAAAAGATCTTACTTTTGATCAAATCTCAAGGCTTGAAGAAAATAGATTAGATCTTCAAGGCGTATACTATCAGCAATTTCCAGAACGATATTTCCCGTCTGTTGTAAATGCCTCACATATTCTTGGTTATGTTAAAGAAGTTGATAAGGGGATACGACAATCAGTATTTGATCCAAATCAATATGAGCTAGGAGATATCATAGGCTGGAGTGGTTTAGAAAAAAGTTATGAGAGATATTTGAAAGGGTCACATGGAATTCAATTTTATCAGGTTGATGCATTTGGTAGAGAAGCAGGGTACGTTGAAGATTTCCCTCCTAGGGATCCGGAGCCAGGAAGAAATATTATAACAACTATTGATATAAATATTCAAAATATCCTTGAAAATATAATGGATGATAAGAGGGGTGTTATTTTAGTAGGGATTCCTGAAACAGGCGAAATATTAGGAGCTGTCAGTAAACCAGACTTTAAGTCTGACC
>CAYOJL010000054.1:11155-13852 GCA_964404235.1 uncultured bacterium | reverse complement strand
AGAAATCCAGTTCTTAGAAATAGAATATCTAGATTTACTAGAAGAAAAAGATAAGTTGAATATATAATAACAAATAAATTTTACAATTATAATTAATTAATATATATATAAGAAACTATATAAAATTTTATTTAACTATTTAAATATTATAAATAATAATTATATCATTGTAATAATAATGGGTGATATAATATTATATATTTAGCAAATAATTATAAATAAAATTTTATTCTATGGAATCCATAATTGTAAAATTAATTAAACAATAAAATAAAATATTACCGACGAGAAATATAATATTTATACATTATTTAAATACTAATATAAATACTTTAATTTGGATATGGTTAATATTTACAACACTACTAATATATAAAATATAAAATAATTACAAATCCTATTTACACAATAAAATATTTATTAATAATTAATCATTATAATTAATTACAATTCAAGTATTAGTCATTTTAAAGTGATATTAATACAATGTTGTAAATATAAAGAACACTTGTATACATCAGTTCCTTAAGAATAAATTTAGGAAATTACTTTTTCCGAGGTAATCAATGATGTGGAATCAATTTAACTATTGGCTGCTTAGCCTTAGCGTATCCCAAAGGTATGCCTACCTTTGTAATATCAATTTATATCCATTAATAACTTTATGATCAGATCACAAAAAGATAATATTCTAATCACTGATCAAAAGAAGATCAGCCTACTAAAGAAATCCTTTACAAAAAAGATTCTAAGTTCTTTTAGTGATAAACCAAAGACTGCATCAGAAATCGCTAAAACTATTTCATTCCCAAAAGAGAAAATATACTATCATATCAAAAACCTTTTAAAAAATGAAATATTATTTATTGCAAACACCGAGATCATTAAAGGCATTGAGCAAAAACAATTTTTTCCTACAGCCAAAGAATTTCAAACTGGTGAGGAAATTCCAAAGACCAATAAAGAAAAAGAAAATCCAAACAAAATACTAAACACCGGTAAAAAAAATGATGAAGAACAAAAAGAAAATAATTATAAAGATAATCTCATAAGAAAGATCAATGAACGGAGAAGGATCAATGAAAGACGCAGTCTTGATAGAAGAAATTCTTTTAGAAGAAGAAAAAAAATAACTAAGCAATTTGATGGAGAAGAAAAAAGAAATAATAAAAAAAGAAGGGGTAACAAAGATCAGCGGTTTAACAATAAAAGAAGGGAATTGATCGATAGACGTTTTACAGCCATAACAACTATTAATAATGACCATATTAAAATATCTGATACTAGGATCAAAAACAAAAAAGCTGAATCACTCAAATATAAAAATTTTCTTCTAAGTCTTAATGGTGTAAAAGAAGCGATGACATTTGTACATACAGGTAATTATGTAACCTTTCTACTAGGTAGGCTCCGAACGAATGGGTTTCAAATTGATAAGATTAATAACTATAGACTCCCATTGAAGGTTAAAGAACATTCTATAAATACACTTACAGAATTAATAGTCAACATTTTTAATCAATTCATTGAAAACAAAAATAAGAAAAAAATATATCTTGCGATCCATTCTGATAATTATCAATACGAAATGACATATGTAACTGCAAAAGGCAAGAATAATAGGCTTTTTGAAATAGACCTTAAGAATACCTTAGAGAATTCATATAAGGTAAATAACGACAATAGCATTGTTAATTATATAAAACATCATGATCAAATAAAAAATGCTACTGTTTGTTATTCGACAAAAAAACCCCAAATAGAAAAAGACTATAAAAAACTACAAGATGCAGGCTTACAACCAAGATATAATACGTCTATTCCCCATATACTACATAATATTTACAGATACTTTAACCTTGACATTAATAATGATTGTTCACTCCTTATATATATAGACAGGTTAAAAACACATACTGTTTTCACAATGGCAGATCAATTATTTGAATCCCGAGAATTCAATAAAGGTCTTCATTATTTTTCAGATACTCTCAAAGAACTTTCAATATCAAATAGCGGTGAAGATGATGCGGAAAGTAATGCGTTACACTTTCTTTCCTATTATGGTATTGGCGCTGAGACAACAGATACAAATATTCAAGATGGTCTACCTTTTAAAAAGGCCCAGTCAATTATTAATCATCTTTCACTAAGCTTTATAGAAGATATTAAGGAAGCAATACATTATTTCCAGAATATTCTAATTCATGATGGATATTCTAATCAGGTTATTGATCAAATTTTTATTTGTGGTCCAGGAAGTCATATTAAGAACTTTGATAAAATCTTGACAGAAGCCCTTAGCTTGCCTGTAAGTAACCTATCTGATCATAGTACAGCATATCTAAAACAAATTGAGGAATCCAAAGGCAATTTGTTTAAATGGAAAAAGGGCGGTAAGCTATTTAAAAAACAGGACAATACCACTTCTCAATTAAGCTCTATTAAACAGAGAATACTTGATCATGAAAAGGCAATTGAATCTGCTAAGAGTCCTGAAAGCGCTAAATATCGACTGGCACGATTAGAGATAGAGAAAGATTCCAAACTTAAATCTCTAGAAGCTGCAAACCTAAAGCTCATCAGTGCATCAAAAGAGTTCAAGGGATTAAAAGAAGAATATATAAATGCACAAGATATTCTTAGATCTGATCTGGATTCTATCACGGTTCAGCTCGATGATCAGAGTGAAATTTT
>CAYOJL010000054.1:0-11055 GCA_964404235.1 uncultured bacterium | reverse complement strand
GATGATCTTGAGTCCAAGATAATAAAATTTGAAGAATCTGTTCAGAGTATAAATATTAAACTTGATAATGGGCAGGATGAGATATCAATATTCGAATATCTCAATGATTCCATTCAAAATACCGCAAATGCTTTTAAACGTTCTTTTATTGAGCATCTTAGGTCTGTAGAGAATCTATCAAAAGATGACCTTAATACCCTGCAGCAATCAGGTTATTTATTAACACAGAATACCAAACGTATAGATGAAATAAACGAATCATTTAAAGCAATTGTATCTGGAGATCTAGATACAATAACAAAAGAGACAATAGATGGTAGCGATGGAGTAGAAATAAGAGAAAAATTATTGAAGATCCTAGAGCTGGTGTTAGATGCACCAGATAAATTGATTCATTTGAAGAATCTTACTGGTTCAATTATAAAGATAAATGAGTCCAAAAATGATCTACAAAATAAGGATCGAATGATAAGAGCTCAGATTAGAAAATCAAAAAGGACCTATCGAGATAATAAAAAAACGCTAACAGCTCTGAAAAAAGAGATAGATCTAAATGAAAAGGATCTTAATAAAAAAGAGGATAGACGATTAGAAAATGTAGAGATCTTACGATATGTGAGAGAAACAATTGAAATGATCCAAGACCTGGATCATCATACCATGCTCCTAAAGGAACTAAGACCACAGAAAAAATTAAATACAGAAGAATTAAAAGAAGTAAAACAAAAAATGGGTCATCTCAATGGGCTCATAGAATCATGTGATCATGACTACGGGGATCTTGAGATACAGAATACAGAGTTAAATCATTCTTTTGAAAAAGAGATGCACGAATTAAAGAATGAGATCGAAAAACTTGGAAATGATGAGTTAGAATTAAACCAATCGATCGATAAGAATATAGAAAAAGGGAATTTAACTGATCAAAATATATCCAATGCCGTAACGTATATAGACCAATTAGAAAAGCAGTGTGTATCCAAGAAAAAAGAACTCGAAGGATTGAACAGTAAAAAGATACCAATAGTGGAATCTGCTGAAGAAGAGAAGACAGGTTTAACAAAAGAATATGAAAATAAACTAAAAGCATTAGAAGAAGAAAAACAATTAAAGATTGCAGAGGCTGAAAAGACGAAGACCATCACTATTAGTACTTTTTTTAAAAAGGAAATGGTCACTCTAAATAAAAAATCTATTTTGTTAAAGAAAGAACTTGGAAAGGTTAATAAAGCAAAAGAAAAAGCGGCCGCAGAAAGAGATAAAGTTCGATCATCATTGACTAATATAAAAAAGAAGAAAATGCCTCAAATATCAGTGATAATGAAACAGATCGATGGTTATGAAAGAGCTCTGAGACAAGGGCGTAGGGTACAAGATAGACTTGAATCGTTAGAAGCAAAAAAGGCTGAATGGGATAGGTTATTGAATATAGAGACCGATAATAAAGAAGATCAAATCAATTCACTGCAGGACTCTATTAAAAGGAAAAGAACTGATTCATATAAATTATTTATAAAAGATGGTCTTAATCGATTCCACAATGATGGTGATCCAGATGAGATCGCGGATAGAATGTCTCAAGAAAGTATTGAACTGGATGAGCAAGAGATAAAAAAAGCAGAACAATCCTTTGATCGTTTTATTAAAAGATATGATGCTTTCATGATGCGCTATAGGAAGAATCATAGAGATATTTTGAAAAAGCTAAAGCCATTTGGTGGACGAAAAAATGTCATTCTTAGGAAGATCCGTAGTGGTAAAGAAAAAGTCGCAAAACTAGAGTCTATGATTCAATCTTGGGTTAACAAATTAGATGAGAAAAATGCATTGCTTATTGAGAAAGAAAAAGAGTTCGACGAGTTAAAAAAAGAGACCTATGCCAGATTATCAGAGATAGAATCTGAATTACAAAGGGCCCCCGAAAAAGAAAAAAGAGCACGGTCAGATATTGATAACCGTACAGAAAAGAAATTGCTTTTGATATCTGATAAAGAAAAAAAATTAAAAGATGAAATCAAACAAGCACTTTTTTCTGTTGATGATGAATTGAATAATCATGAAATAATATTGAAGATCAATGAGTCAGAGGAAAAAATGTTATCATTTTTCTCTGAAATAGAAAAAAGTAAGGAGCAGGTACTCTATCTTGAAAAAGAAATAAAAAAGCTATCAAAGGACAGATCTTTATCAGAATCAAGACTTGAACAAGCCTTCAAGAAGCATGATAAAGCACAACAAGCTATTGAGGTAAAAGAGATCCAACTCAAAGAGAAGGGAGATTCTATAAAACTGAAGATGGATGCAAATAGAAAGGAATATTCTGACCTCCAACAACAACTAGTTATCCTAGATCAGCAGAAAGATGAAATATCTGCACAATTAGAGAACATAGAAAAAGATTTCAATATCTCCAATACTTTGGTAAAAGATCTAAAGAAGAAGATCCTTGTCTCTGACCAAATTCCCAGATCGGTCAATAATTCAAAAAAGAATTCAATTAGTTCAAAGAAAAAAGCGAATAGAAAAGAGCAGCTCCGCTACCTAGATCAAATGGAAAAAGATCTCAGGATTAGTATAGACCGTTCAGAATTAATGATAAAAGAATCAAATATATTAATTGATACTATGCGCAATGAAGAATCTGGTCTAGAAAGTTCGATCAGTTTAATCAAGAATGATCTTGAATATTATGAAACAGATCTTTCAAGAATAAAAACTCTTATACAAAACAATACAGAGCACCTTGATAAGATATCCATCGACCACAGGAGTGCGCTTAATGGAATATCAAATATAAAAGAACTATATCCAAAGTGTAAGATCATGTTAAATGATAGAATAGCAAATCTCTATACGCTTATCGAGCTAAGGTCAAAAGATAAAGATGAGGTTGATAATACACTTGATGAGATCAAAAATGAACTCAAGGATAAAAGAGTGGAAGCAGCAATGCTCGGGCAACAACTTTCTAAGATCAATGATGAAATGAAAGAAGCCCTTGAAAACTCATTTTATGAACAAGAAAAAGAACCTGAGGATCAGGAATGGAAATGGGAAATAGCAGAACATAAAATGAAAAGCTATATGGATCTCGCACAGTTAAAGATCAATGCTAAAGACTTATTCGATGAAATTGTAAAAACCGAAAAAAGAATAGCGGAATTAAAGACCAAAGAGTCATCCATTAAAAATGTTATATCTGAGAATGATAAGATCAGTCACAAAAAATTAAAAAAGATGGAAGACACCTGTACACGGTTAGAGCTTCGCATCACAAAAGAAAAGAATGAACTAGAAGGAATTGAAAATGAAGTTCAACAACTCAAAGGTCTCGCATTCAACTATGGAGATAGAATAGAGGTGCTCGAGACAGAATTAGCAGATTTTAGAGAAAAAGAAATAGAATATGAACTTATCCTTAAAGACCTAGATCGTTCTATAGAATCCGTCCAAGAGAGAGCAGATAATATTTTAAGGAGCAAAGGGTCCATCAAGGAGAATTCTATAGATCTTGATTATATGGCAAACCTTGGTCTTTTAATGGACCCTCATTCAAAACTTAATATTTTACCTGATGATCATAGAAAAGAATTCAGTTACTATAGGTCTAATCGCATCCTTCAAAATGCTGCACTGGTCCTTTTAATGACCTTTTCTTTAAGTGCTTTTTTTCAGCGCTCTAGTATAAAACCACTAAAAGAGCATCTACCCATAAAACAATCTGAACTGAGTTTGCTAAGTATGCGTCAAGGGATGAAGGACGTTGTAGAGAGTAGAAATACAGTTGCTAATACTTTTAGGCAACTTATCAATGATGATAAAAATATCTCTGAAGATATGGTATCATTATTGAAGTATCTGAGTAAGAATATTCCAGAAAATTTCCGAGTCACTAATGTAACTCTCGATAAACAAGAGCCTAGCTCTTCACCTATATCGGATAGAACAGAATTCTATGATCTATTGGTCACAGTAGATGGTTTTTATGATAACGATATAGAAAAAGCCTCATTATTCGCTGAAAGACTTCGCCAATCATTTATTGGCCAAGGAGATTTTAAGAATGTAGATATCAGTAAAGGCAAGAGCCTTAAAAGATCTAGAACGGGTTTCAAAATAACAATTCTGCTATAGATGAATATGAATCAAAAAACGAAATATTTCTTCCAATTAACTTTGATCATTATGCTCCTTATTATATATATATATGATACAAGATCTGTAAGAAGCGATATAGAACAATTTGAGACTGCTATTTCAGATATTGATCTTCAGTTAGAAGCAGGAGCAGAGGTTGTAAATGATATGAACCGGATAAGGCAAGACTTTATAAAGAATAAAAAGACCTTAAGGTCTTATCAGATATCTGGAAGTGAGTTAATGAAAGAGATACAAGATTTAAACTTATTAGCGGATGAAATGGATATTGTTCTCAATGGACTAGAGATAGATCCTAGAAATACATTTCCCAAGATTGATCAAAGTAAAGGGAGTGACCAGATCGATCTTGAGCGACAATCATTAAGTTTTAGGTTATCTGGACATTTCTTAGATGTTGGGAATTTTATTGATGCCGTAAGAGATAATTCCCCATCTCTGAGAATGCAATATTGTTCAATTCATTTAGATAGTTTAGATCCAAGAGGAGTAATCGCTGAATTAGAATATTTGACATATGGTGGGCCAGAATGATATTCAGAGAAAAAATGATACTTACTTTTGTTGCATTATTGATCCTTGCAGTATTCATAGAAGCTTTACCGATCATATATCCAGAATTTGATATAATGCACGATCATGATGATAGCAAGAAAGATTCAAATGTAAATGACCCAACTAAAGTAATCGGACACCCTAAAGCCCCTCTATCTCTTTCGGTAAATGACTGGGGTAAAGATATTTTTTATGATAGAAGCAATATCTACAACAGGTGGTTCAAACTAACAGGTATTACTGAATTTGAAAATGGATATAAAGCGATTGTAAATGGTGAAATAGTTCATGAAATGAATCGTGTTAGAGGTTTTACAGTGACCAATATCACTGAGAACCAGGTGGTATTACAAAGGAATGAATACCGCGTAACCCTTAAACTGGAAAAATAAATGAAATACTTATCAAAGATTCAAAAGATATCATATTGCTGCTTTCTTTTATCTCTATGCATGGTTCAGGGCCAGGGATTCAGGTATGATCTTTTCCCGCCAACACCTGTTCTAAATGATATTTATATCACAGACCAAGAAGAGACATATACACTCGTTCTAGAATTTAGTGGTGCCAATTTTGATTACCTGACAAATGAGACCTTTGCTCCACCTAGTCTAACATTGTTATTTAAAAACGTTAAATGGTCCAAAGGTAATTTTACAAAAAAATGTGATCAAAATCCCTTATACCAATATTCTTTAAGTGTACCAAGGAATGTTAATCAAAAAGAGATAGAAGAAAAGGTCACACTTAAATTAGACTTTACTCGAGTTCCAGAATACAGTGTCAAACTTGAACCTGCTAAAGGAAGAAAGAAAAAACACTCTCTTAAGATTAGTTGGAATAAGAATAATGTCAAAAAGGCCCAGCAAAAATATGCATCCGTAACAAGGAGGCTTCCCCCCTCAAGAGTAAGCCTGAGCTTTCAAGATGCAAAATTGGTCAATGTTGTCCGCATGCTAGTTTCTCAAGACAATCTAAACCTTATTATGGGAGAAGATGTTGCAGGAAGGGTTACAGTTAGTTTAGATGATGTGTCTTTAGAAACAGCATTGGATGCTATTCTTCATGTCAATAATTATGAATGGTTCATACAGGATAACATTATTATTGTCCAGCCAATGACGGATAAAAAGATCATGCCTGGTGAATTATTGACAAGAATGTTCAGGCTTAACTATATATCAGGAGCTATTGCATCCGAAGCTGTGAAAGAGGTTTTAACAGTGAGAGGAAAAATAAGAGCTCTTTCATCTACTGCATCAACAAATCTGGAACCTGGTGAAAAGGATATCCTTTTAGTTACTGATCTACCAAATAACTTTTCACTTATTGAAGGAGTGGTAAAATCTCTTGATGTAAAAAGTGCACAGATAAATATAGCTGTTAAATTTGTTGAGACCGCATTAAAGCATGACGAAATAATTGGTATTAACTGGGATATGAGGGAGCAGATGAGTATCGTTGGAAATTTAGATGCAGATACCGCATCAACGTTTGACCTTGGCTATTTAACAATTGGTGATCAAACAATGAATTTTGCTACTCTTAGTAGACCAGTTGTATCTGCGATCCTTTCACTTTTAGCAAATGATGGAAGTACCAGATTGCTTCAAGAGCCTCAAGTCACCACTACAAATAACTCTCCAGCAAATATTGTAGTAGGAACGACCATACCAGTGCTAGTACCGCAAGGTGAGGGCAGTGTTTTTGGTACGAATCCTTATACATATGAAGATCAGCATGTCAATATTTCCCTTGAGGTTCTACCTAGGGTAAATGAAGAAAAGATAATAAGTATGAAGATCGATGCGATCGTTCAAGATATCATTGGATTCATTGGTAAAGATCAACGCCCGATGATATCTACAAGATCAACAAATACAAATGTAAGGGTAAATAATGGTGAAACATTATTGATAGGAGGATTGATATTTGATACTGCAGATGAAATGAATAATAAGGTCCCGGTGTTGGGAGATATTCCTATCATAAGAAGATTATTTAATTATAGCAACAAGACCAAAGAACAAAGGGAGTTATTGATATTCATAACTCCTACAGTTGTATTAGGCGATGCTTAAGAGGATATGCCCATGAATACTTATTATAGAGTGAAAGAAAATAAGAGATTAATCATCATACCATTTTTGTTGACTATTTTATCTGTAACAGCTATTCAAGGACAAACTGATATGTTCATTTTTGGCAGTAGCAGACCAGTGGCAGATGCTGGTAGAGATATAAAGACCTTATCTAAAGGATCGATCTTCTTGGATGGTTCCCGTTCATATATTGGTGATGGATCAAAAATAAAATACCAATGGATTTTTTCTCCAGGCCTGATTATAAAAAGTGACAATAATTTCCAATCAGAAATATCTTCAGAGACCTATGGCGGGCAATATGTAAAAAGTGTTTCTACATATAAACCGGTCTTAGATGTAAAACTTGCAGAAAATGTTCCTGGCACAAAGTTAGAGGTAATATTAAGGATCAAAGATCGGATTGGCTTTGAAGCTACAGACACATTGGTCGTAGAATATTATGACCCTTCTATACCACCTGAGATCATTGCAGATACATTAGAATCTGTTCAAGACACATTAGCTTTTGGGTTAAATCAAATTGATACATCCATTACAGATGAAATAGCTCCAACACTACTCATTCAAGAACTTGTTGATACAAAAATATCAGATGTTGATGTCCAAATCATTAACAGCATGATCAAAGACCAGATCAGATCGTTAGGTTTTGATTATATAATTTTCTTAACCAAAGATCTAAATAAGAAGGAAAGACCTAAAAATTATAAAGCTGATTGTAAAACAGAACTTTGTGTCTCAAAAAATGCTCAGCTACTAAATGCGCAATATGCATTGACCTGGGATTTTGCTGATGCAGAAGATCTCTTCTCAATACGTGCCTTTGAAACTCAAAATTATAGTGAGACCCTCAATGACGTCTTTATAGAGGATCCATATTTGATCATGAATAAGAATGGCGTTTATGGATTAGAATCAAAATTACGACAAGCGGTCTCAAATGTTATGGGCTCTAAGATCTTTAAAAAAGATATCTCTACAATAGATCGATTAATAATGAAAAATGAACGTTGGATCTCAATAGGTAAATATCCTCTTATCGTTGGTGCTGCATACTTATTCATGGATGCGGTATTCTCGCAAGACCCACAAGAGCCTGAACCAGAACAACCACCAGGATTCCCTCATGAACCATAAAAATTTTATTCAAATTAAAATCAATGTGTATAAACACAACAGGAGATCAATATGAAGAAATTCATTCTTATCCTAATACTATTAGTAACCACTATCTATTCCCAGAATAGGTCTAAACAAAAGACAAAACAGGGGAATGCATCTATAACAGTAGTAAACAAGATCGAACAGACCAATACTGAATCTGTACCGAGACGAATATCCTACCAAGGTCTTATAACCAAGTCTGATGGCAGTCCAACAGATGATGGAAGTTATGAGATACTATTCAAGGTTTATGACACTGCTGATGGCGGAAGTCCAATATGGACAGAGAACCAGGAGGTTACAGTTAATAATGGCATTATCAGTACTGTACTAGGTAATACAAATCCTTTTACGACCATACCTCAAGAAGCATATCTTGAGATTACAGTTGATGGATCGACCTTATCTCCAAGACAGGTTCTTACATCTGTTTTTTATTCTGTGCTATCAGATACATCAGCTTATGCAAGGACAGCAGATTATGATGACCTCATAGACCTACCAGATCTAGATGTATATGTATTGAAAGACTCTCTCGACAGTTATACAACTAGTTCTGATCTGTTTGACACACTTTCAACTTATCAACAAATAGATTCTAATCTAACAGATCTGGTTGAGGATGGAATACTTTCAGCCAGTAAGGTAGAGTTTGGTATCACATCTGACGGGACGGCAGGAGATTCTTGGATATCCGATGGTGATGGCTCTGGAGAATGGGGAATCCCTACTGCAATTGCAGCCGATGATATAATTGTTGGTGATACTACTATATCGATACAAACAACAAATGGCGGAATAAATATTGTGCCAGGAGAGGGTTATCCAGTTATGATCGATAGCTCAATCACTATTGATGGTGGTGTGCTCGGAATTACAGACGATAGTGATCTTATTACTTTATCTGAAGATAGTGTGACTATAAGAGGGACCATTTCTGCAATTTCAATCTCAGGTAATGCAGTATTGGATGAAGATGACATGATTTCAGATTCTGATACTCATCTTGCAACTCAACAATCAATTAAAGCTTATATTGACACCAAACAAGATGCAGATGAAAATCTAGAAACCATAGCTGGATTAGAACAGATAGATGGTGCTTTTATTGTATCGGATGGAACTGAATGGACTGTCGAAAGTGATTCAATTGCAAGAGCCTCTTTGGGCTTAGGAAGTATTTCAACTCAGAATATTGAAAATATAGATATTGATGGAGGAGCCATTGATGGCACCACGATCGGTTCTGTTACACCTGGGTCAGGAAGTTTTACGACAATGACGGCAAATACTAGGGCTTATGTCGGTACTATGTTGATTCAGAGTGGAAGTATCACCGATGATGGTGATGCTATATCTTTTGGTAGCGAGAACCTTACAACGACAGGGACAGTAAGTACTGGTTCGGCTCTTATTCCAAATGCAGCTGATGGAGCTTCTATTGGAACTAGCTTATCAGAGTTCTCAGATGTTTTTCTTTCTGATGGTGCAGTTGTCAATTTGGGTGATGATCAGGATGTGACGCTAACTCATGTCCCGGATGATGGTTTAAAATTAAATAGTTCAAGTCAACTTCAGTTTGGAGATTCAGGAACACAGATATCCCAGAGTGCGGATGGAGTACTTGATCTGGTATCTGACAATATTGTCGAGATAAATGGTACTACAATAGATATTAATGGCGACACAGAGATCACAGGGAATACCACTTTAGATAATGCTACGATCGATTATGTAAAGATCGATGGTCCTTATATTGGGCATATAGATGACACAGATCTTGTCACATTATCAAATGGTGTTGCTACAGTGGATGGAGAGGTATCAGTGACAACACTTGATATAGGTGGAACTGATGTGACCTCTACAGGAGATGAGCTAAATATATTGGATGGTGTAACAGCCACGGCCACTGAACTGAATTATACTGATGTGACCACTTTAGGCACATCTGAAGCATCAAAAGTCGTAACTGTAGATGCGAATGGAGACCTAATTGTACCTGATAGTGATAAATATATGTTTGGAACTGGTTCAGATATGGAAGTGTATCATGATGGTAGTGATTCTTATATAGCCAATAAGACAGGAGCTTTAAATGTAGCAACCGAGACCAACGGAATTGCAGTGAATATTGGGCACGGTACATCTGAGGTAACTGTTGGTGATAATTTTACAGTGACTGGAGATGCTGCAGTAAGTGGCGATGCTACTATTACAGGTTCAATTACTGCAAGTTCATTTAGCGGAGATGGTTCTAGTATAAGCGGTGTTCAAGCCACCTCAATAGGAACTCTTTCTGGAATTTCACCTATAGTTATTGAGGGGAATGCTGCTGATGATTTTGAGACCACGCTAGCTGTTGAAGAGCCAACAGGCGATAGAACGATAACTTTTCCAAATAATACTGGTACTGTAATTACAACAGCAAATGACTCTGACATAGACCAAGTTGGTACAGTCACAAGTGGTGTGTGGAATGGCACACCTATTGCAGATGCATATGTTCCAGACGACATAACACTATCCGGAGCCACTATAGATAACTCAGTTATTGGAGGGACAGCCCCTACAGTAGTTACAACGACAACACTGACAACAAATACAGGTATTGTTCCAGATGAGTCTGATGGTGCATATCTTGGAACAAGTTCTGCGCAATTTTCAGATATTTATCTTGCGGATGGTGCAGTGATCAACCTAGGTGACGAGCAGGATGTGACCTTAACCCATGTTGAAGATACGGGTGTGAAACTAAATAGCTCAAACCAATTACAGTTTGGTGATTCAGGGACCCAGATATCTCAGAGTGCAGATGGTGTACTTGACCTAGTATCAGATAATGAAGTTGAGATAAATGGTACAACGATAGATATTAATGGTGCAGTTGATATTTCAGGAGCTATCACGAACGCTTCCACAATCACGACCACAGGTTCAGTGCTACCGGCATCAGTAGATGGAGCTGGTTTAGGATCATCTTCTGCAGAATTCTCAGATATTTATCTTGCGGATGGAGCAGTGATCAATCTCGGTAACAATCAGGATGTGACCCTCACCCATATAGATGATG
>CAYOJL010000053.1:0-14052 GCA_964404235.1 uncultured bacterium | reverse complement strand
CATGAGACATACATTACACGATACTCCTGCATCCATAAGATATTCTAACGCCTTATAAGGAAGGTCATAACTATGTGATACGGCACCTGTGAGCTTATTGTATTCCTCTTTATTGGTCCCCTTGATGGACACTCTCACATGAAGATTGCTGAACCCTGATAGCTCTTTTGCAAATTGTGGATCATGTCCAATGGTTATTCCATTGGTCTCAAGTACGTATACATAGTCTGTTCTATCAACGATCTCAAGAAGTTCAAATAGATGCTGTTTTCCCAGTGTACCCTCAGAAGCGGATGCAGATATGAGCTTATGTCCATATTTTTTTGCACCTTTATCAAGTGCATCAAATACCTCTTGAGGTGAGTAAAACCTTCCGGTGGAGTGAGGTCTTCTTACTGGTTTATCGCTAAAGCAAAATTTACAGCGTAGGTTACATCCCACTTCTTGAGCGGATGTGATACCGCCATAGAATCGGAGCGGGCGTGATAATCGGCCATACTTTCGTTTATTACCTCTCACCACGGTCCGCTCCGCTGTCCTCGTAAGGACTATGGGATCATAACCGTCTGGTTTGTTCGGGTTATGTCGGGTTGCCATATTAGTTCTTATCTGCTTTATTGCCGTACAGGACTGCATTCTGTATGGATGTCAGGGCACGGGTCACACCTTTGACCGTCTCTCCCATAAAGGTCATCCCGCCATTCTTTTCAGCGTGGTCCCACTCAATATCCAGGATATCCTTCAAGAATGCGACCGGTGTATACCGTGACTCCACTTCTTTTGTTGCAGTATGTAGCCGCCTCAATGCTTTTGATTTATCATTATATCCCAGCTTTGATCTTTCAACAGAATCCTGAAGCATCTCAATGGTCTTATCGTAGGAGTCAGTATCAACAGGGTGTGGTCTACCATCTTTACCACCCACTGCAAATGAGAATCTTGATGGGTCCTCAAATCGTGACGCATCTCCGTGGATGACCTCACTGGTGAGTGCTAATGCTTTCAAGGTTCTGGGACCAACCCCTTTGAGCATCAAGAGATCCTCAAAATTATTGATCTCACTATTGTATGCCATCTGGAGAATGGCACCCAATCGTTTCATATTCACATCACTCTCACGTACGTCATGGTGGTCTGGTAGGGAGGTACTACGATACGTATCCAAGATCTCCTTTGGATCCTCTTTTGTGAGTCCAACAATATTGGTTCGCGCAAAGTCAGCCCTGCTATCTGCGAGATTAAGAATGGGTGCACCGCGTTTACCAACGATTGCTGTGTGAGGATCACTTACAAAGGATCGAACAGAAGGAGAGTGCCAGTGATAGCGCCTTGCTCTGCGACTTCGTTTATTCATTCCCTGTGTTATCCCTGTCCATTCACCCTCATCGGATAAAATAAAGTATTGCTGATACAGATTATACCCATCTTGTACTGCATTATTATCTACACGTGAAGTAAGCTGACTTGCCCTTACAAGCTCATCACCTTTTAGACTGTGTCTGTCTGATACACGTTTGACCTGTTGCGGTGTGCTCCAGCCGTATCTTCCCTTGCCTCCCAGTATATAGATACCAAGCTCAGAGGCCATGGGATTTATCTTACGTTTTAGTGAGCCAAGCACCGATGCTGTAACACCGGAAGAGTTCCACTGCATTCCCATTACCGCTCCAAGGGCCTGGAACCAGTTAGGGTCGGACAGTCTGGTCAATACCTCAGACTTTCCATAGTTCTGCGCTACGGATTCAATAATGGCAGAACCCATTTTGCCCATTCTTTCTGTGAGCCACCTAGGCATCTTGCCGAAATGAAGCGGCATGCCTATTATTCCTGAATTGATCATGTTTTTCTCCTTTACGATCTTTATTTATTTGTCTGGTCTGGCAATTCCCGATCTAAACCCGTAAGAGGAGACGGTCGATCAAATATTCTAGGTCATTATACTCCTATAACTTTTTGGTAGCCTAGACCGCGTATCAGGCCAAGTCCGATTAAACGGTTCAGCATAGCCAGTCTAGATACATTGTCAAAATTTCCTATTTCTATGATCTTGTTTGCGATCTGTACCCCTCTCTGGCGTTTTGTTTGGGGTTTTCGAAATAGGTTTATAAATCTTTTTTTAGATAGATCAAAAGGTTTATTATTCATCCTAAAGAATGATGAACGGACCTCTTTAGATGGCATCAATAAATAGGCAGCGAACATATCTGCCTCCACTTCTTTTGGATCTCTCTTACTTTTAATATTTTCATCGATATTCCGGCACATGATCGTATCTTTTTTCTTATCCTTGGTCAGTTCAGGAACATGAAGCTGGAAGTGTCCTACTTCATGGGCTGCAGTAAAATTCATACGCCCCTCGTGACCACTTATTTTTTCATTGATCACAACTAATTTCTCATCGATATGCAGTCCCCCCAAATTATTCGGGTCCTGGTAGAATCCATCGCTTCTAAAGTCAATGTCATAGCCGAGGTACTCAATAATATCAAAGACAGGGACAGGCGGCCGTATAGGACCGCCTGACTCTTTCTCGTATGCTTGAATAAGGTCTATCGTATGTTTTTCGATATCCTTTTTTGGTATGTGGGAAGGGTTGGTCATTTTTTATCTTTCATCGTTCTTACTATCTCTGTCAAACGCTTCCAATCAGCGTCTGTAAGATCCTTGGCCGACCGCAGGAACTGAGGTACGGTCTCCGGTTTTTTTCTTATGATCTTCTCAATATCATCATCGACCTTGTTTCCTATTGCCAACAGTTTATCCAGATTATAATTGAGAGCCTTTGCAAGTTGCTTAAGAACCTTTTTACTCGTTACGACCCTTCCATTTTCAATGTGGGCAATATTTACGAAGGAGACATCAACCTGTTTTGCAAGCATGCGAAGGCTTAATCCTTTAGTTTTTCGGAGCTTTCTTAGTAGTAATCCTAGTGATCTTTTACTCATGGTGATCTCAATTGTTATGTAAACTGTTAATTAACACTTTACAATATAGAAACGTTAATTAATACTTAACAACATAATTTTATAAAAAAAATTTGATCCTCGCGCGCGCGAGCAATATAAATGTGTAGAACAATAAAGCTTTATATCTATGCTTTAGAAAATCTAACTTAGAAGCACATGACATACTTATCCGGTATCATTTTCTATTTATTTGCTCTGGTCGCTGTTGGGATCTATAAGATAAGGTCTGTAAAGAACAGCGAGGATTTTATGGTTGCTGGCAGGGTCCTTCCATGGTATATATTGGTTGGAACATTGCTTGCTACCTGGATGGGTAGCGGCTCTTTATTCAGCGGCGCAGGACTGGGATATCGTAATGGACTCGCCGGTCTCTGGTCAAGTGGAGGCGCGTGGCTCGGTATCGCACTGATATATTTTAATAGCAAACGGATCAGAAATTTTGGCAAGGTGACCGTGCCTGATATCTTTGAGGCCAGGTATGGTCAATTAGCAGCGGTACTGGCAACGATCACAACCGTTGTGGCCTATACAACTATTGTGTCTTATCAATTCAGAGGCGGGGGTAAGGTATTGTCCATGGTCTCCGATGGTTTGGTATCACTTGAGACCGGAATTATCATCACCGCTGTTTTTGCTATTTCCTATACGGTCCTTGCAGGAATGTTCTCTGTTGTGTATACAGATGTGGTCAATGGTATACTCATGACCATTGGCACCATAGGTGCACTTATATTCTTATATTTTAAAATTGGTGGACTAACAGAGATCATTACAGTAGCGGAGTCAGCAGGGAAGTGGCAATGGTTCGGTAACTGGGCAGCTGAGAGAACAGGTGACATCTCAGGTCCTATTATAGCGATCAGCTTTTTTGTGCCGACCATGCTTTTGCTCATGGGTGATGCGAATATGTATCAACGTATCTTCAGCGCAAGAGATGGAGGGTCAGCAAAAAAGGCGGTCTTTTTTTGGATCATTGGTGTGGTCGTTCTGGAATCGGTCATATCCATGCTTGGTCTAACCGGAGCAGTCGCAGCCAGTAAGGGTATCATACCTGACCTGGTAGCAGAAGCACAAATAGGGATCACGGATCCTGCTGCACTATTGGAAGCAAGACAATCCGGAAGTGAATCTGTGATACCTGCGATCGCAAGATACGCGGGATTGCCACTGATCTTAGGCCTGCTTTTGGTATCAACCATGATGGCTATCATTGTTTCCACTGCTGATTCCTTCTTATTGATACCGGCTACAAACCTGACAAGAGATGTTTATTTACGTTATATCGATCCAAAAGCATCTGAAAAACAGATACTGTTTATCAGTCGTGGTCTTGTGTTAATTCTTGGACTTATAGCTTTTTTACTTGTGAGTCAGTTCAAAACGGTTTTAAATGCTGCATTCACAGCTTATAATATATATGGGACGTCCATTACGCCTGCCTTGCTCGCTGCTTTCCTTTGGAAAAGGGCTACAAAAGAGGGAGCGGTTGCAAGTATCATAACAGGTGCCTCGGTCACGATCACCTGGACCTATTTTTTACCTTCTTGGTCGGGTTTTACTCAGATGCATCCGTTCTTACAGGAACTCACCTATCCAGCTGCTGGACTTTCAATTCTTGCTTTAGTAGGAGGAAGTTTAATGACAAAAGCACCAGATAAAGAGTCCCTGGCTCAGTTCTTTAATGATGGGTAGAAAAAAGAGATCTATGTTGGGGTCTTATAGATCTGCTCTGGATCTATGATTCGACGATAATATTCAAATGTTTTACCGGTACCCTGCCAGTTATCGATCGTATCTATGATCCTTATCTGACCAATAAATCTTGATGCGATCCCTTGTTTAACATGTCCCGTGACAAAAAGGATATGCTCCTGTTTTTTTACCCAGTTCAAATAGACCCGTTTTAACATTTTAGCATAGCCATTTCCCTTGTACTGTTTCTGGACAACTAAGGCATAAGTGTAGATCGTATTATGCTTACCAAAGTTTATATCAAGACGTGCCCAGGGCTCTTTATCTAATATCTCAATAGGTACTCCGATCATATAACCTATGATCTCTCCCTGGTGTCGGGCAATGAATGGCAGGCAACCATCTTTATTGAAATAGGTTTGGATCGTATTGGGGGTCAGTTTAGCGGCAGGACCATATTCTTCAACCAGTGACTCAGAGATCTTTATCAGGGTATGATAGTCATCAGAGCCCACGTATTCGATGAACTCTATTTGAAAGGGTCCACTGGAAGCGATCACTTTGGTCTTTGTTTCAGGTTCCTGCTGAAAAAGTTCTTCTTCCATAGGCCAAGTTTAGGTATGTACTCGATTAGATGATATCTGTGAAAATTGTATGAATTGGAATTGTGGTCTGCTTTATGAACTTGGTAAATTCGCGGTCTATGTCATCATTCAATTCTCGTCTTAAAGCGCTTACAGATGAGCGCAGGTCCTGGCTCTGTGTTGGCCTGGATATGAATCCAGAAGCATTACGCAGTAGTGATCTGTCTAGCTTAAAGGACCATACGTTCAAGGTCATCGATGCGACAAGGGACCTTGCCGTTGCTTATAAACCGAATTTTGCATTCTTTGAGCGGTGGGGCGCAGTTGGATTTGCCTGGCTCGAAGAAACGGTTAGCTACATAGGCGACCAAACTATTAAGATAGCAGATGCCAAGAGGGGTGATATTGGCAACACTGCTGAGCAATATGCTGAGAGCGTATTCAAACACTTTGGATTTGATTCAGTGACCGTGAATCCGTATATGGGCACGGATAGCATCATGCCTTTTATAAAGGATAAGGATAAGGGAGCTTTTGTATTGTGCAGGACATCGAACAGGTCTGCAAAGGACCTGCAGGACCATCTGGTAAATGGAGTACCGCTCTATGAGCATGTGGCCCAAATGGTAAAGGATCTCAATAAATTGGATAATGTTGGACTTGTAGTGGGTGCAACCGCACCAGATGAATTAGATCGTATTCGCAGTATTGTACCGGATGCTAGTTTGTTAATACCAGGCGTGGGTGCCCAAGGAGGAGACCTTGCTCACTGTCTAAAGGTGGGTAATCAGAGTGGTGTTGGACTGATCAATGTGTCCAGAGACATAAGTTTTAGAGGTGATATGAGCGAAGCTGCGATACATGGAGCAGCATCAGACTATGTAGAAAAAATGAGAGAGGTAATGAACTAAATGAGCGAGAGAGATCAGATATTATCTATTTTCAGATCTACAGAGGCTCTATTGGAAGGCCACTTTGTTCTTACCTCAGGAAGGCACAGCGCTTCTTATTTTCAGTGTGCCAAAGTATTACAGCACCCTGAGTATCTTACAGCATTCTCTATCATGATCGCTGATGAGTTCGAGCCGCAGGCACCTGATCTGGTCATATCTCCTGCTATTGGTGGTGTGGTCTTAGGGACAGAAGTGGGTACACAACTCGGCTGTCGCACGATCTTTGCAGAAAGAAAGGAAGGCAATATGGTCATCCGCAGGGGTTTTCATATAGAGAAGGGTGAAAAGGTCTTAGTTGTAGAGGATGTCATTACCACAGGTGGCTCTGTTAGAGAGGTTATGGATCTGGTCGAAGATGCTGGAGGAAATATCCTTGGTGTTGGCGTTCTGGTGGATCGAAGTAATGGAACAGTAACACTTCACAATAATCAATATTCAATCGTAAAATTGGACGCAGTTAGTTATGGAGAAGATGAGGTCCCAGATGATCTCGCTGCAATTCCAATACAAAAACCTGGGAGTCGATATTTATCATGAAACATTTTATTATACCATCTTTACTCGTATTAGGTCTTATAAATATGAGCTGTGGAAAACCAAAAAAGGAACCCCCTGTGAATTCAAGAATAGAACAATCAGCCCAAGAAACAAAACAACCTGAAAAAGTTGAGCCAGACAAGCCTAAAAAGGATGTTGCCATCATAACGACCGACTTTGGTGATATGGTCGTTGAGTTCTTCGAAGGAGTTGCGCCAAAACATGTTGAGAGTTTTAAGCTTCATGCAAAGAATGGATACTATAACGGCACACTCTTTCATCGTGTGATACCTGGATTTATGATACAGGGTGGAGATCCAAATACGAAGACCGATAATAAAGCCAGCTATGGCACAGGTGGCCATGCAGCAAGATATTATGGGGTCGGTAATGAGAGTAAACCTACCACATGGAATGTACCTGCTGAGTTCAATGATATAAACCATTCACGTGGGATCCTGTCAATGGCACGTTCAAATGATCCGAATAGTGGCGGGAGTCAGTTCTTCATTTGCGCCGCTGATGCACCACACTTGAATGGCAAGTATACAGTTTTTGGTCAATTGATACAGGGTGATCATGTTCTGGAACAGATCATAAATCTTCCTCGCGATGCAAGAGATAACCCCACTCGTAGGGTTGAAATGATCGTTAGATTAGAAAAAATAGATAAGTGACAAGACCCTTTCTGGGTATTGCCTTGGGCGGTGGTGGAGCTCGGGGTGCAGCACATATTGGTGTTCTTCAAGAATTAGATAATGCTGGAATAAAAGCAGATCTTATTGCTGGGGTGAGTGCAGGAGCCATTATAGGTGCAATGTATGCCTATAGCCATGATGCTTCATGGATCGAGGATCAATTTCGCAAGGTTTGGACATCTAAAACATTTAGTAATACTTCAACTAAAAGATTTTTAAATGGTCGTACGCCAAGATCTTTGGCTGGTAAAATAACCAAGATATTTTCAGATCATCTTCTCGCTATGATCAGTTTGCATAAAAGATCGATCATTGATAATCAGCCAATCAGAGATATTATTACATCTTTGATACCGGTCAGTTCATTTGATGAATTAAAGATCCCACTAAAGATCATTTCAACAGATCTGGATACAGGTGCTGACATTGTTTATGAAGAGGGTGACCTATTTGATGCAATTATAAAGAGCTGTACGATTCCCGGAGTTATTGAGCCATTAGGTTCTAATAGCGAAAATATTGTGGATGGAGGCATTGGTATGCCTGTACCGATACCTGCTTTAAAAGATCATTGTGAATTCACTCTTGCGATCGATATAGGCCTCTATAAACTTCAAAAATTAGATAGCCCTAATGTCCTTTCTATGACAAAAAGGGCTGAGGTGATCACATCAAATAGATTAAAGACCAAACTTGCATCTGAGGCAGACTTTGTGATCCAGCCTGATACAATGGGCATGCATTGGACTGACTTTGAAGGATCAGAACAGCTTTTTAATAATGGCCGATCAGCAGCAAGAGATAGTGTTTCTAATTTGGAAGAAAAGATACAACAAAAAAAGACACTTTTATTGAGAAAGAATAGTTGAGTTAAAATAATAAAGCATTTACTTTTCGCCGCATAATAATAGTCTATAAAAATTGAATGATCTATTAAAACTACTGATGTTGACGGGGCTACTCATGTCCCAAACTGCTGAGAACCCTGTTACGGTCTCTGCATTTATTGACTCTCCAGCAAGGGCAGGAGAGGTCGTTAATATCAAGATAGATGCTGATATGGATGATCAGTGGCATATCTATTCTATCTATAAGCTGAGTGAGGGACCTCTTCCAACTGAGATCACTGTTAATAGTAGCGCGATAGGAGCGATCGCACCAGTTCAAGAGCCAAAACCAAAGTATCTTTTTGATCCAGGGTTTGAGACAGATACCTATTATCATGAAGGTAATACTCGGTTCATCTTTCCAGTTCGCTTGAAAAGGAGCCTCCAGCCTGGTAAATATCCGATCGCAGTGGATGTATACTATATGGTTTGTAATGAACGACTTTGTTATCCACCACTAACAAAAACAGATACGGTCATGGTTACTGTTGAAGCAGGATCACCGCGAAACGATAGGACCGCATTTGTTGTAGCTAGCACAGGATCGGATAGTGGTAGTTCAGGTGGTAGTAATAATCTTATGAGTATTCTTCTTTTGGCCATAGGCGGTGCAATACTAAGCTGGGTCATGCCATGTGTATACCCAATGATCCCGATCATTATTTCATTTTTTGGTAAAATGTCAGAGGATAAAAATATTGGCAGAACGACCATTGCTACTTTTTATGGTTTAGGTATAGCCGGCACCTTTGTTCTAATAGGTCTATTGGTGGGGTTTTTATCTTGGGGAGTGAACGATGCTGCAACTCAGTCAAAGTATGCCAATATAGGTAATTTTATCGCAACTGATCCATGGATCAACCTGGCACTTGGTATTCTATTCATATTCTTTGCTCTTTGGATGTTTGGTGTTGTAAATGTGAATGTAGCAGGGAAACTTGTTAATACTACCGATCGAGCTGGTCAAACAGTGAATAGCGCATATCTTGGATCATTTTTATTGGGAGTTGCCTTTGCGATAACCAGTTTCAGTTGTACTGTTCCTGTTGTTGGTACTCTATTGGTCGTAGCAGCTGCTGGTACAACTGGAAGCATATTGACAAGTCTTTATGGCATGGTTATTTACGGAATTGTATTTGCAGCTCCTTTTGTTGCTTTATCTCTTTTCCCAACAGCGCTTGACAAACTGCCTAATTCAGGCAAGTGGATGGAAACCCTTAAAATTGGATTTGGCTTTATTGAGATCGCCGCAGCCATCAAATTTTTGTGGGTACCAGATATGGAATGGGAAATAGGATTGTTGCCTCGTGATATTGTTCTTTGGTCATTCATTTTAATTGGATCATTACTTCTTGGCTATTTAATTGGGCTCTATAGAATAGGTTCAGCAGAAAATATAAGACCTTTTGAATTAGGTAAGGGAAGGGTCATAGCAGTAATAATAACTCTAATGTTTCTCTATCCTATCGGTATGTCATTGGCTTCTCCACCAACATATCACTATGCTAAAATGCCTAGACTGATGGACGAATTCATTGAAGCATTGGTGCCGCCGCCACCAACTGAAGATGATATTGCTATCGCAGAAGGTTGGTTTGTAGATGAGTATGATGAGGCACTGGCAAAGGCAAAGGCTGAGAAAAAACCTCTGTTTATTGATTTTACTGGCGTTTACTGTGCAAACTGTCGTGTTATGGAGCGTAGGGTCTTTCCAACAAAACCCGTTAAAGAGCAGTTGGATAAAATGGTACTTACTAGACTATATGTTGATAAGAAAGATTCCCTAAGTCAGGTCTTTGCAAAACTACAATTTGAGCGATATAGACAAGCGACACAACCCTACTACGTGGTACTTGATCCAGAAGATGAATCCACTCTTGCAGAAATAGGTGGCTATGTTCCGAATGGTTTTGAGGACTTTTTGAGTGCCGGTGTATCAGCATATTATGAAAAGGCCAACAAATGATAGAGCCAATAAATAAATATTATTACAGATCTATTTTTATAAAATCTCGAATTATTATTCTGTTGATCTTAATATGTTTCATTGGCTGCGAGAATAGTACTGCACAAAATAAAAATAATCAAAGCTCAAAGTCTGTTAAAGCACAGAAAAAAAAGGATAATGCTCTTGTTGCACCAGATTTTACACTAGCAGACCTGGATGGTAATTGGGTAAGTCTGAACCAGCTAAAAGGTAAGGTTGTCCTACTTAATTTCTGGGGGACCTGGTGTGGTCCCTGTCGCCGTGAGATACCAGATTTTATTAAACTTGCAAAGAAATATAAGAAAGATGGGCTAGAGATCGTAGGAATTACATTGACATCGGGTTCAGCAGCTAAGATCAGGGGATTTGCAGAAAATTGGGGTATTAATTATACATTGCTTACTGATATTGAAGGTAATGAGACCCAAATGGTCACTTCTCTATACAGTCAAGTTACAGGACAACGGATCACAGGTATACCAACTACCTTTATTATTGATAGAGAAGGTTTTATTCGGCAACGTTATGTAGGGCCGAGATCAGAAGAAATATTTTATAAGGATCTAAAACCTTATCTTTAGATATATTCTACCACTTGCATTGGTTTAATACATACTCAAAATCTTTTTTATCTTCTTTTTATCTTCTTTTTATCTTCTTTGATCAGTTAGCCGCCGATCCATTAGACGGATACTGGCAACAGAAAGTTGACTATGAAATGGATATAACCCTGCATGATTCAATACGTCAGATCGCAGGAACGACAATGATCAAATATACCAATCAATCACCAGACTCTTTGGATCGTATTTATATGCATCTCTATCCTAATGCTTTTCAGATCGGTTCTGTTAAATACAGGGAATACATTGGACTTGCAGGAAGAATATCTAGGGCAAAATATTTTAAGGATAAATTGAAAGCTCATGAAAGTAAGATCGATGTACATGAATTTTCAGTTGCACTCCCAAAGGAGGGATCATCCTGGATACATAAGATCCCAATACTGAGTGACTATAAAATAGATGATACAATTCTAGAAGCTAGACTATTAAAAAAGATCGCACCGGGGCAGACAGTACGGATCGACCTGGACTGGACACATCATGTAGGAGAAATGGTTGAACGTGCGGGATATTATGCTGGACAATACAATATGGCTCAGTGGTATCCTAAAATGGTGGTATATGACCAGACAGGATGGCATGCAAATGTATTCCATGCTGAAGGGGAGTTCTATGGAGAATTTGGTGATTTTATGGTGAAATTTGACATTCCAAAGTCATTTATCATTGCAGCAAGTGGTATTGTTACGGAAGGAGATCCAGGATGGAATGATGCTAAGGTTGATACATCGATCGAATATAATGTTTGGCTGGATATTTATAATACAACATTATCTGAGCCAAATGAGGATATAAGAAGGACGGTTACTTTTTTTGCAGAAAATGTGCATGATTTTGCTTGGGTTGCATCTAAGGATTTTTTATATGAAGGTGGTATCAGTAGTGATGGAGAAACGGATGTACACGTACTATATGACAAAGAACGTGGAGATGAATGGACAAAGGTTGTGCTTGAACGCTCTATCAATGCAATAGATTGGTTAGAAAAAAAGTTTGGTAATTATCCCTATCCTCAGATCACGACCACTGATAGGATAAAAAATGGAGGGATGGAATATCCAATGTTGGTTATGAATGGACGTGATAGTGAAGGTTTGATCGTGCATGAATATGGCCATATTTATTTTTATGGTATTATAGCGAATGATGAAGTCAATGAAGCCTGGCTGGATGAAGGATTTACAACCAATCAGACCACTGACTATATGATGAAACGTTATGGAGACCATGGGTTTGATACGGATCTATATGATGGCTATGATAAATTTCCAAAGAAGTTCTGGCCTTTAGAGAATGACCTACATTCAGACCAGTGGCGAGCAATTCGGTTTATGCGTAGTGGTCATGATGAAAATATTAGCAGGCCTTCTTATTTATTTAATAATGGTTATGCTTATAGCAGTAATGCTTACACAAAGCCATCCTTAATGCTTTTTGAACTAAAATATTTTCTTGGAGATTCTCTTTATTATGCAGCCATGCAGCATTATTATACTAAATGGAATCTAAAACATGTAAACGAGGTTCGATTCATTGATTCAATTGAGGAATTTGTAGGACAAGAGTTAGACTGGTTCTTTGGACCTTGGCTCCATACAACGCGGCATTTGGATTATGAGATCTCATCATTTAAAAGATCATTGAATAATGATGAAAATTGGGATATTGAATTAGGTATAAGTAGTAAAGGTACACGTTTTATGCCAATGTTAGTTGAAACACTATTTGATGATGGAACAAATGATCGAAGATGGTGGTGGAATCATCTTTGGCGTTTTCAAGACACTCTAAGGTATTCAGTAGAGAAAAGACCAATAAAAGTGACATTAGACCCTGATGTTCAGACCGTTGATCTAGATTTCAGAAATAATACAACACGAATGAAGAAAAGGATCATGTTTGATTGGCCAGGCCTATGGTACCAGCCTCGTGATGAGATGGTTTATCTATGGTCTCCATATTTTTATTATAATGCCAATGAATCTGATATTGCACCAGGGATCAATATTGATCGTAATTATGGGCCATATGAGAGTACAACTTTTCGTGCGAATTATGCTTTGGAATCACAAACATTATTTTGGTACTTGAGTGGTTGGCGACAGTCAGTTCATTATTTCCCACGCTCTACATTTTATTTTTGGGGATTTGATCGTCCAGGCGTGAGGGAATTTGGTAGTGAGATCGAAAAAAAATGGAATAGAGTATATGGTAGGACACCCACTCATACATTTGCCGCGGGATTCTATGTTCAACCAGAATATGATGCAAAAAGAGCTGAGCCATTGGGATATGATCCTAATGGTGAGCTTGCGGTTGGGTATTTGAACTGGAATACAGGGGTAGGTCCATTATCCTTTGAATTGAATGGTGCTACTACGATCGGGCCATTTTCAACATGGAATTTCAATCGATTGACCTCCACTTCAACTATAAAATGGAAGAAAGTATTGGGTATACAAAGTAAGAAAAGACCCGACCTAGATCGAAATATCACACTTCATATCAAACAAAGGATCATTGGTGGTAAAATATGGGCTGATGAATTAGGTGTACCTGGTCAAGAAGGTTATAATATAGAGGGTAATAGTTCTAATGATATGCTACGAAAAAACTATCTTGTTGACCAGTTCTATGGTCTGGACTCTTTATTCACACATTACCATTTGTCTGGTGAAGGTAACCTGCGTGGATTTGTTGGTAGAGGCGAGCGTGGTGCAGAATCATTAATAGCCAGCTCTTCTGAGATCAGTGTTTATAAGAATTTATCAAGAGCAGACAAGCCAGATATTATTTTTGAAATTTCTGCATTTTTTGATGGTGGTATCTTTTGGGATCGAGAAAGCTATAGAACATTTGATGGAAGAATGAGATTGAATGATTATTTTTCTAAGCGAACCCTTGCTGATGCTGGTCTTGGAATACGCTTAAATACAAGTCTTCTTGAAAAAGATGTTTTTATTAGAATTGATCTCCCTTTCTATATCTTTGATGGAAATGATTCAAAAATAAATTTTAATTATTGAGTCTTTAGTTTCCAGAGTAGTATTTAGTTAATAGATTTAATAACTCGATAGAGTACCTAAATTCAAATAGGTTAAGGCGTATTATAGTTTGAGACA
>CAYOJL010000052.1:0-14072 GCA_964404235.1 uncultured bacterium | reverse complement strand
CAAAGAACCTGACCATAAAGATATTAAATGAAAAATAATCACCAAATTCACCAATGAAATGGAATGAAGAGAATATTCCGGCCGCAATGATCATCGCAATCCAATTTCTGAGCAGATCACTCCATTGAAAAACAAATCCAAGAATACTTGCAATCCCTGCAATTAATATAACGCGAAATAATATTTCTTCGTAGATACCAGCACCGACTGCTAGTGTAACCTGCTGGATTAAAACAGAGCCATTAGGATTCATTAGCAATATATATACATTAGACATGAAAAAATAAAGCCCCATAGACCATATGAGACTCTCAACCATCATAACAAGTAGATAATTACTGTAAATTTCTATATCTTGCCAGTAATGTCTTTGGTATATAAATACAAATGTAAATCCCAGAAAGAATATGACGCCCATCCAATAAAACCCATTCATTCCAAATGCAGAAAGAATTTGTCTCATCAGTGCATCAGCTCCATTACGCATAGAGATCAAATCACTTGATGATGTTAGAAATATACCTACCTCATATATGAAAAATAAAGGAATAGTGAATAAAAAACTGTATAATGGAGTACGTGTGTTTATCCAGTATTTATTGATCCACATTAATCACTTTCAACTTGTAGTACAGCCAAGAGAGCTTCCTGAGGTACTTCCACTTTACCAATCATTTTCATCCGTTTTTTCCCTTTTTTCTGTTTTTCCCACAATTTTCTTTTTCTTGTTATATCACCACCATAGCATTTAGCAGTAACATTCTTCTTTAATGCTCTAACAGTTGTTCTAGCTATTATCCTATTATTCAATGCTGCCTGAATCGCTACTTCAAACATTTGTCTTGGTATCAGTTCTTTTAGTTTACTACAAAGTGCGACACCACGATGATAAGCGTCGTCAGAATGACAGATGGTAGATAAAGCATCAACTGGTTCACTATGAATCAATATATCTAGCTTTTGAAGACTTGCTTTTGAGAATTCTTTGAATTCATAGTCAAAGGAAGCATAGCCACTTGAGATTGATTTTAATTTATCATAAAAATCAAAAATGATCTCACCCAATGGGAGATCATAATGTAGTTGTGCTTTTTCAGGAGATAAATAATGTGTTGTTTTATAAATACCACGCTTTTTCTGACACAGTGTCATAATACTTCCGATATATTCCTTGGGAGTCAATATTTCCGCAGATACAATGGGTTCTAAAATAGAATCAATATCACCAGTTGATGGCATCTTTGCTGGTGTATCCACTGAAAATATTTTATCATCTTTTGTATGTACTTGATAGACCACATTAGGTGTTGTTGTGACAAGGTCCAAGTCAAATTCTCTTTCTAATCTTTCCTGTATGATCTCCATATGTAATAATCCCAAAAATCCACATCTAAAACCAAATCCGAGCGCCTCACTTGTTTCGGGAGTGAATTCTAATGATGCATCATTTAATCTTAATTTTTCTAAAGCTTGTCGCAATTGATCATAGTCATCTGCATCAGCAGGATAGAGGCCTGAGTATACCATTGGTTTGATTTGCTTATATCCTGGCAGTGGTTCATTTGCCATACTGTCTTTTGATGTGATAGTGTCACCTGGCTCAATATGCCCCATATCTCTTATACTTGCTACTATATATCCTACATCTCCAGATCGCAATTCTGATGTTTTGATTTTATCTAATACAAAATGTCCAGTTTCAGTAATCTCATATTCTCTATCATGCGCAAAAAATTTTGCCGTCATCCCAGGTTTTAAAACCCCATCAAAAATACGAATATATGGTATGGCTCCTTTATAATTGTCATACATGGAATCAAATATTAAAGCCCTACAATTGTCATCAACTTTATTAATTGGAGGTTCTATTCTTTTTATAATAGCATCAAATATATTAGAGATGCCCACACCGCTCTTTGCACTCGCTTCAATGATATCTCTTTCATCACATCCAATCAATTCCATCATCTGCATCTTAACATCTTCAATCATTGCAGATGGGAGATCTACTTTATTGATAATGGGAATAAGTGTAAGATTATTTTCAATTGCAAGATATGTATTAGATACTGTTTGAGCTTCGACACCTTGTGCTGCATCAACCAATAATAACGCCCCTTCACATGCGGCAAGTGAGCGTGAAACTTCATAAGAAAAATCTACATGCCCTGGTGTATCAATTAAGTTTAATATATACTCATTACCATCAGAATGTTTATAGTTCATACGTATTGGATGACTTTTGATCGTGATCCCTCTTTCACGCTCTAATTCCATACTATCTAAAACCTGCTCTTTCATTCTCTTTTTTGAAAGAGTATTTGTTTCCTCTAATAATCTATCAGCAAGTGTAGACTTGCCATGATCAATATGAGCTATAATACAAAAATTTCTTATTCGTTCTGTATTCATGGTAAGAAAATACAGGACATAATTACCTATTTATATCCAGAAATTGATATTATTCAAACATATAATGTTTTTTGACAGGTTTTCTTACATTCCATCTGCAAGAAAGACCTTTTGGGAAAATAACAAAGTCATTTTCCTTGATATATATTTCTTGATCTTCAGTTATCACCAAAATCTCTCCTTCCAAAATAAAACAGGATTCTTTTTGATCATATTCCCAAGGAAATTCAGATACTTCACATGTCCAAATTGGCCATGAAAAGACATCAAGTTCTCTCAATTCAGAATTACTTAATCTATTTATCTCTATTAGGATATTATTACCTTCATTCTACTGACCATATTTTTGTTGAGCCTGAAGCAAACGAACATTTGCAGTCTTTTGTTCTCCATCTTGTATTAAGGAAACGATTCTCAATGCTTCCATAATTGGAATATTTAAATTATCTGAGTTTGTATAAAATGCATCTAAATGCATAGAAATTATCTTAATATTATAGCCAACCTCTTGGGAAAGATATTCATCTGCAATATCATAATATCGCTCAATGTAATAGGGCTGGACCCAATTATCATCATGAAGATACTGCTTACGCACTTCTGCCTGATGATGTGCTTTCAATTTAGCTATAGCACCATAGGCTCCATTTACAAAAGCTATCTTCTCTTTTTGATCATATTGATTCCAAAATTCAGAAGGTCTTATATCTTGACCAATTAATAAAGAAATAAAGAAAATAATAGTTATTTGTTTCATGGTTATTCTGATTGATAATGGTTCACTATTGGAAAACGTCTTCCCATACCAAATGCTTTAGATGAGACCCTGAGCCCTGGAGCAGCTTGTCGACGCTTGTATTCATTAATTCTAATTCTATTGTATATTGAACTTACTAGATCTTTATCCAACCCAGTTTCTACTAATTCATTCATAGTTTTCCCATCCTCAACTATAGCATCAACCAAGGGAGATACAATATCATAATCAAAGGGATCAATTTGTTCTGGAGCCAATTCTGCTGAGGGAGCTTTATTTATAGTACCTAGAGGGATACGGTCTGGATGTATAGTATTTAACCAGTTAGATAATGCATAAACATCAGCCTTACTAAGATCAGAAATAACAGATAGTCCTCCACTCATATCACCATATAAAGTACAATAGCCTAATGCCAGCTCTGTTTTATTCCCTGTGGACAAAACCATCCATCCAAATTTATTTGAAAGTGCCATTAATAGATTGCCTCTAATACGTGATTGGATATTTTCTTCTGCTACATTGCGAGGCATCCCAAGAAAATGAGGATGCAATAATGATTCTAATTCATCAACAGCTTCTTGTATTGGTATTATCCGATAATCAATATCTAGATTATTAACTAATTCTTTGGCATCTGACAAACTATGGTCACTGGAATATTTTGAAGGTAGCGAGATACCATGAACATTATCAGAACCCAATGCATCCGTGGCTATAGAAGCAACCAGCGCACTATCAATGCCACCAGATAGACCTATAACCGCCTCACTATGACCAGTTTTAAAAAAATAATCTTTCAATCCTAAGCAGAGTGCATTATAGATTTTTTCTTCTCTAGGTTGAACAACTATATCGATCTTTTTCTCTGATTCTAAATCAACCATGACTATATCTTCTTCAAAAGCTTTTCCATAACCAATAAGCATACCATTATTTGAGAATGCCAATGACTGACCATCAAATATTAACTCATCTTGACCTCCTATCGAATTACAGTACAGAAAGGGTAAATTTATTTCTCTAACTTTCTCTAGTATGAGATCTCTTCTTTTTAATAAGCGATCTTCATGATAGGGTGATGCTGAAATATTAAGTATAATTTCTGCTCCAAGTTTTTTTTGAATTGCACTTACTTTACAATCATAATCTTGGTCCCAAAGGTCTTCACAAATTTGTAATCCTATTTTTACAGAACCGCCGTTATAAGGTATAGTGAGTATTTGAGGAGATTTACCACTGGTAAAATAACGGTCTTCATCGAAAACATCATATGTAGGCAATAGGACCTTATCACATGATGATTGAATCTCACCATCATAACAAATCGCCGCTGAATTATAAATATGAATACCTTCTTTTCTAATATAGCCAAGTATCAAAGGAGCTTTGGACTCTGATGCAACACTCTTTAAAACTGTTAAGTTTTTTTCTATAAATCTATCGTCTAACAATAGATCCTGTGGTGGATAACCGGATATACATAACTCTGGAAATACAATAATATCTGAATTATGTTTAATACAATTAAAATAACACTTTAATATTTTATCAAGATTATATTCAAAATCACCTACAATCGTATTTATTTGGCAAAGTGCTATATTCATTTATGTATCTCAAATGAAGAAAATTCCTTTTCTGGTTGTTCCTTCCATTCAACACTTATTTTATCAATAGTTGCATTTGGTGGCCCTGTTGTAAGCCAACCCGCAAAAACTGCTAAATTATCTCTATCACCTTCAGCAACGATCTCGACAGCATTTGAAAAGAGGTTTTTAACCCACCCCGTTAATCCGAGTTCATTAGCTTTATCTTGAGCGCTTACTCTGAACCACACACCCTGGACATCTCCAGATATCATTACTTGAATCTTATACATACTTAAGTTCCTCTTTTAATTTATCAATTACATCAATTGGAGAATCAGCTTTAATGATAGGTGCAATATCCCAAGTATTATATCCTATTACAGTTTTCTCTAATTGGAATGCATACGCAATCTCACTTAGAGTCCCATATTTTCCAGATATAGCAATGGCAGCATCGCAATTATAAGCGAGTATTGCATTACGCGCAATTCCAATACCAGTTGCAATGGAAACTGTAAGATGAGAATTTCCCTCAACTATATCTTCTCCTTTCAATATGCCTACTACAACACCATTTTTATTTTTTACTCCCTTTGAAATTGCTTCCATTACACCTTTACCACCTCCACAAAATATAATAAATCCTTCATCCGCCAGTCTTTCACCAATTTCAATTGTGTCTTGGTATATTTCTGATTGGATATCCCTTCCCCCAAAAACAGAAACTCGCTTATTTTGTCCCATCAAGGTTCAAGTCTTGACATTGTTCTAGGAAAAGGTATTGTCTCACGAATATGTTTTGTACCACATATCCAAGCTACAGTTCTTTCAAGACCAAGCCCAAATCCTGAATGAGGAACAGAACCATATTTTCTAAGATCAAGATACCATTTAAATGGCTCAAGTGGGAGATCATGATGGCGTATTCTATCTATCAATATATCTAAGTCATCTTCCCTTTGCCCACCTCCAATTATCTCTCCATATCCTTCGGGGGCAATCATATCCACACCTAAAGCAAGATCATTATTTTCTCCATCACGCTTCATATAAAATGCTTTAACATCAGCAGGCCAACGATGAATCAAAATAGGTTTATCAAACTGTTCTGATAATAATGTCTCATCAGGTGCCCCAAAATCACTACCATATTTAAAATCACTACCATTATCAATTAAAAGTTTAACTGCTTCATCATATGTAATCCGAGGAAATGGAGGAACCACTGCTTTTAATTTTTCTATATCTCGTTCTAGCGATGATAATTCAGTGCCGCAATTATCTAGGACACGTTCAATAATATATCCCACTAGGTTTTCTGCCCATGTCATGTTCTCTTCAAGATCAACATACGCCATTTCTGGCTCTACCATCCAGAATTCAGTAAGGTGGCGTCGAGTTTTTGATTTTTCAGCACGAAATGTAGGGCCAAAACAATATGTTTTCCCAAATGCTGTTGCTCCTGCTTCTTGGTATAACTGTCCACTTTGTGTTAAATATGCAGAACGCTCAAAATAGTCTACTTCAAATAGAGTCGTGGTGCCTTCCACAACATTACCTGTAAAAATGGGCGAATCAATAAGTGTGAAGCCATTATTATCAAAATAATCTCTAATTGCTCTAATAACCTGGTGACGTACTCGCATAATTGAATTTTGTCGTTTAGAGCGAAGCCAAAGATGTCTGTTTGACATTAAAAAATCTGCACCATGTTCTTTATGAGATATGGGAAATTCATTAGCAACATGGTTTACAACTTTAATTTCTTTTATACCTAATTCATAGCCACCAACCGATCTAGGTTCTTTACGAACGGTTCCAGTAATGATAACTGAATCCTCTTGGTTCAAATCTTGTTCTAAAGAGAATGACTCATCAGTAGCCTCTCCTTTAACAACAACACCCTGTAATAGACCAGTACCATCTCTAAAAATAATAAACCATATTTTACCAACATTGCGTGTATTATAGACCCAGCCTTTTAATTCTACATCGTGACCTTCATAGTCACTTAATTGATCAATCGTTACAGTTTTCATATAAATTCCTTTACCACGTTGTCATAATATCATTTAAAATATCTTCTGCAATTTTACGAACTGCTACATTTGTTGCAAAACTTCTTGGTTCTCCAAACTCATCATCATCTAGGTCATCTATTTTTCCATCATTATCATTATCAATTCCATCAGAACCGATATCACCACTTAAACCATATGCGCCAAAACCAGAGTATAAACCTTCAAATATATTTTTTTGTTCTGAGACATCATACCATTCTATTTTAACATCAATCTTGTATCGATATTCTGATACGGATTCTTGTTTGCTATAAGTATATGGCCCCTCATTTACTTTTTTAATTGTACCCCTAAGGATTGAGTGGGCATCTCTCTCATCAGAAATTCTAAGGATACCGGCTTCATTGAACTGCTCTATAATTCCATCAGTTATACTTTCCGATAAACCAAATTCAGCTGTTTGATTATCCATTAAAGGAATAGCAATAGATTTGATATGAGGTGGTATTGATCCTGCCATGGAATAAAAAACACAGGATGAAAGAAAAAGTTGACTAATAGCAAGAGGATACTTCAATGTATTATTTATTCCTTTTAATTTTTGGCTCAAGGCCAAATTCCTCTATCTTTCTATAAAGTGTTCTCTCGCTCATTCCCAATGAACGCGCTGTTTTCCTTCTGTTATTATTAAAAAATTTAAGAGTACGTTTTATTGCTTCTTTTTCAAGATCTTTTATCATCATATCACCAATTGCGTCATCACGTATAAAACGATAACCCTCCTCAACAATTTCCATCGACTTTTGCGGAATTGGTATTCCAGATTCTATTGAATTAGCACCAGAATATGTAACATCCCCAGGGGAGTGTGGTGAATTATTTACAAGCATTTTTTGAATCAATTCAGTATCCTGCTTTAACATAAATAGCTGGCGTAAAATTAAATCAATCTCAGCGCGTTCTGTTGTATCGTGCACAACAACAGGCAACGCTGGGTTATATGAAGGGCTTAATGGCATAAGATCCATTAATTCTTTTTCTACAATTTGAGATGTGATACGTTCACCTCTTTCAAGGACAAGAACCTTCTCAACAAAATGTTTTAGCTCTCGAACATTCCCTGGCCACTCATATTGTTTCATTATACGAACTGCATCCGGCATAAATCCACGATATAATATATCATTAGAACGGGTAAACTCTAGTGCAAACCTTTCTATGAATGGGCCAATATCCTCAACACGGTCACGAAGAGCTGGTATATTAATATTTACAGTTTTTAATCGAAAATATAGATCTTGACGAAAGAGGCCTTTATTTACTAATTCGGCAAGGTTCTTATTAGTTGCCGCAATAACACGGACATCAGTCCTTCTTGTTTTGGCTTCGCCTACACGCATGAATTCCCCGCTTTCCAAGACCCTTAAAAGCTTGACTTGAGTTTCAAGTGGAGTTTCACCTATTTCATCCAAAAAGATCGTTCCTTTATTCGCTTCTTCAAAATATCCTTTTCTATCCTCACCAGCACCCGTAAAAGATCCTTTTTTATGCCCGAATAGTTCAGATTCAATAATACCCTCTGGTATAGCACCACAGTTCACAATCACTAATGACTCATTATTTCTTTTACTTGACATGTGAATTGCTTTTGCGACGACTTCTTTACCGGTACCTGACTCACCAGTAATTAAAACAGATATATCTACTGGCGCAACTTGGGATATCATTTCAAGAACCTGATCAATACCATTAGATGTTCCAATTATACCAGATTGTTTTTGAAGTCTATCTTTGTCTATCATAGAGCTACT
Organism: uncultured bacterium; assembly: GCA_964404235.1. Taxonomy (GTDB): domain Bacteria; phylum Fidelibacterota; class Marinisomatia; order Marinisomatales; family UBA1611; genus CACEUX01. The sequence goes on along the minus strand of CAYOJL010000052.1, from coordinate 5,479 downwards.
CCTCTAAACCAAAATTTTCATTTATTGTATACTTTTGAAATTGAGTTTTACCTTTGTGCATTAAAAGCTTCATGATACTGCTATGCCAAGATCTTTTTCGAATGCTGTTATTTCGTCACGTATTTTTGCAGCTTTTTCAAATTTTAATTCTTCAGCTGCATTTAACATAGCTTTTCTAAGCTCATCCAATATAACCTCTTTATCCTCATTACTAATTTGTGAAATATCTATTGGAGGTACAGAATCTTGATTATAATCCTTCATGGAGTCTGCCACAGATGTAGATACCATTATATCATCAATTGTTTTATAGATAGTTTTGGGTACAATATTATTTTTTTTATTGAACCTTTTTTGTATTGCCCTACGCTCTTTACTTGTTTCAATTAGATGAATCATAGCTTCAGTATTTTTATCTCCATAAAGAATCACTAAACCTGATTGATTTCTTGCAGCACGCCCCGCCACTTGTAGTAAAGAACTCTTTGAACGTAAAAAACCTTCTTTATCAGCATCTAGAACCGCAACCAAACTCACTTCTGGAAGATCTAAACCTTCTCTTAATAAATTGATACCAACCAGGACATCAAATTCACCAATCCTTAATTCACGAAGAATTTTAACTCTTTCTAATGTATGGATCTCTGAATGCAAATAACGGACACGTATATTAAGGCCTGAAAGATATTCAGTGAGATCTTCTGCCATACGCTTGGTCAATGTTGTAACCAATACTCTCTCTTTTCTTTTTGCACGGTAACGAATTTCACCAACAAGATCGTCAATCTGCCCCCTAGTCTCACGTACATCAACTTCAGGATCTAATAGACCAGTAGGCCGAATGACCTGCTCTACAACTACTCCATTGCATAGGGTTAGCTCTCTATCAGATGGCGTGGCAGAGGTAAAAATCACTTGGTTTTGCGCTAAATGAAATTCATCATACTTAAGTGGACGGTTATCTAGAGCACTAGGTAACCTAAAACCATGTTCGACTAACGTTTCCTTACGAGCACGGTCCCCATTATACATTGCCTGAATCTGTGGAAGAGTGACGTGTGATTCATCAAGAATTGTCAAATAATTATCAGCAAAAAAATCAATAAGTGTGTATGGTTTTTCACCAACCTCTCTACCAGAAAATAATCGTGAATAATTCTCAATACCTGAACAATACCCTAGCTCAATCATCATTTCGATATCAAAATGAGTACGTTGTTCTAGGCGCTGTGCCTCAAGCAGTTTATTATGATTACGTAAAAAATCTAGTCTTTCGGCTAATTCTTTCCTAATCTCTTCAACTACTCTAAGAGTTACCTCTTTATCCGTCACAAAATGCTTTGCTGGAAAAATAACAATGGATTCTAATGTTTCTTTAATTTCTCCAGTCAACGGATCAAACCTACTTATTATATCCACTTCAGATCCAAATAGTTCTACTCTAATACATGCATCCTCATATGCTGGATATATTTCAATCACATCACCACGAACACGAATGTTACCTCTCTCTAAAACCTTATCATTCCTTGAATAATGGATGTGCACTAATTTGGCTAAAAATGACCTGCGATCAAACGTATCTCCTTTGGATACTTTAACGGTGCCTTTATAATAATCATCCGGACTTCCTATACCATAAATACAAGATACAGAACTAATAACAATTACATCTTCACGTGACATTAAAGAGCTAGTTGTCTTTAATCTTAACTTATCTATCTCTTCGTTCACAGACATATCTTTTTCAATAAACGTATCTGTAACTGGTAAATAAGCCTCAGGCTGATAATAATCATAATAACTAATAAAATACTCTACTGCATTTTCTGGAAATAATTGTTTGAATTCACCATATAATTGCGCTGCTAGTGTTTTATTGTGAGACATTATTAGTGTAGGTCTCTGCACTTCTTGTATCACGTTAGCAATTGAAAATGTTTTGCCTGATCCTGTAACTCCCAATAGGGTCTGGTATTTATCTCCTCTTTTTAAACCATCTACCAAAGAGTCGATAGCAGCTGGCTGATCTCCTTGAGGAGTAAATTCGGACTGCATTTTAAATTCTGCCATATTGGCTAATTTACCAATATTTACTGACGGTGGTCAATGGCAGACTTATCTATTTTCCAAATTAATTATAAATTAAATTGTTTTTGCTAACTTGATTATCTCTTTGACTATTTTAATGGGTATCCCAGTCTCAGCATTGATGACCTCAGGTGTCATCTTCGATATTTGTTCTGGCCCATCAAATGCTATTAATAACTTCTCCTGTCTTTTCATACCCATACCCTTTATATTTGAAAAAACAGATTCAGTCATTGTTTTATTTCTTCTGTTCTGTTGATATGCTATAGCAAATCTATGGGCTTCATCTCTTATACGCTTCAATAAAATTAACCCGGGACTCTGCTTATGAATTATTTGTGGTTCTGAATGACCAGGGACAAAAATCTCTTCTAATCTTTTTGCTAATCCAATTATAGGTATATAATCTAATCCAAGCTCTCTTAGAGCTGAGACTGCCATGCTAAGTTGACCTTTACCGCCATCTATCAAAATAAGATCTGGCAAAGGATCATCTTGATCTTTCACTCGTTTATATCTTCTAAAAACAACTTCTCTCATTGATGCAAAATCATCTATACCTTTAACTGACTTTATCTTGAATTTCCTATAATCAGACCTTCTGGGTCGTGAATCTTTGAAACATACTAGTGATGCCACAGTATTTGTACCTCCAAGATGTGATATATCAAAAGCCTCTATTCTCCGAGGAGGAATCTCTAAGGAAAGATCATCCCTTAATTGCTCAAGGGTCTTTGGAACAAGGTCTTTTCTCTTTTCTCTATTAATTAGCCATTCACCAAGTAGTAACCTTGCATTCTGTTTTGTAATCCTCACTTCTTTAGCTTTTTCACCTCTTTTTGGATAAATAAATTTGATTGCACTTTCTCTTTTCTTTCTTAACCAGGTAAGCAATTCAATTTCATCAATTGGCCTTTTTTCAAGAGATATTTCTAGAGGTATAAAATCACTATCCAAATAAAATCTGGTAATAATGGTCTTTAGAGTTATTGAATCATTACTGTCTAGGTTTTTAAGAGTAAGTTTGTCCCGACTAAATATCCTCCCATTTCTTATTCTAAGTATAACAGCTACACCCAGTGCTCCTTCTCTTTCGACAACGATAACATCACGTTCTTTAAAATCAGTAGCAACATGACTTTGATTTTCCTTGAAGGATCTGATTGCATTGATCTGGTCCCTATAGATAGCAGCTTCTTCATATTTTTGGTCATTGGATGCTTTATTCATCATATTATCAAGATAGGATTCTGTCAATCTTGTTTTACCTTTCATAAAATCTTCAATCCTAGAGACCATATTCAAATATTTCTTATTCGACACCAATCCCTCACATGGACCCTCACATTTTTTAATATGATAATCTAGGCAAAGTGATATTTTCCTCTCTTCAACTATTTTCTCATCTAAATAAAAACTACAACTCCTAATTGGAAAAACTTTATGCAACACCTTAAGAATCATTCTTAAACGCCCTACATCGGTAAATGGACCATAATATTTTGATCCGTCCTTGATAATTTTTCTAGTTAGAATAACTTGAGGATATGGTTCATTAGTAATTCTTATGAATGGGTATGACTTATCATCTCTAAGGTCAATATTATAACGAGGTTGGTGTTCTTTTATCATATTTGCTTCAGTCATCAATGCTTCAACCTCATTCCTTACCACTATCCATTCAAGGTCAGCAATATGCTTTAACATTGTTATATTTTTTGGAGACATTTTATTACTATTTTGGAAATAAGATCTAATCCTTGCTCTTAAATTTTTTGCCTTTCCAATATAGATTATTTTACACTTAGAGTTTATAAAATGATAGACACCGGGTTCTTGAGGAGCTCGTCTGAGTTTATCTTTGATTATATCATCCATATTATCAAACATATCAGTGATAAAGTTAATGTCTTTAAATAATCAATTTATTGATCTATTATTTTAATGAACTAATGCATACAAAATATCTTAGACATATTCTCTAATGCAGTCTATTTACCGGTGTAATGGTTTTTTATTTTTTAAAAAAATATTTGTTTTTAAAATCCAGTATGGTTATGCTCGCGTATTGAGTGGAATACTCATCTCCGGTAATCCGAGTAAAAAACCAGGAAAAACTTATATTTATGCGTATCGTTCAAATAACGTTGTCACTCTCCTTATGTGTTATTCTTATAGCACAGGAAGAGACCAAAACTAAAAAAAGAAAGGTCTATAGGACACAAACAGGTGCTATCATTGAAGCTCCACGCCCTCTTTTTGAGCGATCAGATAAAAAAGAAAAAGCTGAACCAAGAATAAAATCAGAGAAAAGTAAAACTTTAGCTCGCACCAAAAAAGTTGAGACCACATACAGAAATGAACTTGACAGTTTAAAGAATTCTGTAGCTATGCTTATCAAGCAATCTGAAGTATTAACAAAGAACTATGAAGAAAAACTATCTAAAAAATCAACAGATACTATCTTTGTATACACCACCCTCTATGACACCACAACTGTTTTAGATACAACATTCATATATACCAATGCTACTACTACAGTTTATGATACAGTTGTGGTCATTGATAGTATATATATCAAAAATTACGATACCACCACGGTCATCCAAACTAACTACGATACCGTTTTTGTCATGGATACCACAGTGCTGGTTAATTATGATACCACTGTTATGAAAGATACAGTATGGGCCTTCGCATACGATACAACCTACTATTACGATACAACTTGGGTCTACGCGCATGATACAACAGTATTAAGGGACTCAATATGGCTATTTGCTGTTGATACGGTGAAGATATACGATACACTTGTTGTTGCAAATAATGATACCGTGACGATTCATACCTACTCGAGTAAATTTCCAAATAATTTTACACCTGACATGATCGATCAAAAACAGTCAGCATTCCCTAAATATAAAACATTGGGTGATGCGCTGAGAGCACGTGACATGGGTGATCAATCTGCACAAGGTTGGATAAACCAAGCACTCAATGCAGCGGATGGTGACTGGACCCGCGCTGAAAGAGAGTATAATAAATTGCAGGAAGTTTATTCTACAGCAATGGTTCAAGCTATTACTAGAGAGCCGAAAGATCCATCTTTTATTGGTCCTGACATGAAGTATAAAAGTGTAATCTTTGATACCTTAAAGATATTAACATTTGATACAACTTTAGTTCAGGATACAATCAAAAATCTTGTTAAGCAAACTTATGTTAAATATGACACCTCTATAGTAGATAGACGTCGTGAGGTCATTGCGAACACAACACCCCCTGGTCATGAATTAATAATAAAATATCATAGAAATGGTCGCGTGAAAGAAAGAGGCTTGATGAAGGGTAGTAAAAAGAATGGTGAGTGGATCCAGTATGATTTCTA
>CAYOJL010000051.1:0-14759 GCA_964404235.1 uncultured bacterium | reverse complement strand
TAAACGTAAACACGCTTTCCAAGCGTGCGCCTTCAGCCACTCGGCCACCTCTCCATAAAAAATATTTTTGAGTGGAGATTATTCTTCTTCCGCAGCGCCGGAATCTACTTCTTCAGGATCAGCTTGCTTTTCTTCAGTGTCTACGTTTTCTTGGATAGACTGATCATCAGACCCTTCATTATTCTGAGCGGTAGCTACCTGTTCTGATGCTTGGTCACTTGAAGCTTCTACAACAACTTCTTCAGACTCAGTAAATTCACTAAGGTCAATATCTACAAGGTTAGCAACCTCATCCATACGCTTTAGAGCAGCGTCAAGCTGCTCACCTTTATTCATACGAACCATTTGTTCATTGAATCTCCAGCGTCCAGTCTCTTCAGACTTCACACTTCTCACATATTTTACATAGACAGAATCGCCACTGGTATTACCGGCAGCTTTATCTGCAAAACTTTTTTGTTTTTTTGCCATTGCTAGTGTATTCTCCTAAGAATTAAGCCGGCGAATTTATCAACCAAACTTTCTAAACTCAACGAATAAGAAATTCGCTATTCTGCGTCTTTCCTTTCAATCATTTTTGCTTTTGCAAGCTTTCTCATATCAACTACATGGTCATGCTCATCTACTATTTCGACGCCTAAGAGGGTCTCAATTGCATCTTCCAGGGTTATCAGACCAGTAGTTGTCCCAAAATCATCAGTTACAAAGAACATTTGCTGTCTATGCTTTACAAATAGATCTAAAACATCAGATACTGAGGTCTTTTCTTTAACTGATTTTATTGACTTCATAATATCTTGCATTTTGATATGAAATTGATCTTCCGCTTGCTTATGTACCAGATCATATCGATTTACAATACCAACTATATTATCAAGGTCCTTATCGTAAACAGGAATCCTAGAGAAAGCAATTGGTGAATGCTCTTCAACAACCTTACCAACAGTATCACTTATTTTTAGACTAAACATAACTGAACGAGGCGTCATTATATCTTCAAGAGGCATATCATCTAATTTGATGAGATTTTCAATAATGTCACCTTCTTGCTCATCGATCGAGCCCTCGTCCTCGCTTATCTCAGCCATGGCCAATAATTCTTCTCTAGACGCTTTAGAATCTCCTCCATTTTCACCTTTATTCATAAGGCCAGACATTGATTCAGAAAATATAACAAAAGGCCAAGCAACAAACATCAATCCACGAATTGTATAAGCTGAAAAAGCAGCAAATGTTTTACTATATATCGCTCCTAAGGTCTTGGGAATGATCTCAGAAAAAATAAGGATAGATAATGTAAGGATACCTGATGCAACTGCTACCCACTCATTTCCGAAGAGAATGTGTGTTTGGGCCCCTACACCTGCTGCACCCACTGTATTTGCTATTGTATTTATAGTCAATATTGCAGCAAGGGGCCGATTGATATTTTCTTTTAATTCTGCCATCAATTTTCCCGAACTTCCACCTTCTTTTTCCATTACCGATACGTGGGCAATGGATAGACTGAGGAGTACCGATTCAAGAAGAGAACAGAGAAAGGATACAAAAAGAGCTGTAAAAAAGTACGTAAGTAATGATGTCATGAAAGGTTAAACTTAATTAATAAATTTTATAAAACCCAATTAGGCACGAACCCACTTAATAATTTCCTTGATAGTAACTTTTTTCCCATAAAGTAATATTGCTGTACGAAAGATCTTCCCAGATAGGTTTAATAATACCCAGCAAGATATTATCATCAGAATAGTTGTGAAAAGTATCTCAGGAAGCTCAACTGTACCTGTACCTAAACGTATGATCATCATAAAAGGGGTTAAAGGTGGTATGTATGAGCTTATAATTGTAAAAGAGGATCCAGGGTTTGTAATAAAATATGATGCAAAAACAATTGGAAGCATTGCTATTATACTTATAACACCTGAAGACTGCTGCGCTTCTTGTTCAGATGTAAAAAAAGTTCCCATCGCTGCAAATATTGAAGCATAAAATAAATATCCCGTTATAAAGTATATCATAAAGGTTGGGATCTGAGCAAATTCTATGGCTGCCCATCCTTTATAATGCGTTGCTGATAATCCCAATATTAGATAGAACACCATTTGAGTCAAACCTAAGGCTCCTAGACCAAGTATCTTGCCCCTCATAAGCTCATCAGGAGTAACTGATGAAAGCAATATCTCTATTGTACGACTGGTTCGCTCTTCGATCACAGAACGTAAAAGTAACTGCCCACTCATGAAAATTGTTGCAAATAATATCATGAGAAAAAGGTATGGCACTAAGAAACTTGATAATTCATCTCCCTCCGATGCTTCCCCTAATTCATCCAACTCATACGTGTCAAATTCTATTTTTCTGCTTAATTCCCCTACAAGCGAAATATCAATATTTTGGTCTAGCATTCGCTGTTGTATGACCAATTGGTTGAGGGCCCTCCTGAGACTTGTATATATCTTTATATTGCTTAAAGATTGACTAAAATATCTCACCTTACCAGTGTCCACAACAGTAGTGGGAACTACCATATATCCATCTAGTTGATTGCTAAGCACACTATCAAGAGCTTCTTCTTCATTGATCATTCTAGTAAAGGAAAATTGAGGCTCTCCATTTTGCAATAGCAGAGAGACATCACATTGCTCCTGAAATCGATCCATTAGAGGCTCGATATCATCGTCATATACAAGACCTATGCTTGTCTCATCTTCTGGCTCAAGATCCATAAGAATAGTAGGCAGATACATCATCGCCCCCATTAAGAAAGGCAAAAGGAACGTAGTGATCAAGAACAATTTCGTCTTTACACGATTCATAAATTCCCATTTAACTATTTTCCAGATCTGGTTCATGATGTCATTTTCACTTCTTCTATAAAGATCTGTTCTAATGTAGGAACTTTAAGCTTAAATGACTCCACTGTAACAATCGTATTGACCCACCCTAAGAATTCTTCCGGTTTCTTTTCTAAAACACCAGATAACCTATTTTCATTGATTTCTAATTCTTTAAAATACTCGGTCACTTTTTTAGTATCCATATTGCCTGAAAAACGCAGCTCAACTGCGTCACTAGTATGTTTTTTTCTAATATCTTCCAATGCACCTTCTACTATGATTTGACCTTGATTGATCAAACAAATATTATTGCATAAGCGTTCTACCTGCTCCATTTGATGGGTAGAGAATATGATCGTCTTTCCTTCATCCTGTTTCTCTTGTATGATCTCTTTTAATAATAATTGATTCAGTGGATCTAGACCTGTAAACGGTTCATCCATAATAATCAGATCAGGATCATGTAAAAGCGAGAGTATAAATTGTATCTTTTGTTGATTACCCTTTGATAATTCCTCTATCTTTCTATTTCCTTGTTCTCCAAGATCAAATCGTTCCAACCACTTTAATGCCTTGGCCCTTGCCTGTTCATTATCTAGACCTCGAAGTAATCCAAAATATTGAAGGGTCTCTTCCAGCTTTTGTTTCTGGTATAGACCTCTATCTTCAGGCAGATATCCCAAATGTTGACGATTTAAAGAGTTAATATCATCACCATTCAATTCTATTCTTCCTGAGTCAGGATGAATAATACCCATTATCATGCGGATGGTTGTTGTCTTTCCTGCTCCATTCGGACCTAGAAAGCCATAAATATCACCCTTTTCTACTTTGAATGATACATCATTAACTGCTCGAATACCGTCATATGACTTTTTTAAATCCTCTAAAATTAACATGCTAGAGATCTATCGGTTGTCCATCACAATAATCGGGAATTTCTATACCAAGATATTTTGCGATTGTGGGTGCAATATCAACAGTTGCTTGTGCAGAGTTGTCTGTCCGCCCTTTAAACTGGCTCCGAGAAAATATAAGGGGGACATGAGTATCATAGTCGTATGGTGAACCATGCGACGTACCAAAAGGTCCCCTATAAAGATATCCAGGTGTTACAATAGGAAATATTTCAGGCGTCTTTTCTTCATTTATCATATTCTTAATTCGCTGGGTCAGTTTATCTTCTTTGGAACTTTTCAATATTTTATCTTTTATTGCTACTCCATCTATACCTTCAACATCTGTAAGGTATCTCTCTACTATATTATAAATTTGATCTACTTCGATATTTGCTTTTTTTATTCGATCCATATCAAGAAAGAAATTCCCACCACTACGATGGTAAAGTTTTTTACCAAAACGCTCTTCACATTCTTCATCGATCCAAGTAAGAGCTTCTTGCATATGCTTCTTATTGATCCTACCTGCTTTTTCACCTTTCTCAATAAGATATTCTGGTAATGGGAGCCCACCATGATCTGCGGTCAATGCAAATAAAACATTCTCTAACCCTACCTGAGCATCTAAAAAATCAATAAAATTTTCTAGATATCTATCCAACTTTATACATGCGTCCATCGCCTCTTGAGAGTGGGGTCCGTAGCTATGTATTATCCAATCCATAGCAGAAAAACCAATAGATAAAAGGTCTGGAACATCTTTCGAGCCTAATGACTCACCTTTGACAGCATTTTTTGCTAGTTCTAGTATCTCTCTTTGAAACCAAGGCGTACCCATTAGTATTGGTAAGGGATCTTCGCCGGGGTCTGTACCAATTGGAAAAACAGGAGAATATTCATTATTAGAGTAATTATCCTCTTCTCCATAAAAGTGATCCTCTCTAGCATATTTTAAATAGAGATCTTCATCTAATGATCTCTGCCACAACGAGTCTCCATACGACTTAGTTTGAAGCGTTTGGTTAAAATCAATTGCCCATTGAGGTAATTGATCAACATAAAAATCAGATGAAATAAATGCTCCTGCTCCATTGTAATAGAGCGCTTGATCGGGATGCTTTCCTCCTAACAGGCATGCTGCCCTATCTTTTCCTCCGATCGATATGACCTTTGAGCTAGGGTAATTTACTTTGAGCCAATCACCCAGCCCCCTTGCATCATACCGCGAAAATGAACGAGCCTTACCCTGATCTGAACCAACCACTTTTGCATTTGGATCCTCTACACAATTAACATTCTTTTTTAATGTCCGATCATAAAAACTATTCCCTATCACGCCTACCTTACCAGGGTGCTGACCAAAACCGATAGCCGTATGCCCTGGCCCGGTAGCAGTATAACTATGCTCATGGTGAGTATCTGTAAACCAGACCCCATGATCTATCAGCCAACGAAAGCCACCTTTGTAAAGGTCATCGAACCTTGTTAATAGATCTGGACGCATCTGATCAACGACAATTAAAACCACAAGTTTTGGTGGCCCCGGCGGGGATATTGTGCAGGTAATGAGATTAAGGACTGCTGCACAGGCCAGCCCCAAGTATATTTTTTTCATCAAGTAACCTTTAAAAACCGTCTTTTACCTACTTTTAATATCTGCTCACCTCCTGGCAAGATAGTTGCGTTAATATCATCAATTCTATTATCATTCAATTTAACGGCTCCTTGCTTTAACATTCGGCGAGCCTCTCCTTTGCTTTTCAGCAATCCTGAAGAAAAAATAACATTAACGATAAGATCCTTAGAATCTAATTTATATACTGGCATTTCATCTGGTATACCTTTACCTACTACAACCGTATTGAAATGCTCTTCTGCTTTTTCAGCAGTTTGTTGATCGTAATAAAGAGAGACCACTCTGCGAGCAAGCTCACGCTTTATAGTCATAGGATTAACATTAGGATCTTCAAGTCCCTCTTTTGCGGTATCAACAGTGGATGCATCACAGTCAGCTGCAAGTGTGAACCACTTTAATATCATTTCATCAGATATAGATAATGTTTTCCCATACATATCCTCCGGAGTATCCTGCAACCCAATATCATTACCATATGATTTGGACATTTTCTCAATTCCATCTGTCCCTTCTAATAATGGTGTAGTTATAATGCATTGTGGCTCTTGGTCATTATCTTTTTGAAGATCTCTTCCTACTAGAAGGTTAAATTTTTGATCAGTTCCACCAAGTTCAACATCTGCTGTTAATTCCACTGAGTCCTGTGCTTGTGCTAAAGGGTATAGGAACTCATGGATGGATATGGGTACCTCTGCCTTGAATCGTTTTGTGAAATCATCCCTCTCAAGCATCCTTGCGACAGTATAAGAGCTGGCTAATTTTACCACCTCATTAAAGTTCATTTTATTTAGCCAATCTGAATTATATTTTATTATAAGTGTTTCTATATCAAGTATTACTTTAGATTGCTCAACATAGCTTTCTGCGTTAGCTCTGGCTTCTTCAAGCGTAAGCTGTGGTCGGGTCTTATTACGGCCCGAAGGATCGCCAATCATAGCTGTAAAATCACCTATCACCAATACCGATGTATGGCCAAGGTCTTGAAAATGCCTTAATTTCCTTAACACTACTCCATGCCCTATATGGAGATCTGGTCTGCTTGGGTCACAACCTAGTTTTGCTATTAGAGGCTCATTGTTTGTACGGGACCTCTCTAGTTTTTTTTCTAGATCTTCCTCAGGCAGTATCTCTTCCACACCTCTTCTAATAAGGTCCATCTGTTCATTGATCGGAGGATATTTCATTCTGCTTTCAATGCTCTTTGTATATCTCTTTCAACATCACGTTTCTTTTTAGTATCTCGTTTATCATATAATTTTTTACCCTTAGCAAGACCAAATTCGAGCTTGATCAGCCCTCCTTTAAAATACAGTTTTGTGGGTACAGCAGTTAATCCTTTTTCTGCCAGCTTGGAATTGATCCTTTGAATTTCTTTTTTGTGAAGCAATAGCTTTCGGTCCCTAACCGGTTCATGCCCTTCAAAACCCGTATGACTATAAGTGGGTATATGAGTTCCTCTAAGCCAAGCTTCTCCTTTTCGTATCAAAATATATGCCTGCTTTAAACTGGCCTTCCCTTCTCGTATACTTTTTACTTCACTGCCTCTTAATTGAACACCAGCCTCGAATGTTTCAAGAATATGATATTCATGGAAGGCTTTTCGGTTGGTGGCAACGACGGTGTTTTCCATACAATAATTCTCACATAAACTACAATTTTGCCAGTTGTTTTAACAAGGTTATTAATACTGAAATATTGATAAATTTTTCATTACATATTTCTAACACTTTAACACTTAAATAGTCATATAATTATTTTTAAACTTATTGGGTTTTATTCTTGAGACTATGTTAATGCCCGGGTGGCGGAATTGGTAGACGCGCACGGTTCAGGTCCGTGTGTCCTAACGGACGTGCTGGTTCGACTCCAGTCTCGGGCACAATAGATCTTATATTCCCCAAATTATTTTATCATATGAAAATATTACTTATTGAACCCTATTACACTGGATCCCATAGACAATGGGCCGACGGATATCAAAATTATAGTCAGCATGAAATAAAAAAACTTTCAATGAAAGGTCAATTCTGGAAATGGAGAATGCATGGTGGAGCAATTACGCTTGCAAAAGAATTCAATAAAATGGATTGGCTCCCAGATCTAATACTGGCAACCGATATGCTGGACCTGACAACTTTTTTATCGTTAACCAGAGAAAGGTCGTACAATATTCCGACTGCTATTTATTTTCATGAGAACCAGATATCCTACCCATGGTCGCCTGATGACAGAGATATAAAAAACAAAAGAGATACCCATTATGGGTTCATCAACTATTCTTCCGCACTTTCTGCAGATAAGGTTTTCTTTAATTCTGAGTTTCATATGAAATCTTTTTTAGATGACCTCCACCCTTTTTTAAAACAATTTCCTGACCACCAAGAATTAGGATCAATTGATAATATTCGTAATAAATCTGAGGTCCTTTATCTGGGTATCGACCTTCAACGTTTTGATGAACATAAATTTGATGATACTAACGAAAGACCATTGATATTATGGAATCATCGTTGGGAATATGATAAGAACCCTGAATCATTTTTCTCTGTACTAGAAAAGGTGAAAAATAGTGGCAGTGATTTTAGTTTAGTAGTTTTGGGTGAAAATTTTAATCGATCACCATCTATATTTGATCAGGCAAAAGAAATATTCAAGGAAAACATAAAGCACTGGGGCTATACAGAATCCTTTAGTGAATACGCAGAATGGTTATGGAAGGCTCATATATTACCAGTAACATCAGATCAAGAGTTTTTCGGAGCAAGTGTCATGGAAGCCATTTATTGTCAAGTTTGGCCAATTTTGCCCTGCCGATTGACCTACCCAGAGCTCATCTCATCTAATGATCATGAAGAAAATTTTTATAAGGATGAAGATGAATTATACAGTAAGATCATTTGGGCAATGGATAATGTTACAAAAGGCAATAAATATAATTTGCATGGCATAGCTAAACAGTTTGATTGGAGGAATATGGCACCTATTTATGATCAACTATTAAGCAGCATTTAATCAATAGCTTCTACTTCTTCTTGATTATTACAAAGGTCATATCATCTTTAAGTTCTGCATGCCCTTCTAACCAAGAATTACAAAGTTCAACCAAACCATCTTTGATCTCTTCTGCTGATCTATCTGCAAGAGACCTTATCTTTTCTTCCGTCCGTTCATAACCAACCATCTCATCGCCTATGTTTTCCGCCTCTGGAAGCCCGTCTGACATCATCACAAGGATATCGCCTTTATTCTTAAATGAGATCTCTTGTTCCATGTGAATTGCACCGGGAAATGAGCCTAAAGGTAGTGCCCCAACTAAGACCTCTTCTAATTCACCTTTTTCTGCAGAATAATAATATGCAGGTGGCATACCCGCAGATGAGAACCTGATAGAATCTTTTCCAATATTTGCAATATTTAGGCACATCCTATTTAAGCCAATATTCATTTTTAGAAGGGTATTATTCAAGGAGTCCAAAGTTGGTACTGGCTCTTCTTCAACAAGTGCGCTCATAGCTGTTTTTGTGATGGACACTACGTTACCTGATGTTAGACCATGACCTGTTGCATCTCCACATATGGCGATCCACATACCATCTTCCTTTTGCATAAAATCAAAAAAATCACCTCCGACCTCAGTCGCTGTTTGTTGAAAACCAACCATCTCATAATCATCTGTTGAAGGCATCTCTTTTGGAAGCATTGCTTGTTGAAACTCTCTAGCCTCTTCCATCTCTGCCTGCTGCCGTTCTATCTCTGCTTCTCTAAGTTCCTGGGCTTCTATACTCTTTTTGCGATAGTTGACATATGTAACGGTTGAAAATCCAATCAATAGCAATATACTACCCCAGAATGGAATTGCTGTTTTAGGATCAAGGTACCATACACGACCGATACTAAATGGGATCGCTACTATTTCTGAAAAAGCAACTCTATTATCAACTGCCTGGACATCCAATACATATGTACCAACATTTTCTGGGAAAAATGATATTTGGTTTGAAGTTTGCAGGTCTGACCAGAGATCTTTTTCACCTCCACTATTTAATCTAGTTCGATACTTGACCTTACTTCCGGAAGGGTTATATACCATCGGATTGGCAGAAATAAAAAACCGATCGTTAACTATACCTGAGATGTTACTATCCTTTATATCATGAATTGATAGCTCTGCTTTTGGTGTTAAAATATTATCTATGTCTAGTTTAAATGAACTATCATCTAATTTGAATAAGGAAACACCTTTTGTCCCTCCTAATAAAAAATATTTCTTATCGATAGTCGTAACAGCACCAATGGTATTACTATTTAATCCATCGGACTCTCTTAATGTGAACCATGTATCATTTGAAAGGCAACTTACACCTCCACCAAATGTACCTGCCCACATCCTTTTACCATCATAGAATAATGAGAACATTTCATTATGACCTAACCCATCAGAATCACGTATCATTTCAAAATTATTATTCTTGAGAACTCCAATCCCGGCTGATTCAGTTCCTGCCCATAAATAGCCATCAGGACCTATGCTCACTAGTATGACCCTTTTATCATCCAAACCTTCATGGAATAATTGAAACGTTTTCCCATCATACTTTGCTACACCAGCCTTATAACAGGCGATGAAAAGCTCTCCATTATTTGATTGAGTAATATCTCTTATGGAGTTACTTGGCAATCCATCTTGTACAGCAAATGTAAAAAAACCTTTTTTATCAAAACGAGTAATACCAGAATTTTCTGACCCAGCCCATATGACCGAATCATCATTTCTATCTACATGTACTGCAGTCACTAATTTTGCTGGTAAACCATCACTCCTACTATAATTATTGAATTTTGATCCTGAAAACTTTGATAGGCCACTAGCTGTAGCAAGCCATAGATCACCTTTAGAATCCAGGTCAAGATCAAGAATGATATTCGATGGTAGCCCATCCCGTTTAGTGTAATGAGCTTTGACCTTTCTATTTTGGTAAACAAAAAGACCATTCCTCGTTGCAATGTAGACCTTACCATTATCAGAGACCATGTCAAAGGTCATTCCACCCACATCTATCCCATCTTTAGAATTTAATGTTTTAAAGGTCCCTGGATCATGGAGATAAAGCCCCATTCCAAATGAGGAATACCAGATCTCATTCGTAGATATGACCTCGATATCACGTATGGATGTTTTCTCCAATCCTTTGTGTTCATCTCCACTTGGTCTATAGTTAACTAATCTACCTGCTTCTAAATAATAAAGACCTTTTTTGGTCCCAGTAAGTATGTCACCATTTATTGAACGCGATAGACTCAATACGTTAAGGTCTCTAATAAGCTTTAATTCACCTTTGTTTTTTCTATACCATAGTCCTTGGTTTGTACCAAAATATTCAAGATCACCATCAACCAGAAACGCTTGGATCTTTATCTTGTTATTTGGAAAATTAATTTTTTCTGTTAAAAACCCTTTCCCTTCCTTATTAATTATGCGATCCTCTGCAGCATACCATGTTCTATCGCCAGAAGAGAAGACATCTCTTATCTTAATATTTGGAAATCCCTTACCCATAAAAGAAACATCACTTCCATCAAAAGTAATATTCTCTAAGTTTGTTGAAATGAATATCTTACCATCAACCTTGGACATGATAGAGATATCACTACCCTTTATTATCTTTGTCCTCTCAAATATTCCATCATTAAATACATATATACCTTGTCCTGATGCTGCAGCATATGTAATACCATCAAGGTTGATTATCTTTATTATGTTTGCTGCTGGAAGACCACTCTTTGCTCCGTATTTAATAATATTACTTCCATCAATTAAACTAATCCCATTTTGTGTGCCTATCCAGATCCGATCATCACTATCTTTTTCAACATCAAAGATATAATTGCTAGATAATCCATCTGTATATACGAACTGTTTCCACTGGCCAGCTGATGGATCAGCAAAGATGATATTTAAAACTGTTGATAATAGCAATATGTGTAAAAAATAGATTTTATGCATATGTCCGGTATTTTTATTAATAAGTTGTATTTAATGTTTTTCTACTAGGCTCTCAAGAGCTATCTTATCTTCAGAGTAAAATTCAGCGTAAGCTGCAAGTCCCATCATTTTCAACTTTTTCTCAAGTTGTTGATCAACATTGGTAAAGATAAGTTTCCCACTCTTTGCATTGATAGATCCAATAAGACTGATTAATACTGAGACACCATAATTATTCACTTCCGTACATAATTTAAAGTTCATGATAAAATGTACAAATTCTTGTGTAAGTAGGTCATCAATGATGCCAATTAACTCTTTAGCATGAAAATCATTGAACGGACCATCAATCTTTAAGATTGCAGTAGGTGCGATCTTTTCAACCGCTGTAGTTAGTGTCTTCGTAGACATTTTCCTATATTAATCAAGTAACGTATTTGAAAATATTGTCATTGAAACCAATAAATGTAGAATGGTAATAAGATCTTTCATCTATGCTATCCATTTATTCATAATACTAATAATCATAAGATCACTCTATGTCTAAAAATTATATCCTGTCTCTATAAGAAAATATCTTGGTATCTTTGGAGATAAAGGAAAGGTTGGTGCTTGCGTTTCAAATAGGTTTTTTATTGAGAATCCAATATTGATATTCTCATTGAATTCATATACCAGATCCAGATCTGAATAGAATTCTCCCCCAATTTGTCCCGGGTTAATAAACCATGATTGTCCCACTTGCGCTGCTTCACCTTTGCCCTCTTTTGTAGCTTCAAAATAGCCACTTACAAAATCATAAGGTGAAGTACCTTTAATTGTAAATACAGTGGTCAATCCCTTGATGAAGCTATTGAAATATGTCAGTGAAAGAGAGCCCTTGAAGTTTGGAGTATTACTATATGTATTTGCGTAATCATAATAATCGATATAAACACTATCAGAAAGATCGGTTGCAGATAGATAGTTTAAATATTTTTCTCCCTTTTTTCTCTTATTAACGAGATCATCATCATTAAAATAGGAAAAATTCATAGAAATCTCATATTTATCTTGCAGATGTTTCCAACCTGTCTCAAAACCAAAAAATGAAACATCAAGAGGCAATGTAGGATAGCCCATTGCATAGGTGAACGGTGGTACAGGTTCTGGGTCGATCAGTTTATCACCATAATTTATTTGTCGCATACCATCAATTGGTAGTGGATTGGGGAATGCTTGTACAACATAAACCCATCCGGGTCCAGTCGCGCCGAATACCGTTAATGGACCTTTAAAATTCTTATACCTCCCAGTATACAAGTTACATTCAAAAAGATTATTACTATCAATAAGGCCAGTATATGCTAACTCTAGTGATTGATGTTCCTCTAATTGTAACGGCTCAATATATTTACTATTTATCAGTACATCAGGCTCACTATATATACCATCTCCATCCATATCTTTAAAATCTACGATCGTAAATCCATCAGAGGAGCCCATAGATACTGCATCCATCACCCAATCATATGGATACGTAACTCCGTATACACCAAGAACAGGATCAGGATCACCGGCTTTCCCATTTGCAATATTTCTTTGACCAGCGTAGACATTTCTTTCTAAAAGTGTCGGGGCTTTAAATCCTGTCCCAGCTATTAATTTTAGATTACCATTAAGAAAATTCTTTCTTACTAGAGATGCCCTTGGGGAAATACTATTACCATAGTACTCGTGATCATCAAAGCGTACAGAAGTGTTTATGGAGTACTCATTATTGATCAACAGGTCAAGTTGTCCGTATATACCATATCTATATTCATTTATATCCGTACCACCAGTAGCACCAGTAATTGGGCTCACTCCTTGATCATTTATGGTTGTCCTATCAGTATCTGGATCTTTGTATTCATAATCAAATCCTGCAACTAGGTTCAACCTATCGGTCAATTTATTATTATATTGATAATCCATTAAGTAATCATCACTATTGTATTTTAACCACCAACCTAAATCGTAATCACCATATTGATCGAGCGCATCTTGCCATGAAAGGCTAGTCCCATCCGAATTCCTTGCTATGACCTGTAATAAGCCAAGGCTGACCCTGAATGCTGCATCAGCAATTTGATTTATTCCGGTGACTCTGAAGAAGTGGTTATTATTATTGAATCTCAATCCATATTGATGATTATTAAGACCTCTATTGTAGATAGGGCCAAGACTACCCATGGCATAACCTTTACCCTCTACATAATTATAAAATACAGAAAACTCATTTAGTTTGTTGATCCTGTAATAAATATTTGTTCTTAATTGATTTTTGCTCATTTCAAGTGGGTCATATAGATCTTCATTCAAATACAAAGTGTCACCCACTACCCAGAATATTTCATCATTCTTATTACCATAAGGTAGTTCTGAAGCAATTTTTGTCTCTCCACTTATATCGATGGAAACTTTATCAAAGTTCTTTACAAATCTAGCCCCCAAGCGCGGATCATTTAAATTGGAAATGCTAAAATTAATCTCATTTGTTTCATCTTCCATTGGATGCTTTGTTATGATATTCAATAAACCCTGTGAGGCATCTGGACCATATAATGCTGCTTGCGGTCCGAATAATATCTCTAATCTTGCAATTGATTCTTTAGGTGGCCCAGAAATTAAAGAGTATACCTGGCCTGAAACGGATTCACCAAGATATAGTCCATCGGCAAATTGTCTGAATCGAGTACTATAAGCGCCATCAAAACCCCTTGCATTGATCTGAGCGCCTTGTATACCATAATATGTTACATCAACTCCCTTTGCAAAACTGGCCAACCTATTAAAATCGGTCACTCCTATCCTTCTTCTAATAGTCTGCTGATTGACAACTGATACAACGCTGGGCGCATCAGTTATCTTTTCTTTTTTTCTCGAGGCCGATACTACAATTTCGTTAAGTCCTAGAGATGAAGCTTTTAGTATGAAATCAATATTATTAAGTGCCCTACCCTTAATAATATCAGACGATTCATCCTCTTCAAGTCCAAGTTTAGCTGAGAAGTTTGAACCAGATAGCTCTTCTGAAACAATATCACTCTCTGAGATATATAGATCCAGACTAAGCGATTCATAACCAATATAGTCCACTTGTAATGTATACTTACCAACCGGGATTCCATCTATAAGGTACTTGCCCAGTGAATCAGTGGTAGCACCCATAGAAGTCCCTACAAGAAAAACATTAGCTCCAGGCAAAGGTTCAGATAAGTCCTGCACTTGACCAGATATGGTTCCATCCTGTCCTTGTAATTGTGCAAATGCCACAAAAAGTATGATTGGGAATAGTTTTTTCATCATCTTTTCCTAAAATCTGTAACCCGTCTCAAATTCAAATGATCTTGGTATTTTTGGTGATAAAGGAAAGGTGTTAA
>CAYOJL010000050.1:0-15125 GCA_964404235.1 uncultured bacterium | reverse complement strand
ATCCAAACCATCCTTCATAATAATTATATCAATGTATTTGGAGGAAAGACAACCCGTTATCTAGCTGAAGGTTCATCTTATCCTATGGCTAATTTTTTATTAATATTCTTTTTATGTACTATTGCATATCTGCTTCTTACAAAGATTGAATTCCATCCAATAGTCGCAGGCCTAGTTATATTCTCTGAGGGATTGCTTTATTACGCATTTGCTATGGGTATGTTTGCCAATGATTATTGGTGGTTTTGGAAATCGGCAATATCCAATCTAATCCCAGACTCTTTACATAACACTTTTTATGACCAATTACAGGTTGTATTACCAGGACCTGGTGAGTCCTATGTCATGCCGATTATCGCTCCAATGGCAGGTCTTATTCTTACATATGCATCTAATATTATCTTTCAGTTCTTGCATGAGCAGAAGGATAAGAAATTTTTAAGAGAGACTTTTGGAACATATATAGCTCCTAAAGTGTTAGACAAGATGTACGAAGAAAAACAAGCACCAAAGCTAGGGGGTGTAGAAGGGCATCATACAGCATTTTTCTCAGATATACAAAATTTCTCTACATTCTCTGAAGCATTGGAACCAGAACGTATGGTATCATTAATGAATGAGTATCTTACAGTTATGTCACAGGTCATCTTAGATAATGAAGGAACACTTGATAAATATATTGGCGATGCAATAGTAGCATTCTATGGCGCACCTGCTCCTGTCACTGATCATGAATTAAAATCCTGTAAAACAGCGCTTGCTATGCAGGAAGCATTAAGAGAATTAAGGGAAAAATGGCGGAAGGAAAATGATTGGCCAGATATTGTTTATTCTATGCAGCATAGAATTGGATTAAATAGTGGTAAGATGGTGACTGGTAATATGGGTTCAGAGATGAGAATGAATTACACCATGATGGGTGATACAGTCAATCTCGCTGCGAGGTTAGAGTCATCTGCAAAACAATATGGGGTATATAATTTTGTTGGAGAGAATATTTATGAAGCTGCAAAAGATGATTTTATTTTTCGGTTTCTAGACTTTGTTCAAGTTAAAGGAAAAAATATACCGGTAAAAGTATATGAGCTAGTATCAAATAAGATTGATATAAATAATTCAACTGTGAACCTTGTAAGGAATTTTGAAAAAGGTCTTGATCATTATTACCAACAGGATTGGGATAAAGCTATTAGTGCTTTTGAAAATTCTGAAAAGATGGAAGACCATTTTACTTCTAGAAATACCACCCCATCTGCTGTTTATATCGAGAGATGTCTTATGTTCAGAGATAACCCGCCTGGGAAAGACTGGGACGGCGTATGGACAATGGTCTCAAAATAAATATGATTAATTGGTAATTTTTCTTATATAAAGAGATACATTTTAATTTTATAGTTTATTAAATATGAGTAATTCACGAGGAAATATTTTATGGGTCGATGATGAGATTGAACACCTCAAACCTCATATATTATTCTTAGAAGAAAAAGGCTATACATTATCGCAAGCATCCAACGGACAAGATGCTATTGAATTATGTAAAGCAAATAACTATCACCTAATACTTCTTGATCAATCCATGCCAGGTATGGATGGTCTAGAAACACTCTCTGAGATAAAAAAGAATCGTTCAAGTCAGCTTATCATTATGATTACCAAGACGGAAGATGAATGGCTAATGGATGAGGCGATGTCAGGACAAGTAGAACAATTCTTGATTAAACCTGTTAATCCTAATCAAATTTTCATGGCATGTAAACAAGCGCTTGAATTTGATAAGCTTCGTGAAAAAAAGGTAACAAGTGAGTATTTAAGAGAATTTCAGGAAATTGACGAATTAATGAACCAAGATTTAAATGCTGATGATTGGTGGAAACTTTATGATAGGCTTGTTAATTGGCAAATAAAATTTGATACATATAGAGATACTGGTCTAAGTAATGTCCTAGATGATCAAATAAAAACATGTAATAAAGAATTTTCTAATTTTGTAGAAGCTCGTTACCATACTTGGATGTTTAATGATGAAAGGCCTGTTCTTCCAAATGATATTTTTAATAATTATATAAAACCCAACCTAAGGAATGGGAATAGAATTTGTCTATTAGTTTTAGATTGTATGCGTTACGACCACTTTAAAGCAATGATGCCTTTATTAGAAACACTATTTACCATAGACCTAAAATATTGCTTATCATTAATACCTACAGCAACACCATATTCAAGGAATGCTATTTTTTGTGGGATGTTTCCTGATGAAATGGTCTCAAATTATTCAGAACAGGAATCTGATATGAAATCTGATGCTACAAGCTTAAATCAGCATGAAGAACAATTCCTTATCGATCAGATGAAAAGAGCTGGTTTGGATAATAAATCTATTCATTATCATAAAATATGGGCAGTTGAAGAGGGGAAAAAATTTGAAAAGCGTATCAAGGATTATGCAAATAAGGATCTAGTTTCAATTGTAGTTAATTTTGTAGATATACTTGCTCATAAGAGTTCACAAATGGATGTCTTAAAAGAAATGGTTCCTGATGAATCTGGTTATCGGACTGCAGTCAAATATTGGTTAGAGAATTCTTGGTTATTTCAGGTACTTAAGCATCTTGCAAATAAAGATTTTACCATTATAATGACAAGCGATCACGGCAGCATACGTGTACAGAATGATGTTATGGTTTCTGCTGATCGTAATGCATCTTCAGGTGTAAGGTATAAATACGGCAGGAATTTGAATACAAATAAAAAACATGCTTTAATAATAAAAGAACCTGGTCAATACAGGCTACCAGTATTTGGACCTCAGCCAAGTTATGTTATTGCAAAAGATGATAATTATTTTGTGTATCCTAATGAAGCCCACAAATATCAGGAAAAATTTAAGAATTCTTTTCAACATGGCGGAATAAGTATGGAAGAGATGATTGTACCTTTAGCAATTATGAAGGGTAAATCATAATGGTATTTAACAGCAGATCTCTTAGTGATACATACTATTTAGCCAAGAAACTCACAGAAAATATTTCAAAAGGAAATATAATTGCCCTAATTGGTGATTTAGGTACTGGGAAAACAACATTTACTAAGGGTATAGCTAAAGCATTAGGGATACAAGAAAATGTAGGTTCACCTACATTTAAACTAGTATCAGAATACGAAGGAAAGGATTATTGGTTATATCATATAGACGCTTATAGATTAAAAGGATCAAATGATTTTCTGAATATCGGAGGAGAGGAATATTTAAATTCAGAAAGAGGAATTACTATTATTGAATGGGCCGATATAATTAATGATTTATTAAATGATAATGTGATTGATGTTCATTTTTCTAGATTGAAAAATAATCCTGATGCAAGGCAAATTAAAATTTCAGGTATTAAGTTTGATGTCTAGAAGCATTCTATCCTTTGAGACCTCATCTTCTATCTGTGGTGTTTCTGTTACGAATGATGGTGATTTATTAAGTCTTGTTGAGGAGAATTCATATAGAAAACATAATGAAAATCTTGCAGATTTTACTAATAGGGCAATCAAGCAATCTAATAAATTGCCTAGTGAAATAGATGCAATTGCAGTAAGTATTGGTCCTGGATCATTTACGGGGTTACGGATAGGACTAGGATTTGCTAAAGGCTTGGCCTATTCTCAAGGCCTTCCCATTATTCCAGTGCCAACTTTACTTTCATTGGCTTTCGGATTAAGAGAAAATGAGCCATTTAATGGTATTGTACATTCTCATTCAAAAAAAGTTTTCTATCAGGAATTTTTATGGAAGAATTCCATCCCAAATATAAAAAGTGAGGCAGAAGTGGGTGATATAAATCAATATTCTGATAATATTAAAGATGGTTTCCAATGGAATTGTGAAGATATACTTAAAGACCATTCGAGTATTTATAGATCAGTTCCCTCTGCTGAATCTATCGGAATATTAGCCTCAATATTCTTTGATGATTGGATTATAAAAGAACCTTATGATTTAGTGCCTGATTATATAGCTCCTTTTGAAATAAAATCCAGTGAATGATTATCCCATAATACGTAAGGCAACGATTAATGATCTTGATCAAATATTTAATATAGAAAGAAAAGCTTTTCACAAAGATCATTGGTCACTTAAAATGGTTAGTATCGAGTTAAATAATGAGAAAGATAGAACTACATGGATAATTGATAAATCAAAACATATTATTGCATATTGTATGGTTCGAGGATTAAAGGACGAAATAAATATAATTAATATGGCAGTAAAACCATCAATGCAAGGTAAGGGTTATGGTAAATTACTACTTGATTACTTTTTAGATCAATTACCAACTAAATCATCCGTATTTTTAGAAGTTAAACACGGTAATTTCCCCGCCATTAATCTTTATCTTGATATTGGATTTGAAAATATTAGCATTCGTACTAATTATTATAGTGATGGTAGTGATGCCTTAGTGATGCGTTTTAAGAAATAAAATACTTTTATGGCTTGGTTTAAGAGAAAAGATAAAAAATTAAAAGATTCCCAGAAAAAATCGATTCCAGATGGTTTATGGGATAAATGTCCTTCGTGTAATGAAATAATTTACCGACCAGAGCTTGAAAAAAAACTTTCAGTGTGTCACCATTGCAATCACCATTTTAGAGTTTCACCCCAAACGTACGTTGATTTGCTATTAGATAATGGAACATACAAAAGACATTTTCAAAATATTATCTCTAAGGACTTCTTGGACTTTAATGCAAATAAGGCTTATAGTGAGCAGATAAGAGATGCTACAAACAAAACAGGCGAAAATGATGCAATATCTGTTTATAGTGGAGAAATCAATGGTTATAAAGTGATATTAGGAATAATGAATTTTAAATTTATCGGCGGAAGTATGGGTTCTGTAGTTGGTGAAACAGTATCAAGAGCGTTGGTCTTTGCTGGAGATAAGGATGTACCTCTTATATTAATTTGTTCATCTGGTGGTGCTCGGATGCAAGAAGGTGCTATTTCACTTATGCAGCTGGCAAAAACTAGTACTCGATTAGCTAAATTTTCAAATGAAGGTGGGCTCTTTATTCCAATACTAACCGATCCAACAACAGGAGGTGTTACTGCAAGTTATGGAATGTTAGGTGATGTGATATTGGCAGAGCCAGGAGCTCTAATTGGATTTGCTGGTCCAAGAGTGATCAAGCAGACCATTGGGCAAGATTTACCAGAGGGTTTCCAACGGTCAGAATTTCTTTTAGAAAAAGGATTTATTGATTATATAGTAGACCGTAATAGTATGAAGGAAAAACTTTCCACTTTGATTTCTATCCTCTCATGAATAAACCGAATATTTTGATAACAAATGATGATGGTATTTATTCCGAAGGGATATATGCTTTATGGGAAGCGATGCGTGAAGTAGGGAATCCTTTTGTGGTTGCACCGCATACAGAACAGAGTGGCTCGGGACACGGGATAACTTTAAATAATCCATTGCGAGTAAATAAAATAAAAAGATCTAATGGATTCAAAGGCTATGCGGTTGAAGGCAGTCCTGCGGACTGTGCAAAGATTGGAATAAGGTCATTAATGAAAGATAGTCCTGATATATTAATATCTGGAATAAATCAGGGCGCAAATCTGGGAACAAATCTTATTTATTCAGGCACAGTATCTGCAGCTACAGAGGGAGCTATATTAGGCGTCCCTTCTATAGCAATTAGCCTAGCATCATTCAAGACAGATAATTTCTATTTAGCTAAAACTGTAGCAATAGATACTGTAAAGTGGGTAATGAAAAATAGTTTACCAAAAGGGACTTTACTTAATGTAAATGTTCCATACTGTGATGAAAATAAAATTAATGGAATACGTTTTACTAGACAAGGGAACCAATATTTTGTAGATGACTACGAAAAACGAACTGACCCAAGTCATAAGAATTATTATTGGATCAAAGGTGAGATAAATGATGACGATAGGTCAATAGATTATGATGGAAAAGCTATTTCTGAAAACTATATTAGTGTTACACCAATTCATTTTAAGTTAACAAATGAGGAATATTTAAAAGAGCTTATATTACAGTTCAAAGATGAATGATATTTATAAAAATGGTATTGTAATTCTTGACTTTGGTTCTCAATACACACAGCTTATTGCTCGCAGGGTTAGGGAAAATAATGTATTCTCAGAAATTTTATCGCCAAATACAAAATTAAAGGAAATAGAAGAACGCCAACCTGCTGCAATTATTTTATCCGGAGGACCAAGTAGTGTTTACGAAGAAAATGCTCCCAATTTTGATTATGAAATATTAAATAGTGATTTACCTATTTTAGGTATATGTTATGGTCTTCACATAATAGCTCAACATGGTGGTGGACGAGTAGTCTCAGATGGTAAGGGTGAATATGGTTTTGCAGATATAGATATTCAAATTGGTAGCGGTATATTTTCTGGGATTTCTTCTTCTAATGTATGGATGAGCCATGGAGATCTTGTGGAAAAAATTCCAGATGGCTGGCATGTATTAGCTTACTCTTCTAACGGTGTCATAGCTGCTATGTCAAATGAGGATCAAACACGCGTTGCAACACAATTTCATCCAGAGGTGCATCATACAGAGGAAGGTCATAAAATATTATCCAATTTTCTATTTAATATTGCAAAATGTTCAAGGAATTGGACGGCAGGTAATTTCATACAAGAACAAATAGAAAAAATTCAAAGAATTGTAGGTCAAGGGAATGTGCTTATAGGCGTAAGTGGTGGGGTTGATTCGACAGTGGTAGCTGCATTAGTTCATAAGGCAATAGGTAACCGTTGTAATGCAGTAATAATTGACCATGGTCTTATGAGGAAAAATGAGGTTCGCGAGTGCTTGGAAGCTCTTAGAAATGGTTTGGGTGTAAATATCTATTCTTATGACGAATCAAAAGTTTTTTTATCAAAACTAGAAGGTGTATCAGATCCTGAAAACAAACGAAAGATTATAGGAAACCAATTTATTTATTCCTTTGAGCGTATTGCTAATGAGATAGGTAAGATGGATTATTTAGCTCAAGGAACGTTATACCCAGATGTTATTGAAAGTGGCATCAGTAAAGGTAAATCTGCACATGTGATTAAAAGCCATCATAATGTTGGAGGGTTACCAGATGATATGGAATTAAAATTAATAGAGCCTTTAAGAGATTTATTCAAAGATGAGGTGAGAAAAGTAGGTAAAGAACTTGGTCTACCTTCATTATTGATTGATCGCCACCCATTTCCAGGGCCAGGTTTAGGTGTTAGAATTATAGGAGAAGTCACAATCGAAAAGGTTAAAATTCTTCAAGAAGCAGATAAAATTTATATTGATATACTTCATGAGGACGGACTATATAATGAAATATGGCAAGCTTTTTCTGTACTTATCCCAGTAAAGACTGTTGGCGTAATGGGCGATAAAAGAACCTATGAAAATCTTTTGGGTATAAGGGCAGTTACTAGTACAGATGGTATGACAGCAGATTGGTTTCGTATGCCAACAGAGACACTATCAAAAATATCAAATAGAATTGTGAACTCCGTACGTGGAATTAATCGAGTGGTGTATGATATTACTTCTAAGCCTCCTGGAACTATAGAATGGGAGTAGATTATATAGCAAAATTTAGTTTTTTTTTGTAATCTGAATTATTATGAAAGTACTTATCATATTGTTACTAACCATATCCGCTGGATTTGCACAAAAAGAATACCAATTGGAGGATCTAATATATGAGAATGGTATTTTTTTAAATAGCTCTTCTGAAGAATTGGTCAATGGTACGGTTTATCAAAATTTTAAAGAAAAGAGAGTTGCTTTAGGTAATATAGTAAATGGTAAAAAAGAAGGACTTTGGACATTCTGGTACAAAAATGGTGAAAAGAGAGAGGAAGGAACATTTAAAGATGGGAATGAGGTTGGAGTATGGAAAAGATGGTATGATAATGGTAAGATGAAATCCAAGAGGACGATCAAATATGGTAAAGGAGAAGGATCTGCGACCTGGTGGTATGAAAATGGTAAAAAGGAATCAAAAGGAACTTTTAAGAATGGTAAAAAAGAAGGATTATGGACATTCTGGTATGACAATGGAAGAAAGATAAAGGAAGGGACTTTTGAGGATGGACAATTAGAAGGAATGTGGACCTATTGGAATCAGAGAGGCGAAAAAGAATCAGAGGGGATTTTTAAAGCAGGGAAAGGAAGTGGATTATGGACATTCTGGCATCCCAATGGAGAGAAGTTTTCTGAGGGCAATCTTACAGGTGTTAAAAAAGATGGAATATGGACCTATTGGAGTCAAAATGGAAATAAGGAATCTGAAGAAGTTTATGAAGATGGAGTATTGATCTCTGTGAAAGAATGGAATGAAGATGGCGCAATCAAATAATAACTATTTATTCTATGTGCTATAAACTGTTTTAATGATAAAATATTTAAAACTATCTGTCCTGAATATTTTAGTGGTTACCCTAGTTGGTTCAGTTATTTGGTTTATTATGGAATACAGGTCAGGTAGCGGAATTAACCTATTAATTTTAGGTTTTATAATAGTTTTAACTGTTCTTATATCCTATCTACTGAAAGAGATATGGCCTCTATACAATGAATTAAAGGATAGAGTGACATCATCTAATAGCTTAGATTAAAAAATAATATATTATCCAGTATTACCATATAATCATGGGATTTACTCATTAATCTCTAATATTTTGTAAATTTTTAGGAATATGAAAGCTATTTTCATACCAACTCTGTTCCTTTTCTCATTCTTGAATTCTCAAAGTGAGGGTATTACCAATGATGTGATCCAATATGGTTTTAATTATTTTGGAGACCTAAAGGATGGTAAGCGTCATGGTAATGGAAAATATATATACCCGAATGGAGATACCTATGAAGGTAATTGGAATAATGGTGTCCGAGAGGGAGAAGGAACATTTACATTTAAAGATGATAGTCATACTTATGTAGGGAATTTTGTAACTGATGAATTCCATGGTTGGGGTACTCTACACATTATTGGTGGAGAAAAATACGAAGGTCAATGGAATAAGGGAAAAAAGGAAGGAGATGGTACCTATTACTATCCATTTGGAAATACTTATATCGGTGAATGGAAAGATGACAAGAAAAATGGGGTTGGAACATATATTTATCCATATGGGAAAAAGTATGTAGGAGAATGGAAAGATGGTAAAAAAGATGGTAAAGGTCTCTCAATAGATGGCGAAGGTAACACTTACGAAGGTGACTTCAAGAATGATAAAAGAGAAGGTCAAGGTATATATACTTTTAAAAGTGGTAATATATATAAAGGAGGGTTCTTAGATGGTAAGAAACATGGACAAGGCACTTTTACATATATAAATGGTGATATTTACGAAGGTGAATTTTATGATGGTAATATGGAAGGAAGCGGGCAATTTAAATTTGTAAATGGCAATGTTTATGAAGGTGACTGGAAAAATGATAAAAGTCATGGTAAAGGTACCTATTGGTTTAAGAATGGTACAACCTATGTTGGAGAGTTTCGTGATGGTAAAAGAAATGGAGAGGGAACATTTACATATCCTGATGGAGAAAAGTATGTAGGAGATCATAAAGATGGGAAGAGAACTGGACGTGGTATTTTTACTTTTAAAAATGGGAATACCTATAAAGGCGAGTTCTGGAATGGTGTGAAAAATGGTCAGGGAATTTTTACTTATCCAAATGGTAATGTATATGACGGAGAATGGAAAAATGATTTTAGGCATGGCCAAGGAACTTTTACCTATATGTCTGGGGGGACATATAATGGCAATTGGAAAAATGGTTCCATGGATGGATACGGTAACTATAGTTATTCAAATGGTGATACCTACGAGGGGGATTTTAAAAACGGTAAAATGCATGGCTACGGTTCTTATATTTTTGATAATGGAAATGAATACCATGGTGAATGGAATGAAGATACTATGGAAGGAGAAGGCATTTATGCTGCGTCAAATGGAAATTATTATGAAGGTACCTTTAACGATGGAAAATTAAATGGTGAGGGGACTTTTAGATCATCAATAGGTGAGACATATGCAGGTGAATGGAGAGATGGTAGGATGAATGGTAGGGGATTATATATCTTTGCAAATGGGAATCGTTATGATGGTCAATGGGTTAATGACAAGCGAACTGGTTATGGAATATATACATACTTAAATGGAGATCTCTATGAGGGATATTTCACTGATGGTCAGCGTAATGGGCAAGGCACATTTCGTTATAAAACTGGAGATATTTATGAAGGTGGTTGGGTGCTAGGTCAAAAGGATGGCGATGGTAATTATTTTTTTGTAAATGGTGACTCTTATACTGGAAAATGGGTTAAGGATCAAAGAAATGGAAATGGTGTTTTCAACTTTGCTGATGGAAGGATGTATGAAGGTAATTTTGTAAATAGTCGGATACAAGGGGATGGTACATATACTTATCCTGATGGACGAAGGTATACTGGTTATTGGATAAATGATAAAATGGATGGGTATGGAACCTTTGAAGATCTTAAAGGCAATAGGTATGAAGGTAACTGGAAAGATGATGCATATCATGGTAGTGGAAACTTTTATTATGCAAATGGCGATATCTATGATGGAGAATGGAAAAGCAATGAATTCGAGGGGAAGGGTACATTTACAGATCTTGATGGTAATAAATATACCGGTTCTTGGGTTCAGGGAATGAAAAATGGACATGGTGTTTTATATAATTATAATACAGAGAAATACATTGGAAACTGGTTCAAAGATATGAAGCATGGCGATGGGATACAGATATATGCAAATGGTGATAAATATGAAGGAGAATGGGAAAATAATAAAAAAAATGGTATAGGATCAATGTTGTATGCTTCAGGCGCTACTTACGATGGAGGATGGAAAGCTGATATGAAATATGGAAATGGTACGCAGAATGATATGAATGGTAATATTTTTTCTGGTAATTGGATTAATGATAAAAAAGATGGAAATGGCAAGTTTACATATTCTAATGGAGATATTTATGAAGGTGACTGGAATCAAAATAATATTCAGGGTACTGGAATCTTTCTATACATTAATGGTGATAAATATGATGGTGAATGGATAAATAATCAGAGGAATGGTAAAGGAACATTCATTTCTAATTCAGGAGAAAAGTATCTAGGCGAATGGAAAGATGACCACAGAAATGGTCAAGGAACGTTTACAGATAAACAAGGAAATAAATACAAAGGTGAATGGTACAAAAACACAATGAATGGAGAAGGTACATTCACTGATATTCTTGGTCATCGATATACAGGGAAATGGGTTAATGGTAAAAGAGAAGGGAAAGGTACATACTCCTTTGTCGGTCAGAAAAAACAAGAAACTATTTCGCAGAAAATTCTTTATTTCAAAGGAACCCGTTATGTAGGTGACTGGAAAGAGAATCGATTTCATGGTAAAGGTTCATTCAAATACCTTAATGGTGATTCTTATGAGGGTGAGTGGGAAATGGATGAGCGCAATGGTAAAGGAATATTCATATCCAATGAAGGAGAGCATTATGAAGGTGAATGGAAAACTGATATGAAGCATGGCATAGGTGAATTAGACTTCATTAATGGAGACCATTATACCGGTGAATGGGAGAAGGATCAGATAAATGGCAATGGACAGATGATTTATGAAAATGGAGATAATTATAAAGGGAACTGGAAAAATGATTTAAAGCATGGTCAAGGACTTTATCTTTATAAGGATGGAGAAAGTTATGAGGGAGCATGGTCAAATGGTGTTAAGGCAGGAAAAGGAATCTACAAATATAATAATGGTAATATTTACCAAGGTAATTGGAGCGATGGAATTAGGCAAGGTTACGGGGCCTTTACTGATTCCAAGGGTAATATTTATGAAGGTGAGTGGGAAAATGACCTTAAAACAGGAAAAGGTATATTAAAATATTCTAATGGTGACCAATTTGATGGTGATTGGAAAAATAATTTGAAAACTGGTAAGGGAAAAATGATATATGCAAATGGTGATACATATGTAGGTGATTGGAAAAATGATAAGAAGGAAGGAATGGGAGAAGCCAATTTTATTACCGATGGAATTACATATAAAGGAGACTTTAAAAATAATTTATTCCATGGTAGTGGAAAATATACTTCTTCAATCGGAGATTCATATGAAGGAGGATGGAAATATGGCAAAAGAGAAGGCAAAGGCGTTTTCAATTCATCCTTTGGTGATCAATATGAAGGTACTTGGAAGAATGATATGAAACATGCAAATGGAATATATATTTTTGCAGATGGAGCTCAATACACTGGACAATGGCAAAACGACCAAATAACAGGAGAAGGTTCGTATACATTTTCTGATGGTAGCATATGCAAAGGCAGTTTTATCAATGGTAAGATCAATGGGCAAGGGACATTTGATTATATTAATGGAGATCGCTACAATGGGGAATTCAAATCAGGAACCAGGGATGGACAAGGTACCTGCATATTTTCAAATGGTGAAAAATATATTGGAGAGTGGGTAGATGATGAGATTAATGGACAAGGAAAATTTATTTATAGAAATGGTAATATTTATGAAGGAGCGTTTGTCAATAGAGTAATGGAAGGGCAGGGAACCTATACTTTCAAAAATGGTAATCTTTATATAGGGGAATTCAAAGATGGCAAAAGAGAAGGTCTGGGTGTATTTACCTATGAAAATGGTAATAAATATGTAGGTGATTTCAAAAATGGTACAATGCACGGGCAAGGGACATTTACATATCCTAATGGCGATAAAACAGTAGGCGTTTGGAAAGATGGAAAACCAGTTAATTCCCAATGATAAGCAATTTAAAGAGAATAGGACATTCGTATTTTCTTATTCCACTGGTTTTTGTATCCTGCTCTTTTTTCGATAAACCATATGTCCAGATTGACTCTAATCCGTGGTCGAAAAAAAACTTCTATTTTGCTGATTTAGATGATAATTATAAACGACATACTGATTTTAATCAATTATGGTCTAAACTCCATTCAGATCGGTATAGACCTTACTATAAGTTCTTAGATAAAAAATATACAATTATTGGTTCATATGAAACTTTCAATGAAGATTATTTAGTAATTGAGGATCAAAAAGGAAGGAGGTATAAGATGGTCTTGAACATCCAAGATTTTGAAAATAATGCAATACCAAGTTATTTCCTTTTTGAAGAGACCCTCCTCGAAGCAAAAACAATGATTGGGAAGACTATTTGGCTTAATAACACTTTTGACCGCAAGGGATTTTATACTTTTTCTGATTATAATTTTGCTCGATTTGAACCAGTAAAAGTTATTGATGTATTTTCTTTCCAAAATATTGATTATGACTATCCTATTTGGCTCACGGTAAAAACAATTATAGGCGATGAGGCATTTGTAAGGTATAATGGAGCTGAAGGACGTATTGGCATTCAAGATCATTATTATACATCTGAACCACTACCTAGTTTTTGGGGTAAAATCACTATACGCAAGGTTTTAGATAAAAAAATTGAATTAGGTATGACTGATAGACAGGTAAGAATTTCTATTGGAAATCCTGATGAGATTAATTCCACATCAAGTAGGCATGGAATTGGCGAGCAGTGGATTTATAGGGATGTAAATGGTAAGGATATATTTTATCAATTCGAATATGGAAAATTAACATATGTTAATAAATGATTTACATTTTAAAATCCTTACTAATAGAAAGTAAAATTATAGATTATTGATATGTGTAGATTGGTAAAGATTATTTTTGTTTTAATAATACTAAGTGTTATAGGTCATGCTGGAGACTTTGTTAATCTATCATATTATCAAAAATTTGATAGGGCTGTAAAGTCTTATAAAGAACGTAGGTTCAATCTTGCAGCGAAATATTTCACTGATATTTTAGTAAATGAGCGAGAATACCGTGATCCTGCCGCACAACTATTAATGGCAAAATGTCAATATAACCTGAGAATGTTTGATAAAGCTCAACGATCATGTAAATCAGTATTAGCTAATTACCCAAATTGTCCTTACGAGATGGATGCCTTAATATTGATGGGCGATATCCTCTTTGAACAGGGAAGACCAACCAATGCATTTCGCTATTATTTAAAAGCGCGTCCAATGATTGATGATCTATTATACCTCAACATTATTGATAAAAGGCTATATAATTGTATTGGTATTGGAATAAAGGAAGAAACAATAGAGGGACTTCTATTTAGAGAAAAAGATTCCTTCAATCGATCTATCATTAACTTGACTAGGGCATACCAAGCTTGGTTGAATGGTGATAGTTACGATTTAGATATGATTATCAATGAAATTGACACCTTTTATTTACCCGGATATTTTTCGGGAATTTATGGCGCACTAAGAAATATCCTTCAAGAACCTATAAAGCAGCCAATTACAATTGCAGTTATACTACCACTATCTGGCCATGAAAAAGAAAGAGGTTTTTCATATCTACTTGGTCTATCTGAATATTTAAAATTAAAAGCTAACTCTAGGTCAGTTAGGTTTTTGATATATGATTCTTCTGGATCAGGTGTCAAAGCACTCACTATTATAAACCAGATTCAAGTAAATAGCGAGATTACAGCCATATTAGGCCCTTTAACAAAGGATGAGATCTTTAGTTTATCAGGATTAAAGTTACCATTACCTATCTTAGTACCAAAGTCTGCTTCACCAGGGCTTTCTGATGTTGCAGAAAATTTATTTTTCTTATCACCCTCATCAAAGACAATTGCCCAAAGAACAGCACAAATGATGATCAAAGAATTAGGTTTTGAACATATAGCCGTTCTGTCACCAGGAGATGGTGATACTAAATTAGTGACAGATTATTTTTTAAATGAATGTCATCAACTTGGTGTAGATCCAGTTTCTGTAGAATGGTATATTGAAAAACCTGAAAACGTATCAAGACAGCTAAAAAATATTCGCAAAAAGGCCTGGAGTTTAATCCCTGAAAAAGAGGTAGAAGATCCATCCCTTAATTTAGAGATTGATAGTCTTGATGCACTATTTGATGTAGATGTGACAGATTTTTTTGAACTTCCTGCTGATGA
>CAYOJL010000049.1:10242-15183 GCA_964404235.1 uncultured bacterium | reverse complement strand
TAGCAAATATTATTGCTTCCGCTATCATTCTAGTTGTTTCTGTCCCCATTATTATTAATCGGATAACACTTAAAACATTTGATAAGATAGTATTTGTGAAAATTTTTCGATTTGCAATTCCCTTTTTACCGGCAGGGTTTTTTACTATGGTAATGGAATTATCAGACAGATACTTACTTGAATGGTTCTTGGGCATGGCAGATGTAGGACTTTATTCTGCAGGGAAAAAAATGGGAATGCTGGGCCTTACAGTTGTAATGGGGTTTAATATGGGATGGACGCCTTATTTTCTTAAAAGAGGACAAGAAGAAGGTGCAAGGATTGAATTTGCAAAGGTTGCAACACTTTTTACTGGTATTATGGGTTATCTATCAATGATGGTAAGTATATGGATATCTGATATAATGCAATTTTCAATTTTTGGGCGAACATTGATTGGAGCTGAATTCTGGAATTGTGAGCCCATTGTTAGCACAATTCTTCTTGGATACTTTTTCTTTGGTACTTATGTGATTCAACTTCCTGGTGTTTATATGAGAGAGATTACCAATTGGGTTCCAGTCTTTCGAATTACAGGGGCAATAACATTAATATTAACTAGCGTTTGGCTAATTCCTACATTCGGATTCATAGGAGCAGCTTACGGTGTAGTACTCGCCTTTATTGTAATGAATATATCAATTTACATTAAAACATATCGTATTTATCGAGTACCATACAACTGGCGTGGAATTCTATTCCCAATCATTTTTTTAATAGGTATTCAATTTAATTTTACTGATTTATTATCAAAATTAATTTTATCCATTCTTTATCCGTTGTTATGGTATTTATTTATAATCACTCGAGATGAAAAACAGGGTTTAATAAGGTTGATTAGATGATAGTAATAGTCTCTTGCCATCATCCGCCTGATGATGAAAGAATTTATCATAAGCAGATTTGTTCTTTAGTTGAAAATGGACATTCTATTTCATATTACACACGATCAAACAGTAAAATTGATCTATCAAACCCTTTAATCAAACATAATAATTATGGTTTAAAGACTAGTGTCAATACATTTATAAATAAGGTTAATCATGATCTTAGAACCTTAGAATATATAAGGGTTCTTCAAATTCATGAAACTGCGCTGCTACCATTGTTAAAAAAAATCAAATTACAGTTCCCGTATATAAAAACTATCTATGACGTTCATGAGAATATGGAAGCCCTTTATAGAACCTTTTCTAAACGTATTAAACCACTAAAAGAGATGATAATATATCTAAGGAAATATCAAGAAAATTTATATTTAAAATATGTTGATCAAATTATACTTGCTAATGTCCCAATGTCTAATCAGCCTTATTCAAAATCAGGGCTGCCAATAAGTATAATTGAAAATTTTCCTGAACGAAAACACCTGAATTTTTCCTTAGAATCCAAAAAAAGGCCTAATTCTATAGTTTATCATGGCCACCTTGGACCAGAAAGAGGGATAAAAGATTTAATAAAAGCTATGGAGCATGTAAAGGCCATCCAGCCAAAAATCACTCTTAGCCTAATAGGGACTTTTAGAACACGGGGTTTTCAAAGGGAAGTTTTGAAAATGATTCATCAGCTAAACTTAGAAGATAATATTTCCGTTATTGATCAGGTGCCTCATTCAAAAGTATGGAAAATATTGGAAGAACATTCTGTCGGGGTAATCCCATTTAAAAAAACACCCCTAACCGAAGAGAACACTCCAACAAAATTATTTGAAATGATGGCCAGTGGTTTGGAAATAGTAGCTACGAAACTTTCACCAATTCAAAATTTTGTTGATGATTCTATTTATTGGGCTATCCCTGGGAATCCACTCTCCATCGCAGAGTCATTATTGAACTCTTTTGACCAAATGAACAATTCTGCCAATATTCCTAAAAACCAGAGTCTAATTAAAGAATTATATAATTGGGAAAAACGAAAAGAAAAATATTTGTCTTTATTTTATTCAAAATGAAAATTCTATATATCTCACCTGAAAATACAGTTGGAACATTAACCCTCTGGAAAAATGAGCATTTAGAAAGAGGGAATGAATGCCGTACGGTTACCTTTTTTCGTTCTCCAAAAGATTTTGATGAAGATATTTGTTTAGATTTACCTTTTAATTTTACTAAACCTATGCTATCAAAGTTGAGGAACCTCTTTTATAAGCAATATCGAGGACAGGAGGGATATTTTAAGCAAAAAGAAGGGTACCCACCAATATGGGAACCAGAGGGCTGGCTTGATGGAATATTCTTAAAGTTTAAAGATCAGATATGGAGGCCAATTGTTGAAAAAGTAATAGAAGATTATGCATTGTATGATTTTGATGTTGTGCATTTTGAAAGTGGGATGGATTTTTTAAAAAATGAATTTTTTGTTAGAGGATTGAAAGAAAGAAGAAAAAAAATTATTTGTCATTATCATGGAGAAGATTTAAGGAGCAGGGGTGTTATGCCCTATATAAATACCATATCAAATTTAAATCTTACAAATGAAGTGGATCTTTTAAATAAGCATCCAAATATTGAATATCTTTTTTTGCCATTTAAAACTTCCATATTGAATTCAAAAAAAGATTTAAATAATACGATTCGCATATCCCATGCGCCGACCAATCGTTATTACAAAGGTTCTCATGCTATTATTTCAATTTGCGAAAAGCTGCAAGCAGAAGGAAAAATCAAATTTGATTTAATTGAAAATATGGCCCATTCTATTGCTTTAAATAAAAAATCAAAGTCAGATATTTTTATAGATCAAATAGGCAATAAAGGTGGTTGGGGCTATGGTATGAATTCTGTCGAGTCTCTTTCTATGGGGATTTGCACCTTAACCGAAATGAATGATATTTATAATTCTTTCATTCCAGACCATCCATTCATAAATGTTAATAGTAATAATCTTGAAATGGAATTGAGGAATCTGCTGCATGATCGTCAAAGAATAATGAATAAAGGCAAGGAGGGGCAACTCTGGGTAAAGAAATACCACGATATAAAAAATGTAGCAGATAAACTATATAGCTATTATGCATCGATAGGATTGTTATGATGGCTAATCAAGTATACAATACAAAGATTTTATTTTGGTCTCGATTAATTAGTACTTTTTTTTATCCATATTATACTTTTTTTAACTTTTTTCGGAAAAAATATATATTAGAGGATATTGAAGTAAAAAAAATACTTGTCACAGAATATCACCGTATAGGAGATGTTCTCATGATTGCAAAAACATTAAAGAGTATTAAGAGTTCTTTTCCACGGTCACGATTAATACTATTATGCAACAATCCTGTTCAACATTTAGCTGAGCATTTAGCACTAGCAGATGAAGTATATCCAATCAAAGTACCATGGACAGATTGGAGTTGGTCTATTATAAAATGGATTCGGATATGGGTATTTGCGCGCCAAATTGCTAAGAAAAAGATTGATTTGGCTTTTGATTTTAAAGGTGACTTGAGAAATAGTTGGTTCTTATGGCATACAAAGCCAAAAATTAGTTTTGGTTATGATGCCACAGGAGGAGGATATTTTTTCACCAATGCACAAGAAATGAATCAAGAATTACATCAGACTATGCGCGCTAATAACTTAGTTATAAAAGCTGGTTGTAAAATATTAATGGATAATCAACCGGATTTAGAATTAAATGATAAAGGCTCTATTGTTTTTCATAACGGAGTGACAGATCCAAGAAGATCATGGCCAATAGATTATTGGGTAAAACTAGCAAAATCTCTCTCGGTTAAATATAATATCACCATAGTTAAAACCCCTGAATCAATAGCTTTAATAAAACAATTAAAAGATAGCGAAATAAAAGTTGATTATTTTGAAGGCGACTTGATTGAGTTTAAACTTTGGTTAAAAAAACAGCAGTGTATCATTGCTCCAGATTCTATGGCTGGCCATCTTGCGGCATATATAGGAATACCCACTATTTCTCTTTTTGGTGCACAAAACCCAAAACTAACAAGCCCCCTCAATAAAATAAGCGTTCTTGTTACCCCTGATAGTAAATGTGTACATGTATCTGATCATTGGAGGTTATGTAAAGATTGTATGAATTCAATATCGCCAGAAAAAGTGACTAAAACTGTTTTTAGATTGCTTTCTCGACTAAAAACATATCAAGAAATATAAATATTGCAAATAACACCTTTCTTAGTAAATTCAGTCGATACAAAAGAGTAGCGGTGATTTTCTCAGAAGAGTGATGGCTGTTATTCTTTTGATTAAGGAAAATGGATGAAAGCATAAAGCTCTCATTCTAACCAAAGAACCAAACCAAGGAGGTATCGGCATGGCTGATGTCAACTCAACCGTACAAAACGCAGCATCTGGAGTAGTAGGAGTTATTAAAGCGCTTATAGTGCTGTTCGTTTTCGTAAACATTGTTTATTCCACAGGTTTTGATCCCATTGGTGGAATTGTAGATCTAGTCAATACATTTCTAGATGGTGGCTTTGCAGGTCTACTTGCTTTGCTGGTTTTTCTCTCGTTTCTGGGATAATAACACAGGACATTATTGGAGGATTGATTTACAATCTTCCTTTTCCTGACAACAGGAGGAAACTATGCTGAAAGGCTTGCAAACCTTAAATGAATGGCTTGGTCAAATCACAGATGTGGCTAAGACATTGGTCGTCATTGGTATTATTGTGGGAATTCTGTTCGATGATTTTTTCGGGGTCATCGCTGGATTGGGACGTATAATGTCACAATTTGGGGATGCAGGATTTGCAGGAATACTGTCATTGGCGATTCTAGTAATGTGGTACGACAAAAAATAGTCTGAATTTGAAAACCGTGTCTGCGCCCCTAAAAATGGGGCGCAGTTTTTATCAGTGTTCACATTATAATAAAATAATTTGAGGCACTATACCTGGAGCTAAGTTTGTACAGACAGTATACC
>CAYOJL010000049.1:0-10232 GCA_964404235.1 uncultured bacterium | reverse complement strand
AAAAATAATTTGAAGCACTATCAATAAATTGCCACACTTTGCATAAGTGTGGTATTTTTTTATTTAATATTTTGATTGAATTAATGCGCTATAGCATCATAATCCTATTTTTCTCCTCTTTCATTAATGGTGATATTCATGTATTTAATCGAAGTACAGGTATTGAATCACAGATTAAGGTACTTCCTAATTCAAAACCCTTATATCTTTCTGCAAAAGATATAGGGCGCTCATTTACTTCTAAGGTATATGAGAATACGGAAAGGCAGAAACTTGTTTTATATATTTCTGGATCAAAGGTAAAAATCTCCGGCAATAGCAGCTATGTAATTATAAACGATAATGCATATCAAATGCCTCAAGCAACCTTGGCAGATTCTGATGATTTATATGTTCCTGCTAAATATTTTTTTGATATAATAAAAGCTACTATTCTTCCTGGAATTAATTTTGATTCTATGAAAGAGCTATTAGAGATTGATATAATTCGATTCAATATAACAGATATAAAAATTGATGTTAAATCAAATGGCACCATAATTCATTTAGCAACAAAAAAACCATTCTCTGAAAGGAACATAAGTTCATTTATAAATAAACATGGGTGGTACTATATAACTATTCCAGATGGCGTAATTGATACCGTCAATATTAATTCTGGCTTAACTCGTGGA
Organism: uncultured bacterium; assembly: GCA_964404235.1. GTDB lineage: Bacteria > Fidelibacterota > Marinisomatia > Marinisomatales > UBA1611 > CACEUX01. The sequence goes on along the minus strand of CAYOJL010000049.1, from coordinate 9,558 downwards.
GTGGTTAGACAAATAGAATCAGATCAGATCGGGAATACTGCACAAGTTGCATTTAAACTTGGTAGGGAAGTTATTAGCCATGAATGGGATCAAAACCTTGATCCAAATGAAATAGTTATTACTTTACGTACACCTCTAGGTGAAATAGATGACCATATTGATGATGTGAGGGAAAGATGGCGTTTGGATACTGTTGTTTTAGATGCTGGTCATGGTGGAAAAGATCCTGGTGCTATAGGTAAATACGGTACCAAAGAAAAGGATGTTGCTTTAGATATAACAAAACGCGCAGGAGAACTATTAGAGAAATCAGGGATTAAAGTCGTTTATACTAGAGATGAGGACGTTTTCATACCCTTATTAGATAGAACAAAAATAGCAAACGATTCGAATGGGAAATTATTTGTTAGTATTCATGCTAATGCAAATAAGAATAGAAAAGTCCAAGGGTTCGAAACCTTTTTACTCAGACCCGGTAAAAGTGAAGATGCTATCGAGGTCGCGTCAAGAGAGAATTCTGTAATAAAACTTGAAGAAAAACCTAGCCAATATGAAGAGCTCACTGGAGAAGCACTTATTATGGCGACTATGGCGCAAAGCATGTTTATGAAGGAAAGCGAAGACCTTGCATCCATTATTCAGATGGAGTTAGATAAGAGACTGAACACTCCAAATCGAGGAGTGAAACAAGCAGGATTCTATGTTCTAATTGGAGCATCAATGCCAAATGCTTTAGTAGAAGTTGGTTTCATATCAAATCCTTCGGAGGAAAAAATGTTAAGACAAAAAACGCATAAACATAAAATAGCTGAGGCTATCTATCAGGCCATAAAACATTTTAAACATTCAAGAGAAAAAATACTTGTGGCAGAATGAAAGATGGATGATAGACCTATAGGAGTATTTGATTCTGGGATTGGTGGTTTAACAGTTGTTAATGCATTATCAAGTGCTTTACCAAATGAATCAATATACTACGTTGGGGATACTGCGCGTGTACCATACGGAAACAAAAGCACTCAGAGAATACAGCAGTATTCAAATGAGATAACTGAATGGCTCGTTAAACAAGATTGCAAAATGATTGTGGTTGCGTGTAATACAGTATCATCATTAGCTATGCACTATTTACAATCCCACTTTTCTTTACCCATAATTGGGGTAATCCAGCCGGGTGTTGATTTTGCAATAAAAATAACAAAAAATAAAAAGATAGGCATTTTGGGTACCCAGGGCACTATTCAATCTAATGCATATGGTAAAGCATTACAGTCTATAATACCTGATATTAAAGTTATTAGCAAAGCATGCCCCCTGTTTGTTCCTCTAGTAGAAGAAGGGCTAGTAGAAGGAGAAATACCACTATCTATTGCAGATTTTTACTTGAAAGAGTTTCAATCCTCAGATGTTGATACAGTAATCCTTGGTTGTACTCATTATCCTCTTATAAAAAAAATAATATCGTTAGTATTGGGGGACCGAATCAATCTTATTGATTCAGGCAACGCTATAGCAAAAGCAGTGACATCTGAATTAAACAACCATAATTTATTCTCAACTGATAAAAGAGGGAGTATTCAGTGCTTTGTAACAGACGACTCTAAATCTTTTAATAATTTTGCTTCAAGATTTTTATATAAAGATATAACAGAAACTCATCATATTGATCTCTCCTGATATAAATGTTCAACTAGATTCCCTTTATTCACTTCAACGAAAGGGAATTAAGCTAGGACTTAAGCATACAGTCGAACTATTGAAGTTTTTAGGGAATCCTGAAAGGGAACTGACCTTAATTCATGTTGCCGGGACCAATGGTAAGGGGTCAACCTGCGCACATTTACAGAGTATTCTCCGAGGACACGGTTATAAAGTAGGCCTTTATACATCTCCTCATTTATTAAAGTTCAACGAACGTATTAGGATTAATGGTTCCCCTATAGAAGACGACGAAATAATTTCTTTTATGAAAGATATAGATACCGCTATAAAAAGAATAGAATCAACATTTTTTGAAGTTACGACAGCAATGGCGTTAAATCATTTTAATGAGCATAATGTAGATGTAGCTATTATTGAAACTGGGCTAGGGGGCAGATTAGACTCAACAAATGTGATAAAACCTAGCATTACCGTTATGACACCTATTTCAATGGATCATATGAATATACTGGGGAATAGTATAGAAGAAATTGCAAAAGAAAAATCAGGAATTATTAAGGATAATGTTGTTTTAATTACGGCAAAACAAGATAAAGTGGTTATGGATATATTATTTAATAAGGTATCGGAAAAAAATACATCACTTATAATTGCTGATATGCCCTCAAATGTTTTGGTGCGATCTAGAGGAACTGATTTTACCCTTAACAGGAATAACTATAGTACACCTTTAATAGGAGATTTCCAGGCTGAGAATGCATCACTTGCAATTTCTGCGTTGCGGCATTTTAATAGCAAAATTACTTATGAAACCATTTGTAATAGTTTGAAAGAATTATATTGGCCAGGTCGTCTACAATTATTATCACAGGGCTTTTATTATGATGTTGCACATAATCCTTCAGGTATTGAAACCACATTGCGATGTTTGCGGGTTATATACCCGAATCATAATATCTATGGTCTGTTTTGTCTTAAGAGTGATAAGGATTTGAAAAGTATTGCTAACACACTAAAAGGGAAATTTAAGAAATTGTTTGTAGCTGGTAATACCTGTGGATTGATACTTAAAGCACGAAGTTTATCGAATAAATTGAATAATTTTGGAATAAAAAACTATCCTATAGAATCAGTAAAAAATGCCATACAATTACTAAAAACGGTTATTAATAAACAAGAAATCGGATTAATCTTTGGAACGCACTATATTGCTGAGGAAGTTTTTGAGGAATTTGAAATTTATTTTGACTCAGGAATTATTTGATGTAACTTCAATCTACTCCAGTGTTCCCTCGGGGTTTTATAATTTTATCTTCCAAAGATTTTATAAGCGAGTTTTAAATATATGAATCTCAATGAACTACAATCGTTAAATATTCGTGAAGTCACGGAATTAGCACAAGAACTGAATATAGAAGGCGGCATTGCTGGCTTAAATAAACAAGAACTAATTGTCAAAATACTAGAGACGCATGCAAAAAAAGATAATGCTTTTACTGCAAGAGGCGTCTTAGAGGTTATGCAAGATGGTTATGGATTTCTTCGCTCTCCTGATTATAATTACATGCCTGGTCCCGATGATATATATGTAAGCCCTTCGCAGATAAAGCGATTTGGCATGAAAACAGGACATTTGATTTCTGGTCAGATAAGGCCTCCTAAATCAAAGGAACGTTTTTATGCACTACTAAAAGTCGAGATGGTTAATGATGAACCCATAGAAAAACTAAAGAAAATAATTCTATTTGATAATTTTACTCCATTGTATCCTGAAGAAAAATTTAAGCTAGAATCAAAAGCAAAAGATCTTTCAATGAGAATTATGGATTTGATATCTCCAATAGGTAAAGGTCAACGCGGACTTATTGTAGCACAACCTAAAACAGGTAAAACAGTTCTCCTGCAAAAAATAGCTAATGCAATAAGTGATAACCACCCTGAGACGAAAAGAATTGTTTTGTTGATAGATGAAAGACCTGAAGAGGTAACTGATATGAAACGAAACGTTAATGCAGAGGTAATTAGCTCTACATTTGACGAACCACCAGAACGTCATGTTTCTGTAGCCGACATGGTTTTACAGAAAGCAAAAAGAATGGTGGAATATGGTGATGATGTAGTTATTCTACTTGACAGCATAACAAGACTTGCGCGCGCGCATAATGCAGTAATCCCACACAGTGGAAAAATATTATCTGGCGGTGTAGACTTCAATGCGCTTAAAAAACCAAAGCAATTTTTTGGAGCAGCCAGAAATACTGAGGAAGGTGGGAGTTTGACCATTGTTTCTACAGCACTTATTGATACAGGTAGTAGAGCAGATGAGGTTATTTTTGAAGAGTTTAAGGGGACTGGCAATATGGAGCTAGTATTAGATCGTCGCCTAAGTGATAGAAGGGTATATCCGGCTTTCGATATCATACGTTCTGGTACAAGAAAAGAAGAATTACTTCTTAGCCGTAAAGAATTAGGTAGAATGTGGATACTTCGTAAGCTATTAAATGATATGAAAGTAGAAGAAGCTATGGAATTCATGCAAGATAGAATGAAGCGAACTAAATCAAATGCAGAATTTCTTGATACAATGAGTCAGTAATTATTTTGTTATATAACCTGTAATATGAGTGATAGTTTTCCTGATATAAAGTCAGTAGTTGCTAGGGTCATCACAAACAAGCCTGTTCGAAAAACTCCATATCAAGTAAAAGGTGTTTTCATGCGGCAATACCCAGATGAGCCTATCATTCCAATGTTAGATGGTTCGTATAGAGATCGATATCTTTATCCAAGAGTACAAGTAAAGATTTTAAATGAACAAATTTATATAATTGGTGTACATGAAGGTGTAGAATCAGTTTTATCAATCTGTGAAAAGCTTAAATCATTAGATTTTGGGAATATTACTTTTGAAATTCAAGATTTCGATATAGAAAATGTCGCAAAACAATTTATCCCATCTAGCCGATTAGTGAGATATCGTTTTATCACTCCTTGGGTTGCGTTAAATCACATGACAGGCGGCAAATATAAATTTCTCACTAATCAGCAGAAACCATCCTATCTTAATAAACTATTAGGACAAAATATTGTTTTTTTAGCAAATGAAGTTGGTATAAATCTAGAAGACAATATATATACAAAAGTAAAAGTAACAAGCCTTTTCCCCAAGCCTATTGATGAAAACAAATGGGGAGCTTTCATGGGGGAATTCAAAACCAATTTTATTTTACCAAACTATATTGGAATTGGTAATGGCATTACACGTGGTTTTGGAACTGTTTATGGCATGTTTAATCCTGAATCATTTTCTTTTGACAAAGAGGCATTAGTTGAAGATGCCAATGGTCAAGAAGAAGAGTTCCTTGATACTCATGATGATTTAGAAAGTATATCGGCATCGGAAGTGCCTAAGCCAAGGCGAAAAAAACGTAAGTCCGATAAAGCAAAGAAACCCCATTATAATAATAATAGGAAACATCGAACAAATAATAAGAGGAAGAAGCACAAACATTCTCCTGGTCAAAAACATACTAACTTTCTTGCTAGTAATAAAAAGCAAAAGCCAAAAGGAAAATTCCATAGACACGGACATTTAATTTCTGAAGAATTTGATATTGAAGAGGATAATAGCAACCTCAATAATCAGCATGATAATGCAGATGACGATAAGTTTAACACAGAGAAACACCATAAAAAGCAACACAAATTTTGAACTATAAATTATCTGACCGTGTTCACAGGGTCAAACCTTCTTTCACATTACAAATGGCAACAATTGCGGCAGAAATGCGAGCAGAAGGGTTAGACGTAATAAACTTTTCTGTTGGAGAACCTGATTTTAATACTCCTAAGCATATTATTAATGCGGGGAAACTAGCCATGGATCAAGGTTATACAAAATACACAGCAGGCCCTGGAATGATTGAATTTAGACAAGCAATTTGTGAAAAACTTGATAGGGAAAATGGGATAACCTATAAAAAAGAGGATATACTTGTTTCTAATGGTGAAAAACAAAGTCTATATACCGCATGTCAAGCTCTCTTTGGTGCTGGTGATGAAGTTATCATATTAAGTCCATATTGGGTATCTTTCCCTGAATTTGTACGGCTTGCAGATGCTGAACCATTGCTTGTAGATACTATCCCAGAAAATAATTTTGAACCTGATTTTGATGATCTCCAAGCAAAAATGAATCCTAATATAAAAGGTATTATAATTAATTCTCCTTCAAACCCAACAGGAGGTGTATGGCAAGAAGGAGCACTTATAAAACTATTAAGAATTGCAAAAGAAAATGATTGGGTCATCATTTCTGATGAATGTTATGAGAGACTTGTATATGATGGACAGTTTATAAGTACAGAAAACTTGAATAGAAAATATAATATTAATGCTAATGTAGTTACGTGCCTAAGTTTATCAAAGACCTACGCTATGACAGGTTGGAGAATTGGCTATACAGCAGGGCCACGAAAAATCATAAAAGCAATGTCCAAGCTGCAAGGGCAAGCCACATCTTGTGCAAATGCCATTGGCCAGAGAGCAGGCATAGAAGCATTGACCGGTGATCAAGTCTGTGTTGAAAAGATGAAAGTAAAATTTAAAAAAAGAAGAGATTTGATTGTAAAGCTTTTAAATGACCTCTCTGGCATCACATGTTCAATGCCGGGTGGTGCATTTTATGCCTTCCCTGATTTCAGCTTCTTTTTGAATAAAAAAGGCAATGGGAAGATCTTGAAAGATACTTTTGATATTTCAGAGTATATTTTACATTCTGTAAATGTTGTTACAGTACCCGGAGATGGTTTTGGAGCGCCTGGTCATATACGGTTCTCTTATGCCACGAATACTAGTATTATTAAGGAAGGTATAAAGCGGATACAAGCCGCTTTAGCAAATATAGTTTAATTAGGAGAAAAATATGAAAAAGGATACCCACCCGGATAATTATCGATTAGTTGTTTTTAAAGATACATCTTGCGATTATGCTTTTTTAACTAAATCAACTGTTGAAACTAAAGAGACAATAAAATGGGATGATGGCAAAGAATATCCATTATGTAAAATTGAGATTTCTAGTAAATCACATCCATTTTTTACGGGTAAACAAAATTTGGTTGATACTGCTGGACGGATAGAAAAATTTAATCAAAAATACGGGCGTAAATAGAATCGCAATTCTATTAATGGTCCTGTTTAGAGTAGAGAAGCTCAAACAGGACCATTTTTATATTATGAGAAAATTTCTACTATTGACAACAATGAAACCATCTATACTCGTTGGTGGGCAGGCAGTGATTGAGGGTGTAATGATGCGTGTTCCAGGAGCTTATGCAACTGCTGTTAGAGACCCTAATGGGAAGATACATTTGCAAAAGAAAGCTTTTAGCTCTATAACGGAGACCTCTACTTTTTGGCGAAGACCGGTATTTAGGGGCATGGCATCATTATATGAATCAATGAAAATGGGTATGAGCACATTGAATTTTTCTGCTGATATTGCAATGCCAGAAGAAGAAGCACAAAGTAAATTAGGTGAACTATTTTCTACATTATTTGCAATTACTCTTGCAATCTCATTGTTTTTAATTGCTCCAATGTGGCTTACTACACAATTAATGAATATTGAAAAAGAAGCATTATGGTTCAACTTAGTATCTGGACTATTTCGTATCGCATTTTTTGTACTTTATTTGTTACTCATATCGCTTTTAAAGGATGTCAGAAGGCTCTTCCAGTACCATGGAGCTGAACATAGAGTTGTATATAATTTTGAGTCTGGAAAAAATGTGAATATAAAAAATGCACAATCTTTTCCAACACAACACCCTCGTTGTGGAACTAGTTTTCTATTTATAGTTTTATTATCTGCTATTATTGTATTTGCTTTAGTGGATACTCTAGTCATTTACTTTATAGACACAATTTCTTTGCCTATAAGGCTCCTATTCCATTTGCCAATGATACCTTTTGTATCTGGTATTGGCTATGAACTAATCAAGCTTTCTGCAAGAAAAGACTCTATGATTTTTACTGTTTTAAAAAAACCAGGACTTTGGCTACAGAATATAACGACTCAAAAACCAGAGGATGATATGGTAGAGGTATCAATTACAGCTCTGCAAGAAGCATTTGGCGATAAGTATGAGGAAATGATTGGGAAAGAATATACTGCTGAGGCTATAGGTTGAAAGAAAAATTGCAGGCTATCATTGAAAAACATGTTCATCTTTCGGAGCAAATGACAGATCCAAATATTTTTAATAATCAAGAAAAAATAACTGCAATTGCAAAAGAACATAAATCATTGGAAGAAGTAGTCAATACTGGAAAAGCATATATTTCTATTTTAGATCAAATTGATGATGACTTGGCAATTCTTGAAAGTGATGATGAAGAATTAAAACAAATCGCGCAAGATGAAATGGCGGAGCTCGAATCTGAAAAAATCGCACTAGAAGAAAAGTTAAAGATTCTTTTATTGCCTACAGATCCTAATGATGATAAGAATTTGATTTTAGAAATAAGGGCTGGGACTGGTGGTGATGAAGCAGCTCTATTCGCTGCTGATCTATTCCGTATATATATTCGTTATGCTGAACGCAATAATTGGATTCATAAGGTAATGGATTCTTCCGATACAGGTATTGGCGGTATTAAAGAAGCAATTGTATCGATACAAGGAAATGGTGCATTTGGTATGCTGAAATATGAAAGTGGTGTCCATCGGGTTCAGCGTGTCCCTAAAACAGAAACAAGTGGACGTGTACATACATCAGCAGCTACAATTGCTGTTCTCCCAGAAGCTGAAGATGTGGATATTGAAGTAAATGAAGGTGACCTCAAGATTGATACATATCGAGCTAGTGGAGCTGGGGGTCAGCATGTGAATAAAACGGAATCTGCAATTCGGATTACACACATTCCTACTGGATTGGTGGTCACTTGTCAGGATGAATCATCTCAACATAAAAATAGAGCTGCAGCTTTAAAAGTGTTAAAATCAAGATTGTTGGCCGCGGAGCAGGAAAAAGCAGCTGCAGAACGTGCAGCTGAACGTAGGAGTTTGGTTTCAACTGGAGATCGGTCTGCAAAGATACGAACATATAATTTTCCACAAGGAAGAGTTACTGATCACCGTATTAATTTCACTTCTTATCGTTTAAATGAGATTTTAGATGGGGATATTACGGAGCTTATTGAAAAATTAAAGATTGCAGAGCAACAGGAATTAATGGCCGCTGAGATTTCCTAGTTGAGTTATCCACATCATGCTGTTGAACTATAAATTATTTTATTTCTGATGGCAAATTCATGGCGTGTAATAGATTTGATTCAATGGGCAGAATCATTTTTTAAAGAACGATCTTTTGATAAACCTAGAGCAGAGATTGAATGGCTTTTATGCTATTTATTAGGCTGTGAAAGATTAGATTTATATCTTAGATATGACGAGCCTCTATCACAAGCTCAATTAGAGACTTTACGCATCTGGGTCAAAAGAAGGCTTAATAAAGAGCCTCTCCAGTATATTGTAGGAGTATGTGAGTTTTATGGAAGAGAATTTTTTGTTACCCCAGATGTGCTTATTCCCCGTCCCGAAACAGAAAGGCTAATAGACATTGCTTTAAAAAAGATTAATAAAGTTAAGTCCCCTAAAATATTGGATATAGGAACAGGTTCTGGATGTATTGCTATTACCATGGCAAAAGAAAGACCAGACTCTATTGTGATAGGTATTGATAATTCAAATAATGCAATTGCAGTTGCTGAAAGGAATTGCAATCATTTAAAGGTAACTAACCACAATTTTATAAAAATGGATATTTTAGATTCCTCACCAGAAGGAATGTTCGATCTTGTGTTGTCTAATCCTCCATATATTCCAAAAAT
>CAYOJL010000048.1:0-16227 GCA_964404235.1 uncultured bacterium | reverse complement strand
TCATTAAATAAGATCCATGATCATCAGAATTATACAAACGGTCCTATTCACGGCATTTCTCTCAATTCTTTTGGGACAGGGAAGCGTGACCCTAGTGGTCACAGGAAGTGTACATGGTCAACTTGACCCCTGTGGCTGACCAAAGAAACCATTGGGCGGTCTGTCCAGAAAATACACTGCGGTCAATGATTTGAACTCTCAGGGGATCGACCCTATCATATTGGATGCGGGTGACCTATTATTCTCTAAACCCAATGTTGATAGTTCTAATAGTAAGTCTAAGATCTTTAGAGCAGCTGCAATGATCAATGGATTTGAAAAGATCGGCTGTGATGTGGTTAATGTAGGACATTATGAATTTGCTTCAGGATATGAGCAACTAAAAGAACTGATCAGTAATACTTCGATCCCATTCATATCAGCAAATCTATTGGACCCTGAAACAGAAGAGCCCATCTTTAAGCCATACAAGATCATTGATCGTGGCGGGATCACATTTGGTGTGATCGGGCTTACTGATCTTGTCCCTGATTCATTAGAAGGTGTCATGGTTGAGGATTTCACATTCGCTGGAAATATATATCTAGATGCGATGAAGGATAGGGTTGACATGACCATTCTTCTTATCAATAGTGAACGATCGACCTATAAGGAACTGCCCAAGATCTTTCCCTCAGCAGATCTTATCTTTACAAGCGGGAGTACATTTATGACAAGGCCTATGATGGATCAGGAGGATAATGGTCCTTTTATCTTTTCTTCAGGAAGGGAAGGACGATATCTTAACCAGGTAGATATCACCCTATTGGATGATAGCGATCAGATCATTAATAGATCATTTTATGAAGCGAGGATCGCATACACAAAAAAGCGAATAGATAGATACAGGGACAAGGATCCAAATATACCACTTGAAACACTCTATGCTGATCAGCCAAACATTCTAAGTTCTATTGAGCTTGCGAGGCAAGAGATGACAAGAATGAAGGGAATATTGGAAGAAAGGGCAAATAGCATCGTATTTCAGAATGTTGCTATGGACTCTACGATAATTGATCATCCGGAGATCTTAGATTATGTCAACAGATCCCTTGAAAAATGTGATCAGTTGCTTGTTAAGCAATAAGAAAATATAGAGGAACAATTTTTAAACTAAAGTGTTATATTCATTAAAAGTATATTGATATAATTAAAATATTATTGAGGGTATTATGTACAAAAAATTTCTTCTTCCTATCATTGCTATGTTCATTTTCTTTGGATGTGCAGGATCAAAACCAAAACCTCTTTCAAATAAAGATCTTCCAGAGTGGTATCTAAATCCTCCAAAATTTGAAGATAAATTCGTAGGTGTTGGAGATGCACTGCGCCCTCAGTTCAACCTTTCCAAACAGGTAGCCACCGAGCGTGCCAGGGTAGAGGTAGCAAGAGCTGTAGAGACCACGGTCAATTCTGCTTTAAATGATCACATGCAGGCTTCAGGTATGGGAGCTGAGGCAGGGGCAACAGAATTCACGGAATCTGTATCAAAATCACTGGTGAATACCACTCTAAAAGGATGCACCATTGAAAAAACAGAGATATTCAAAGAAAGGGTCTTTGTTATGGTCACATACGATGCGAATAAGGCCAGAGAAGAGGCAAAGGCTGCTGCAAGAATAGAGGCAAAAAAGGAAGAGGCCCTCTATAATGAGTTCAAAGCTCGACAGGCATTTGATGCCTTAGATCAGGCTATCGATCGTATGAAAGGTGCTTCAAGTGTCGCTGGCCCAGAGTAGATCATTATAGAAGAGTACTAATTACCCTAAGCATTTCCTGATACTCTTTTTCTTCAAATAGTCTGGTCAAAAAGACGATCTTTCCACTTTGATCGATCACGATATTTCTTGTAACTCCCGCGTTTTTATCCGCAAATAACCCAAAGATCTCAGCACCCAGATCTAGAGCGAGAGGGTACGTAGTGCCGATGTCTTTTTGGAATTTGATGACTGTTTCTAATGGCTCATCCCTATCAATTCCTATGAGTACCACATCTTCATTATTGTACTTTTTCCATATATCTTTTTCAAGATGGGGCATTTCTAGCCTGCATACAGAACACCAACTTGCAGTGAATTGAAGGACCACAACCTTTCCTTTTAGATCTGAGAGCATTTCCTTTTCACCTGTTGTATACACGATCTCAAAATCTGGCGCTATTTCTCCTACACTAACAATATAGCCTCTTTCATCAGCGCCCCTTTTATTGACCATCTCAATAAAGGGTGTACTTCCTTTTCTTAGAGTTCTTTCTTGAGTATTGAAGTCAACATGATATAAACCAAATTTCATATCGTAGCCTTCAGCCCACTCAAAGTTATCCATAAGGCTCCAATAGAAATAGCCACGAATGTCTAGTCTATCTTTAAGTGCTCGATTCAAAGCATATAAATATCGCTTGATAAATGTAGGGCGTATATGGTCTTGGCGATCTGCTAGACCATTCTCAGTCACATAGATGGGTACGTTTAGATCACTTATAGTATGTAGCGCTCTATAAAAACCTTCAGGATGCATTGCGTAATCCATATCAGTTTGGATATCTTGTTCACGTTTTTTAAAGATAAAGGGTTCATTGGGGTTCAAACGTCCTTGTACATGCATTATGGAATAATAGTTCAAGCCTATAAAGTCTAGTGTGCCAACGGCTTTGGAGTTGGACATTTTATTATTGACCATTCCTGGTAAATAGAATGATGATTCTCCTGTTTTTAGAAATCTCAAGGGTTCATTTGTATAGATGTCATTTAACAGTTTACTGAATGTCCAATCTAGGATATGCCATCTTCTATAGGGGTCAAATTGAAAAATATTTTTGACCAGCCCTACCTGTTTGTTCTTTGCTCCAGGAAGTGATTTGAGTTTATGATAAACCTCTACATGTGCATTAAGCATATTCTCCATTACTTTACCTGCTAGAGCTGGATCTTTTTTCCCTGGAGGGAAAATACCATTGAAATAACCCTGTGCAACAAAAACGGATGGTTCATTAAATGTGCACCATATGGGTACGAGATCTTGCAGGTAGTTAAATACGATCTCAGAGAATTCAATAAAATGTTTGGTATTTTCAGCATTCTCAAAAGCACCAAGTTTTTCGAACCATATAGGATGTGTGAAATGGTGAAGTGTGACCACCGGGGTAATATTTTCTTTGATCAGTGCTTTACATAGTTCCCGGTAGTGTGACAGAGCATTTTGGTTAAAAACATCATTATCAGGTTCTATTTTTGACCACTCAACAGAGAATCTATAGTGGTCAACACCAAGCTCTTTCATTAGCTCGATATCCTCAGGGTATCGATTCCAATGGTCTGCTGCTATCCCTGATCTATCATTATTATGTATCCGTGATATATTATTCTCATCGAAAGAATTTTCCCACTGATACCAATTATTATTTGTATTGTTTCCTTCGACCTGATGCGCGGCCGTTGCGGTACCCCAGGCGAAAGAGGAGGGGAAATGAATATCAGACGTATTGATCGATCCCCAGTCCCATTCTGTTTCTGGGTTAGAAAAAGAAAGATATGTGACAGGAATTATCCATAGAATACCTATAGATACAACCGTAGTGACAAGTATTTTAGTGGTTGATCTCAGGTCTTGAATCCGTTCTGTTTCATCCAATCATCATTAGGAAACTTTGTCATATAGTTGCGTATGCCGTCAGGTAGAATGACCAGACATTTTTGCTGGTCATTCAGTCTTCTTGCTGCTTTGAGAGCAGCAACCATAGCTGATCCTGATGAGCCTCCGCATAATAATCCTTCCTCTTTTATCAGGCGCCTGGCCATAAGAAAAGATTCTTCATCTTCTGTTTTAACATATTCATCCACTAAACCATTATCAAGTACATCTGGAAAAAAGTCATATCCTATACCTTCCACTAAATATGGTTCCACATCATTTCCTCCTCCTAGGATCGACCCTACGGGATCTGCTCCAACGATAATGATATCAGGTATTTCCTCTTTCAGTCGTTTTGCCACGCCTGTAATGGTCCCTCCGGTACCTACGCCCATAACAACCATATGTATGTCGGTGCCAAAATCATCCAGGATCTCCTTAGCGGTATTATCATAATGTGCATTTGGATTGGATGGATTCCCATACTGGTCAAGGATGTGGGAATCAGGGATCTCATTTTGCAGTCTTTTTGCAACTCCTATATGACTTTCAGGGTCATCGAATGCAGCTTCGGTAGGTGTGCGTACGATCTCAGCGCCTAATGCTTCTAGTGCAATTTGTTTTTCCTGACTCATTTTTTCTGGCATTGTGATTATACATTTATAGCCTTTTACAGCAGCAGCTAGTGCGATACCTTGTCCCGTATTTCCAGAGGTTGGTTCTATAAGTGTATCGCCTGGCTTGATCCTACCAGAGTTTTCGGCATCTTCAACCATCTTCCACCCAATACGATCCTTTATGGATCCACCTGGATTAAAGAACTCACATTTGGAGAATAAATTACAGGGTAGGTCATTGCCTATAGCGTTCATTTTTACTACAGGTGTATTTCCAATGGTCGTTAATATGGTATCATGTATCATAAAGAATCATGAATAAAAATTATCTTTTTGATCAAATTGCTTTCTATAAATTACAGGACTTCAATCTATCTTAACAAGGAAAACATCATTGATAAATGAGTCAAAAAAATTAACAGGTCCATTTTTAATAGACCTAAAGAATAAGTTTCGTGAAATTGCTGGCGAAGACCAATTGATCGATATTAATGAGTTCAGAGATGGACTTGATCTTGCAAATCATAAAATATCTGATAGACTATTTAACATATTTGATAAGGACGGTAACGGGTCTGTTGATTATAGTGAGTTCATGGAGACCATTGAGTCAATGGTTGTTGGAACAGATAAGGAAAAGATACGTTTTGCATTCCAATTGCATGATCTGGATAATAGTGGTTTTATTGATCGTGATGAATTGAAGGTCCTTATTCAACAAAGTTTTGCGGAAAATCGACTCGATTATGACGATTTTCAACTTGATCTGCTTGTAGACGAGTTTTTTGAACGTGCTGATAAGGATCTAAGTGGAACGATCGATTATAATGAATTTCTGAATGTAGCCAATGATTATCCTGATTTTATGGAGGGTTTTGCGGTTAATCCTTTGCACTGGTTGATCCCTGATCGTTATGAAGGTATTAGTAAAGATACAGATAAGAGATCAACGGGTTATTTTAAAAGTAAGATACAAGTTCAGGATATAGGACTATTTCAGTGGCTATTGATACCACGTCTTATTTTCCTTTATAATGTATTGATCAATCGAAAAAAGAACCGTAGCAATGTAGGTCTACAATCAGTGAATCTTTTACCATCAAAAGTATTGGAATTGACTATCTCATCCCCTGATGATTTTAACTTTGAGCCAGGTGATTATTTGTATCTGAATTGCAGGGAAATATCAGCAATAGAATGGTACCCATTTAATATTATTCGTAGATCTGAAGAGAGGGATCTTGTGCTCCATGTGAAATCAAATAATTATTGGGCAGAGAGGTTATATGATTCAACTCTTGATATGATCGGTAAAGATACTTCATTGAACTGGGATATTAGAATTGATGGACCATATGGATCATCAAGTAAAAGTATATTGGATACTGAACATGCTATTATAGTGGGTGCAGGTCATGGAATATCTAGAATAGCACCGATCCTCCAGGATATAGTAATGAGACTAAAAGAGGATCCAGACCAGATCAACCTTAAAAGAGTGGATCTATATTGGCTCATAGATGACCAGTCTTATTTTGAATGGTTCACAAAAATGTTAAAGGATCTGGAAGAGGATAGTACCTCAAAGTTCTTTAATTATCACATTCACTTTTTAGACAGATCGCCAGAGGATATCTCAGAAAAAATGATGTATATATCAACTAATATAAGTGATAAACAAACAAACCTATCTTTACTGAATAACCTTTCGGATAGAACCAAGTTTGGAATGCCTAATTGGGAGAGAGAGTTCAAAGCACTTCGATCTACGATCAATGCTAATGATAGTAAGATCTTTTATACCGGTCCTTTGCAGTTTTCAGGGGCAATAAAAAAACAAGGGAAAAGACTAGGATTTATTTTTAAGAAGGGTTCTTTCTAAATAGGGCATGAGGGGATGGTTAATATCCCCTCATGTTTATTTTATATCTAATTAACCTTTATTTCTCTTTCTTTTGATAGGACATTCTCATGCTTAGGTAGTTTGATCTCAAGAATTCCATTTTTAAATGAAGCTGATATTTTTTCCTCATTTATAGATTCTGGTAAATTGAATGTTCTTTTGAAAGATCCATACCTACGCTCACGATAATGATAACGGCTATTATTTTCATCGGTTTCAACTTTAGCATCTCCTGCTATTGTCATTTTACCATCTGCAATATTTACCTTTACATCTTTTTTGGTGAGGCCTGGAATATCAGCTGTTATCAAAAATAGATCATTGGTCTCTTTTACATCCACCGCTGGTGTCCAATCAGTGTAATTGACAGGAAAATTCCAGTCACGACCAAATACAGAGTTCACCACACTATCCATTTCATCAAATAAGCTTAGAGGTTTAGGTGTCCATTTTACGAGTGTCATTTTTGACTCCTTTTTTAATTTGTTAATTATTTGTCCTATTTAGACAATTAGAATGCCAATTGATAGTTTTATTACATTTTATCATATAATATGTAAATATGGCATAAATAGACTAATATATAAAGATTGATAATGTCAATGTGGCATATATAATGATTTTTGATCTTCTGCGATATGTGGTATATCATTATTAGTAATATTGAAACATTATAGGATAAAGATCTAATTTATAATATCAATAAATATATTAGTTTATTATAGATAGTCTAATTTTTATTTAAGCCTCAAAGAGAGATCCATTATGAAATTAAATATTGATATTAAAGAATTATTAGGTGCTGTGGATGTTCCTGCTCAATGGGTAGGAATACGTGAAGTATATGAAGCGCATACACCTCGCATGATACGTGATGGTGTACCAGTAGCTAATGCAAGGTCATCCACACATGGGATCATGGTTGAAGTATTGGTCAATGGACAATTTGGTTATTATGGTACTCCAGATATGACCAAAGAGGGTGTAGCTCGTGCCGCAAAAAAAGCTTACCGACAGGCAGAAATTGCCTCAGGGCATGCACTCTATAATTTTGACGAGACCGCAAGACCATCATATCAGGGAGAATATAGCTCACCATATACAAAAAATAGAGAATCATTATCAGCAGGAAGTCTCAATGAACTTCTTTTGGATGCATATAATAGTTTGAAGGTCTCCGATAAGATCGTAAGTGCATCATCACTTTGCCAAGTGATCGAAACGTCTTTCAAATTTGCAAGCTCCAATGGAAGTGATATAAACCAAGAATTCTTAATGCTTGAATTTGACCTGAGTGCTACAGCCGCAGACGGTACAAACCAGCAGACCAGGACCTTTGGTGGGATGAGAGGTACATGTCGGCAGATGGGACTTGAATACTTTGATAAATATGAGATCATGGCCAATGCAAATCGTATTGGTGAGCAGGCACTTGAATTATTAGAAGCTGAAGAATGTCCGACCGGTGAAATGGATATTGTAATTGCACCTGACCAGATGATGTTACAGATACATGAGAGTATTGGGCATGCTCTAGAGGTAGATCGTATCTTGGGTGATGAAAGAAATTACGCAGGGTGGAGTTTTGTCAAACTTGAGGATTTTGGAACACTTCAGTACGGGTCTAAGCTTATGAATATTACTTTTGACCCCACCCTTGAATCAGAGTTCGCATCTTACGCGTTTGATGATGGGGGATTAAAAGCGACAAAAGAATATCTGATAAAAGACGGTATACTTGTTAGAGGGCTTGGTGGTAAGGAAAGTCAAATACGTTCAGGCTTGGACGGAGTAGCTAATTTTCGCTCTAGTGGATGGAATAGAGCACCTATTGATCGTATGGCAAATATAAATCTGGAAACAGGAGATTCAACTTTTGACGAATTGATAGGTCAGGTAGAGAATGGTGTTTATATGGAAAGTAATAAGTCATGGTCAATTGATGACTATAGGAATAAGTTTCAATTTGGTTGTGAGTATGGAAAACTTATCGAAAATGGCAAACTAACTAAGACTGTCAAAAATCCAAATTACCGAGCTATCTCGACTCCTTTTTGGAATAGTCTGAAAGGTGTAGGCAATGAGGATACATTTGGCATATATGGTACACCAAATTGTGGTAAGGGAGAGCCAAACCAATCCATAAGGGTAGGGCATGCTTCTCCTGCTTGTCTTTTTGAGAATGTTCAAGTTTTTGGAGGTGTCTAATGGAAACAATATTTAACAAAATAAGTGAATCACTTTTTGGCCAATTAAATGAAGGCGAAGACCTCATCCTTTCTTTCGATGGAGAAAATAGTCAGTTCGTTCGATTTAATAATGCATCTATTAGACAAACAGGACTCGTAGATGACGCAGATATAGGTTTAAAGTTTATCGCTAACGGTCGAACTTGTAGTGGAGGTTTCACAGTCTCGGGTAATTTTGATACCGATATAAAAAGAGGTTCTAGTGAGATCGATAGAATGCGAATTGAATCAGGACAGATCCCAAAAGATCCTTTCATTGTAATGCCAGAGAATTCTGGCTCTAGTCATGAGATCAAGAAAGCCAGTGGGCTCGCCTTTGAGGATGCTGTTGATGCTATACTACCAGCTGTTACAGGTGCTGACTTTGTAGGTATTCTTGCAAATGGTAAAATGTATAGAGGTAGTGCAAATAATCTAGGTCAAAAGCATTGGTTTGAGACAGAATCATTTTGTCTCGATTATTCACTTGTTACTCCGCAGCATCAGATGGTGAAAGGATGTTATGCTGGCAGTGATTGGGATCAACAGGATTATGAGGATTATGTAAAGCGAAGTCGAGACAAGCTGAAGCTGATGGAAAGGAAACCTGTCAAGGTAGATACTGGTGAATATAGGACCTGGTTTGAAGCTGCGGCGGTTGCAGACTTTTTAGGTATGTTCTCATGGAATGGGATCAGTGAGGCTTCTCTAAGACAAGGTTGTAGTGGATTTGGAAGAATGCGTCATGATGATGTTCGTCTGTCTGCGAAATTTTCTATAATCGAAGACTTTTCACCAGGTTTCTGTCCAAAGTTTAATTCTAATGGTGAGATCTCTCCCGATACTATTTCATTGATCGAGAATGGTAATCTTAAGAACACTCTTGTTAGTTCTCGTTCAGCTAAAGAGTATGGTGTAGAATCTAACTTTGCTGAAGGAGGAGAGTACTTACGCTCACCTCGTATGGAACCGGGTTCCTTAAATCACAATGATGTGACCAAACATATAGACAAAGGACTATTTCTATCCAATATTCATTATCTTAATTGGAGTGATAATCCTGGTGGTAGGATAACAGGACTTACACGATATGCATGTTTTTGGGTTGAAAATGGTGAAATAGTTGCGCCTATTGAAACAATGCGTTTTGATGACTCATTTTATCGATTTTTTGGTGATCAACTTATTCAAGTAGAAGATAAATAAACAGTAGTTCCAGAGGTGATGACCTATGGTCAGCGATCTCTTGGAGCAACAACTTGTCCCGGGATCTTGGTCGACTCATTTGCATTGACCTTATAACTCAATGGAGATAAGTGGGCTAATATTTTTTATCCTTGGGTTTGTACTTGGTGGTGGACTCGTTTGGTTTGTCCGTCAAAAAGATGTGGATTCCATTCAAAGGAACCAGGATGATCTAAAGTTAGAGTTCGAAAACCTTTCGAATAGGGTACTCTTAGAAAATCAGGAAAAGTTCCTTGACCTAGCCTCATCAAAATTCTCTGATCTTATTCAAAATTCTGATAAACAGTTGGAGAATAAAAAAGAGCTCATTGATTCTACATTAAAAGAGATGAAAGCTAATCTTGATAATTTGTCTAAGAATACGGCTGCACTAGAAGGGCAAATGAAAGAATCCAAGGAGAGTGTTGGAAAATTGACAGACACAACATCCCAACTCCGCCAGATATTATCAAGCTCACAAGCTCGTGGACAATGGGGTGAACGGATGGTCAAGGATATTCTAGATTTCATTGGTTTGGTTGAAGGGATCAATTATTCTCAGCAAGCACAAATATCAGATGGTAGGGATCGACCTGACTTTACTTTCTTTTTGCCTGATGAAAAAGCGATCAATATGGATGTGAAATTCCCATTGGCTCATTATGAAAAATATGTTGCAGCTGAAAGTGATTCAGAAAAAGAATCTGAAAAAAAAGCATTTTTAACTGATGTAAGGAATCGTATAAATGAAGTATCAAAACGAGGATATATTGACCCCAAGGGTAGTACAGTTGATTATGTTCTATTATTCATCCCAAATGAAAGCATATATGCATTCTTGAATCAGGAAGATCATGCTTTGATCGATTTTTCTTTAGAGAAAAAGATCTTACTTTGTTCACCTGTAACCTTGTATGCTATCTTATCATTGATACGTCAAGCAGTATCCAATTTTTCCATGGAACAAAAAGCAGGAGAGATGCAAGAATTGGTTGGTGTTTTTAGAAAGCAGTGGGAGAAATTTATTGATAAAGTAGATGCAATGGGTAAAACATTAAATTCTTTGGGCAATCATTATGAAGAATTAAAAGGAACACGAATAAGAGCTTTAGAAAAGCCCATGGAAAAGATCGAGAGTTTAGAATTGGGTGAAACAAAAGAAATAAAAGAGATCGAAGAATGAGAAAAATTTACCTATCGTTCTTCTCTATTTTAATTCTATCCAATTGTGTAGCGCCTCCTGAATATTCTGATGGTCTTTTAGAAAATATTCCTGCTATTGTAGATGAATCAGATTATTTCTCTCTATCTATCTTAGGTGATCAATACACGGAAGATCACGAATGGGAATTATCTTTATCCACAACAGAATTTGACGTGATATTACAGACCTTAGCTGTTAAAGAGTTTAACTCTAGTTCGGATTCAACCTATTTATCCATAAGAGGTACTAATGGGGATACAATTTTAACAGCTTTGATCATGAGTGATCTAAACTGGAGTAGTGAGGATTCTGTCTCATACATTGGTGCCCCTGAGAAAGTTATTTTTTCAGGGAAGAATTTTACCGGACGCCTAGAATACCAGATATTGAAAAAATAATAACACTATTGTTCCCAAGCAGGGCAAGCAAGATTCTTATAATCGCACCAATCGCAATGTTTACCTGTATTAGCATGGAATTCCTTTCTTTTTATTCCGGCTGCCACTTCAATGATCTTTTCTTTTGTCTCTCCAATTTGATCGGAAGTAAATGAATGACTTCGCAGTGGTTTTTCTTCCTCTCTTAAAAAGTATAGCGATGCTGATAATGGCAATCCACCAATCTTCTTATCATCAAGTTGTTCAAGATACATCGAATAAACAGCTAACTGAAGGTTTGACTTTGCTGATGTAGGTGTTTTGCTTGTTTTATAATCTAAAATAGTTATACCATCAGGTGTATTATCAATTCTGTCTATCGCTCCCCGAATTGTGATCGGGCCAATATCAAAAGAAAATTTTTCTTCTGTTTTTAGTACATCTGGTGGGTCTATTGAGACGATTTCTTGATATCGAGTTAAAATATCTATGCCTTGTTCCTTAAACTTTTCCTCTCTGACCACGTAATCAAATTCTCCTTTTTTCCACTCTTCATCTAAAATGCGTAGTATCCTATCTTTACTTAGATCTTTATCAGGTTCATGAAATCTCTGAAGGACGGTGTGTATGATATTTCCAAATACTAGTTCAGGCTTTTTCGCTGTTTGTGGAATTCCATCAATTCGACCTAGTCTAAATTTTAATGGACAACTTTCATATGTATCAATTGCACTTGCTGAAAGATCGATCCTATCAGGCACTGGAGGTTCAAATTCTTGTTCAAGATCTTTTTTGAGTTCTTTTTCCCAGTCTGAGTCTCCTAATGTGACCAATTCTCCGTTTTCGTGCTTATGGATCGCTTTAAGCGCAAGACTGTGATCTTTGACCTGATCATACGCTTCTCTAGATAGAGCTTTTTGAATATGTTTTTCGTATTTAGTTTTTAGATCAGAGTGTGACCTAGGGTTAGAATGGGGTTTTATCATGCTTTGATCCTCCATGAGTATATCTGGTAATTCTTTGATAAAGGGTGATGTTGCTTTTTCAGGTACTAAAAGATATAGCATGTTCTTCGCTCGGGTAACTGCAACGTAAAACAAGCGTCGTTCTTCACTGATGTGATGCTCTTTTGGTGTTAGATCTATATTTTGGTTGTGATCGAGCCAATCGTCAGGTGGGCGGTCTATACGTTTAGTTGTCCGATAATTCAGTGGGAAGCTCGCGGATCTGAGAAAAGGTATGAATACAATGGGAAATTCCGCTCCTTTTACGCCATGAATAGTATTGACTATAACGCCATCCTGATATCGATAAGATTCTGGTTTAATATTTGGCAATCCTCCTGTACGCATGATCGCTTCAAGATAGATATTAAATGCAGTGATGCTTTGGTTCCTTTTATTCCTGCGAGTAAAGTCTTGTGCTCGTTTAAGAAGATTGCCAACATTAAGTAATGTGTAATGATCATCCATGCTATATTTTTTTGCAGAAGACCTTAATGTGCCGATCTCTTGTGTGATCTCCCACACCATTTCTCCTGCTGATCGTTTTTGAGTGATCGATCTTAATCTTTCAATAGATCTGATTATTTCATCTAGCTGGGGATAGATGGTCCTGATCTCATTGTCATCTTTAAGCTGTTCGAACCTTGGATTAGTATCATATCTATTGAATTTTGAAAAAATAATGTAAGCTGTTTTGTATCCACATGCATTTTTGATAATACGATATAGCGCGGAATCTTGAAATGTACCCCTTGAGACCAATTGGCACCATGCGATTATGTCTCTGACGCTTGAACAGTTGAATAGTCCCATATACTGTGGTTGTACAGGAATATGAGCTTTAGAGAGGGAATCAATCACTCCATTTGCCTGTCCGTGAGTACGGCATAGAACTGCTATATCGTTATATGTATTGCCTTGACCTATAAGATGATGGATCTCACTTGTCAAAAACTCCATTTGTTGTTCTTTATCTCCCCAAAATCTTGTTGGTTTATTGGATGGTATATCAAGCCCTGTAAAAAGTGTTTTTTCTATTCGCTCGGTATTATTTGATATGCTAGCATTGGCTAGATCTAGTATTGATTGTGATGATCTATAATTTTTTTCCAGAGCAATAGAACTAAATTTTTTATGATCTCTATATTGGTCTTTAAATGCTTGAATATTATAAGCATTTGCTCCTCTAAAACTGTAAATGACCTGGTCATCATCTCCCACAACCGTAATAAATGTTCGATCTCCTGAAATCATGGACATAATTGTGTTGAGAGCAAAATTATTATCCTGAAACTCATCCACAATAATATGACGATACTGGTCCTGAACATTTTTAAGTAATACTTTATCCGATGAAAGCATGGTATATGCTGAAAGGATCATATCTCCATAATCCACCACATTGATCTCCTTCTTCCAAGACTGGAATAATGGAAAGATCCTTTTAAGATCTGATATCTGGTTTGCGATCTCTATGCTAATTGGACCTTCATCCGAAGGAGTAGGTATATCCATCGTAGTGGGGTCGATCAATTCATCTCTTGTTCGATTAAAAAAGGGTATAAAACTGTCGGTTACAGCTCTCTGTGGGTCAAGTGGAAATTCATCTGAAGCAAAAGGTTCCAACTGGTCAAATCTTTCTAAGAACATATGAATAGCTTCACTTTGATCAAGTAATTGCGGCAGATCTTCATCAAATTCCTTTAGAAGTTTAAAACAAAAGGAATGAAAGGTACTGACCGTCATATTGTGAACCTTGGATCCAAGATGATCAATGATCCTATTCTTTAGTTCTTTTGCAGCTTTTTCTGTATAAGTAATAGCTAGAATATGTTCTGGGTCGACCTGATAATGCTCTATGAGGTAAATGATCCTATTTTCCAATGTAAATGTTTTTCCAGTGCCTGCACCGGCTAGGATCATTAACGGACCAGGAGGGTGTTCTATGGCAGATCGTTGTTTTTCGTTTGGGGAAAGTTTTGTATACTGGGTATTCATAAAGATAATTGATCTGCTAAATAGGTTGATAAAAAATAATGAATAATCATGTGCGTTTAAAATGTCAATGGTCTCAAAACAAATTATTTTTTAACCTTTACGTGCCTTATGAGTCTTATAGCTTGAAATGACATGCAAAACGACCATGACCTCATTAAAGAATATCAGAATGGAGACATATCCGCTTATAACCAACTTGTTAAGAACCATCTGTCCAATACAGTCGGTTTCTTTTTTAATATTACAGGCAATAGAATGGCAGCTGAAGATCTCGCACAAGATGTATTCTTCAAATTATACAGGCATCTTAAGAATTTTAGATTCGAGTCGGCATTTTCGACCTATCTCTACAGGGTCAATCTCAATACAGCCAATAGCTGGCTTAAAAGAAATAAATGGAAAAATATATTACATCTTGATCAGGCTCCAGATAAGGGTGAGAGGGATACTGAACTCGAACAAGAGTGGACCAGGAGAGAATTATGGGATGCAGTTTCTAAACTACCAAACAAACAACGTATCGTTGTGATCATGCGGGTAGCTAAAGAAATGCCTTACAAAGAGATCGCAGAGGTGACTGGTATGACCGAAGGGACAGCAAAGGTGAACTTTCACCATGCTGTAAGATCTTTAAAAGAATGGCTTAATAATGATTGATCTTGAAAAAAAAATAATGAGCTCTCAATTGGATGGGCCTGAAGAGACCAATGCAGAAGATTTTTTAGCTCGGCTTCATAATAGAGTGTCTGAATCAAAAGATAACCGCAGAACGGTCATAACATCGTTATGTATGTTAATGGTGGTGAGCTTAATGACCATTACCCAATTTGGAGCTCCATCTATCCAAACAGACTATTTTTATGATGAAGATATAGAAACGTTCTTTGGAACAGACTTTTGGACGATCAACAGTGATTCTTTGGATCATGATAGTTCCTACACATATGATATAGCTTATTTTCTTTTACAGGAAGGTTATGTTTGGGATACTGTTGAACTATTAGATGAATTAGAACTAGAAGAGGAGATAGCATTATGAAGCATATCTTATTATTGTTCATGCTATGTGGGCTGATGGCTCAGGAGTATGACCGTTACGAAAAAGAACGTTGGGATGAAGCGCCAGTCCGTTCTGAAAGGATGGAAAGTATGGTGATCTGGCGTTTGACAGATCATTTAGAACTCTCTTCAGATCAGGCCGAGAAATTCTTTCCCCGTTTTCGTGAGCATCGGGAAGATATCAAGCAATTAGGAAAAGACGAAAGAGAGATATACGAGTCGATACGTGAACAGATGGCTGATGATAAAGAACTGTCTAAGGCTGATGTGAGAAAGACCATTGATCGGGTCGCTAAATTGCGTAAGGAACGAGTTGACCTTGAAACAAAATTCGTATTGGGAATGGATGATATATTGACCCCCAATCAGACGGTAAAGCTTGGTGTATTCAAAGAACGTATGATGCATGAGATGAGAGACGAGATGCGGGATAAAAAAGTGAAAAAAGGAAAAAAGAAACGTAACAAGAAAAAAGGTCGTAAACGCGGACGTCGCGGATTTTAAAAAGGAGTAAGAAATGAAAAAAATAATCATTATAACATCCCTTTCCATTTTTATCATGAATGGATGTGTGGATAGTTCATCAGCGGTAGATGATACCGAATCCATACTTTTAGCACTCCTCGATGAGGATGAGGCTGTAGGTGTAGATGGATTTGATTCTGGTGGAGATATGGATCTCGATCACGATATCGGACTTGAGACGCAAGGTGTGGCACGTACTTTGAGTGATACATTATCGTTTGGAGAAGGATATTGGATACGATTTGGAAGGCAACTCATCGACCGTGAAAGAAGCGTTGAATTTGAAACAGGAGAGGATACCGCTATTGGGCTAGTGACCCATACGGTCTATGGTGAATTCATAGCTACAGCGATCGATACCACTTATCAGGAGCAGATAGACTCTTTAAGTTTTTCTAAGGAATTCACAACAATGCTGC
>CAYOJL010000047.1:0-16789 GCA_964404235.1 uncultured bacterium | reverse complement strand
AGGATCTGGTGCACTTTGTGCGTGAAGGTTCGAGCCCTTTCCGCGGTACACTAATGTAAGCCTTGTTTCTATTATGAGAGATGAGGCTTTTTTATTTTAATCTTTAGATACTTGTTCTAATTGATCAATTAATTTTAGTGATATCCATTTATCGAATAATTCATTTAAGGTATTAACATATTCTTTATATATACGATGGTTAATATTTTTAATATTATTTGCATCCTCATTCTTGGTTAAAGTTAGCTGACTAAGCAATTCCAACATTTTTTCTGCTGATTCTTTTTCTTTCACGATCCAACTTATGGGTTCTTTCATACTTGCTTTTACTTCTTTTTCATCATTTTTACTAATATTTATCTCAACTGGTATTCCATAGCTATTGATCTTTTTTAATGCAGAAAGAACTGATTTTTCCCTGACCTTTAAATTCTTCGCAAGGATCTTAACTGTTACCTTGCGCGGATAGACCCTATATATATCATTCAGTACCTTTGCAGAGATACTATCTATACCTCTTCTTGCAATTATTTTCGAATCTGTTTTTATATTTTTCATATTTATTCTATCCACTAAATTCGTCCCCATTTTTTAGAGTGGGGTATTACGCCAATACTACTCAATTTAGTTCATTTTATTTAGTTATGACAATTATTCAGAATATCAGATATAGATCATTAATAATCTATATTATTATATGTATAACTTTTATATACGGGGACGAAAACAATATCGATAACCGTTTTGCAAAAGTTATTGATTCATTACATACCATAAGAAAAACCTCACCTGGAAGAGCCTTACGTTATGGGAGAGATATCTTAGATAATTATAGCCCAGATGACATAAGCTATATTGAATCAAAGATATTAAATACCATGGGAGAGATTTATCTAGATCTCAATTTTCCTACTCTGGCATTATCATACTTTATTGATGCAAATAAAAAAAGTATGATAAAGGGTAAAAAACCTTGGATATTGATCAATATAGGAAATGTTTACTTTCAACAGGAACAATGGATAGAAGCTAAAGAAAAATATTTAGATGCTATAGATGCTTTTAGGAGAAGAAATTCTGATCATCCCAATGCATTGAATGGTAAATCAGTGGCCTTAAGTAATTTGGGTAGAATAGATATGAATTTGGATAATTATGATCAAGCATTGGCTTATTATAAAGAAGCACTGGATATAAAGAGAAATTCTGCAAGGTATCAGGCTTTTCAAAAGACCAAATTAAATGCAAAACCTGCTTATTATGGTATAGGAGCAGGTGTTGCTAACCAACATTCTCTTTTATCATCTTTATATACTAAATGGGGACTATATGATCAGGCATTGGAACAATGCCAATCAATTGACTCATTAATGAGCTTTTTAACTGGTAAAGAAGATGTCCATTATAACACTAGCATTATACTAGGTAAGAATTATTCAAGAAAATGTGAAATAAATACATATATCGGCGAATATTCAAAGGCATTGGCTCATTCACGGACTGCAATCGCACTTTTAGATGATTGGCCTATAGAACTAGTGAAGCATTATAAAATAGAATCCGAGATGTATATTTCACAAAATGATCTTTATCAAGCATTGGCATCCATAGATAAAGGTTTGAAGATATGTGACCTTAATGGAATGTCCATGCAAGAGTTAGATCTTCTTGAAAAGAAAATGGATCTCTTAAGATCAAATAATCTGGAAAGGAGCGCACTTGATATATCTACAAACATCATTGCAAAAAAGGAACTAATTGAAAGTGCAAGAGTGAATAGATCACTTGAGAACCTTAATTATATATCAGACCTTCAAAAGGATCGCGAGGATATCAATCGTACAAAAGCTCGAGAAAAACTTTTCTTTATCATAAGTGGCTGTATCATACTTTTTCTTGGTATGATCATGATATATTATAAAAATAAAAAAGTACGCATCAATCAACAGATCAAGATCCATAGACAGGAAAAACAAATTATAGCCTCGGAATTAAAAAATAAAGAAAATGAATTGATAAAAATGTCGAGCAATATTGTATCAAAGAACAACCTATTAAATTCTATTGTAAAAGACCTAGATTACCATATGTCACTTATTGATAGCAAAAGTGATCGAAAATCTTTAGAACCGCTTAAGAAAAGAATAATTGAAAAAATAGATGATTCAGCTGATTGGGACCAGTTTCAAATGCAGTTTTCATTGGCTTATCCCAATTTTATAGAATACTTGAAAGGAAAATATCCAAGGCTACGTTCTGGTGATGTAAAACTTTGTTGTTATTTAAAAATGAATATGAATACAAAAGAGATAGCAAGGATCACTTCTTTATCTGTTCGAGCAATCGAGAATAAACGATATAGACTTAGAAAAAAATTAGATCTTAAAACTGATATAAGTTTGGATTCATTCATAAACTCTATGGAAAATCAGTAGAAATAATGTAATAGATCCTTTTTACATCAAACTTAATTTTTGCCAATAAAAATAACTAAATTTGAAGGCTATGAGTAATTATTTGAATATATTAATGTTTTTTGTCCTAATAATGTTTATGGGATGTGAGGATGTTGAACTTGCAACGCCGGGGAACAATCAGAGTAATGAATCTGTTGCCCCAGTTGGTACGATCATCTGGGATGAGAACAATGTTGTTTTAGACAATGAAAAGGCAACATTGCCTGAAAATTCTGCAGCTGGGATAACAATAGGTAGATTAAATGCAACAGATGATAACCCTGATGATGAATTTGACTTCCAGATAAAGAGCCAAAAGGTAGATGGTAGTAGTGTTAATTATTTTACTATTGAGAAGGATTCTGAATCAAACTATGATCTTGAGACAAACAGTAATAATATAGATTATGAGTCTCTTACTGGTTCAAAAGAGGTTACGATCACAATTACTGTCAATGATGACAATCCAGATCAGAAGACAAGTGATTTTGATGTTGTAATTGAGATTATTAACGTGAATGAAGCGCCATTTTGGGCCAATGCTAATGGTGTAGAGTTAGCAAATTATCAACCATCTATAACATCAGATATTAATATCCCATATGAAGGAACGCTATACTGGGATGATGAGGATGATGATCAAAACCCTACGCTCACTGTATCAACAGAAAAACCTGGCTGGTTGGATATAGATATTACTGGTACAACAGCTACCATGGCGGGTACACCCGATTGGAACAATAATGATATAGGGACAGGTTCATTTCTTATGACTATATCCGATGGTGAATTCGATGTGCCTGTTGACATGAATTTTGAAGTGCGACCTAACCAAAGACCATACTTGCAATCTTTTTTACCTACTCATTCATTTCGGGTGGGTTGTCACGAGATATCTGATGAAATATTAACATACATTGCAAAAGACCTAGATAACTATTTAAATGGATTTAATGGTGGTAATGAATATGACCTACTTACCGTTGATTATAATGAGGATATCGGATGGTTGACCATAGATATTAGTAATAATAATACTAAGGCCCCCAATTTACTGCTCAGGTGCGTTTCTACACCAACAAATGACGATGCGCAAAGTGAAGCTCAGCAAATAACTTTTACTATTACAGATAATAGAGAGTCCGTACCACAGGATACTACTTATAATCTTGCTATGACACTTTTAGAGAATCATGAACCAGAATTCTCAAACACGGATGAAATCCCAAATACTATTCCATCCGATACAACAACCTTATGGACAGTCCAGTGGCAGGATGCAGATGAAGATCTAATTAGATTCACAATTGACAATCCTCCCTTTTGGATATCATATGACCAATCAAATGGAGAGGTATCTGCTTTACCTACTGCGGTCCAAGCCGGACAATATGAACTAATATATTGGATTGAGGAAGATAATGATGGATGTTATTCCCAATCTTTTACTCATTATCTCACAGTTGAATAATTCTTAATTAATAAAGGAAATTAAAATGAAAATTAGATCAGATATGAACGCCAGAACAGCCATGGTATATGGTGGCGCAGCCTTTCTACTTATTATTGTTGGATTTCGATCTGTGATTGCAACGCTTGACCCAGACCATATTGGTCTAATGACCTATCTCTCTATGGGTGCATTGGTCCTTGAGTTCTTCTTATTATTATTATACGCGCAGAGTATATACAATCTTGGCCCAGATGGTGGCGGCGAGACCCGATCATCAGGGGGGGTAGGTGATATGGATAGCAAGGAACTTTCTGAACTAACAAAAGCGGTCATTAAGGTTGCGGAAATGGGTGAAGGACTTTCAAACCTAGCAAAAGGAAAGGTGAGAGCTGAGATCAAAAAAGAGGTGAACGAAATATTGACCAAAGCCATCAAAGATTAGGCCTTAGATCATGAAAAAAATTGAAGTTTATTTTCTCATAAATCTTAGTGCGATTCTAAGTTTATTCGCTATAGAGGGTGAGCTCAATGTCTATATGCAGAGGCAGAAAGATATTTTGAAGAGTGTCGCAAATGATAAACTGAAAACACTCGTAGAAATAAGTAATATTGAATCAAACTATGAAGACCCTGATAATTACCGATTGTTTTTTGATGTTGATGGTCAATATAAACCTGGTACAATAGAATTTGAACCTAGCTTTACCACTTCGATCGTTGCAGTTGAAGGTGAAGAGGTAAGGGTCGATGAAGAATACAGTTGGGAACTAGATTCTGTTACTGTTGAGCCCTTCACAGATCAAGGTAATACCAATAGATATATGGCCAGTGTAAGTCTTAATTCAGTTGAAGAAGAATATTTGAATCAACCCTTCAATGTAGACCTTGGTGTGAAATTCATTCCAGAAATAGATGATAATACATATGATGTATGGACAGAAGCATTTGGGGATGATGAGATAACTGATAAGTTGTTAGATATTATAGATGAAGAAGTATCCCGGGATGGGAGTTTCTCAATAACTAGAGAGTTTGATTCTCCAGTGACATTGATCTATATGGATGGTCAACAGTCTGAATTTTTTGTGCTTTTTGATAAAGAGAAGTATACGGTCTTGAAGGGACTTAATTGGGAGATCCCATTTAGTGTTGGTGGTGTGAATTCCGATGCGGACTTTAATATCGAACTCTCAAGTGGAAAGGATATAGTCAAAGAGTTAGTATCTGGCCTCCCACGCGCTTTCATAAAAGGTAAAGGGACTGGAAGTGGAACTGTAGAAATAGTTGGTTTTAGAAAAAGAGATAAAAAATCAAGCATTACCTCAGCAAAGATAGTTGTTGTCGATCCTCAGTATAGCTCTCCTGCAGAAGAAAAAGAGATATACATTGGTGAAAAATATGTATTTGACAGTAGGGTCAAAGATGTGGATAGAGATAGAATATCTGTGAAAATGTCTGGTTCCGCTGTCAATACCAAGACCTTCAATTCTTTTGAAGCAACACTCAAGCCAAAAAGTCGTGGTAAGGTTAAATTTGAAACTTCTGTTGATGGAAATCCAGTCAAAGATCTGACCCATGAAGTAAAGGTTAAAAAAGTTCCCCCACCAAAACTAGAATTTAAAAGGATGGGTAAAGGCTCAAATAATATGCTGCTAACTGTAACCACGTATGGAAACAAGAATGGTAAGAAGGCAGTTGTTCCCCTATCTGGTATTTACGGGAAGCTTGAAGAAGAGCAACCTGAAAAACGTATAGGTAATAGAAGGGTGGTAAAATATAGTTTTGAAATGGACGAGCCACAGTTTGGGGAAACAACCGAGTTAAGGATCAAAGTGGTTGATAAGTATAAAGCTGAGACCATTTCAGATAATGAGTTTGAATATTATGATTATTAATAGAATAAAATTAAACACTATACTTTTGGTCACTAGTTCATTCCTCAGTGCACAGGAGTCCATTTATTGGGAAGTAGTAGATCCCACTGTTAATAGCGAGTTTATTGAATCATACATTGATCATTTGATAAAGGTTGATAAATTCGAACAAAACTCCATTCAAGCATCTCACTCAATTATTGTCCAATTAGATGTGACCTCAGACCAAGTTGAACTGAAAAAACTAAAAGCAAAAAATTATCAAATGGGTGAATATCAATCTTTTGATATGAAAGAGATCGAAAAGATGGACCCTGTACAGGTTAATACAATTTTATCCAGACAATATAAATGGAAGGATGTGAGTCGTAGAGACCTTTCTGAGCTTGAAGAGTTCAGCACTGTTGATAATATTTTTAAAGAAAGAAGTTTTAAAGATGCAAGAGACGCATTTTGGTGGTCTAATTCTCAGATAAGTGTTAGTTCTGCTATGAAGGTATTCATCCGGCAAAAAAGTAGTAGTCTTGCATTCAGGATGGAGCAGGGGTTTGTTGACCTAGGCCTTTCACGTCAATTGTCAGAGAATTTGATATTGGGTCTATCTAATGATATAGTAAGTACTTATTTGATTGTTCCAGGTAATACTGAATCGATCGTGAAAGGTATTGGTCACCCAGTTGAAGGTAATCTAGGCTTTGGTTTCAAGTTTGATACTCATACACTTGGAGGACAGGTCAATTATATGGATGTCGATGGGCAAGAATATGACCATAAAAAAGTTTTTAGTAGAAAACATATGATCATACCTGCTAGTAGTGGACTTCTCTATTGGAGTAATACCTTCCAGATCAATAGAAAAGTAGATTCAAACTATGGGACCAAGATCAAAGATCAGAAAAAGGAAAAAGCACGTTCTGAAAAAGAGATATCAAACAGTAGGGTCTGGAAGATAGGAGATGAAGAATTCTCGGGATTATTTCAAAGTTTTGATGATGAAGGCTCTGTAGTAATAGTAGTAGATAGAGATGATAAAGCACATAAGGTGGCTGACAAAGGTAGAGAATGGGCCACCTCAAGTGGCAGCTCTGTAAAGGCAATATTAAAGGAAAATAAAAGAGACAAGGTCACATTATTACGTAAAAGCGATGATTTTACAATGGTATTTAAAAAGAAAGAATTGTCTTTAGAAGATCAAAAATTTTTGGAACGCTTAAAGTGGGATGGTGAAAGAACATTAACAAGATCAATCGATAAATTCTCGTCTTCTGACCAGCGATTGATAAGGTCAGCAACTGGTACTGTAAAAGCAAGGAAAGGAAGGGGTAGAGAGCTTAAGGTCAGTCAACCTTTTGCATCTATGCGCTTAAAAGCAGGCCTTTCTTTTGTCCAGTTCGTTCATGCCCGATGGAATGATGTAGCTAGTACTCATGAGGTCACAGATCGTGTTACAGGATCTAACTCTATTGGTCTTTATGCTAAGGTTGAGGGAGTAACAGATAGCAAAAGATCCAAAGCGTATCTCCAATTCAATGTTTCTCCAAGTGGTTTTAAAGCTTATGCATTTGGCCTAGAACATAATATATGGAGGATGGTCAATGTAGGTTTGAATCTTACACTCTATCCAAATAACTCTTTTGTTGAATTTAATGATAGGAGAGATGATTCAGAAAGTAAATGGAAATGGTATCCTGGAAGCCGTCCAGATGAAGCAGGCTCTGGTGGTGGCTCACTTATCATTTCTCCATATTTTACTGTGAATTTTTAATTGTTATGGTATATCATATGAAAATTTATTTTATAAAAATAATATCTGTACTTTTCTTAAGCTCTTTAATATTTGCTCAAGATACTGGGTTAGAATTAAAGAACGATAATGCTCAGGTAGATGAAGATGGGTCTGTGACTATCAATGTTTTAAAAAATGATGGGATCAAGGATAAAAGCAACCTTATTCTAGAGATCATTGAAGATCCACAGTTTGGAACGGTCAAGGTGGATAAAAATAGTATAATTTATACCCCAGATGCAGATAAGAACGGTGTAGATGCTTTTAAATACAAAGCTGATATAGGTACCGCTAGTGGTAGCGCACAGGTCAAGGTAAATGTCAACCCCACCAATGATCCACCAATAGGAATTACAATAGATAATAATCGTATTGATGAGAATGTTCCAGCAGGTACGATCATTGGGAAACTAGGTGTTAACGATCCGGATGATAAAGATTCCCATCAATTCAGTTTATCCAGGGATAGTAAGCCTGATTTTAGTTTAGATGGTTCTAATCTTCTTTCAAAACGTCCATATGATTTTGAGGAGAAAAATTCCTATTCTGTTTCTATCCAGACCACTGATTCTGAAAAGGAATCCGTGGTTGGAACCTTAGAGATAAAGATCGGTGATGTGAATGAAGCTCCAGTTCTGATCAGTAAAACTAATATGAAAGTGAAACATCCTGAGGATGCTGGAAAGATCGTTACAAGGATAAAGGTCCAAGATCTTGACTCAGCACAGGACAATGTAAAATACAAGCTTGTAAAAGGTGATGATGGGCGTGCATTTAAGATCACATCTAGAGGAGATCTTGCATTCTTAAAACTTCCAGATTTTGAAAATCCGTTAGATAACGATAAGAATAATATTTATAAAGTGAATTACAAAGCTATTGACAGTAAGGATAAAAAATTATCTGTGACAGGTACGGTCACCATAACACTGATGGATGCTTTAGAGAAAGAAATCAAACCGATGGATAAACGGAAATTTGTTGCATGGACAGTAGACCATCAACCCTATCATATTTTGATGGAAGACGCTATTGAGGACTATATCAAAATGAATTATACCGATGATAAAACTAGAGTGACCGGTATTGAAGAAGAAGACGGGACAGCTATTATAGAGATGGAGCAGACCGACCAAGTGATCATTGTCCAGCAAAAAGGGAGTGTTAATGAAATTCATGAGATCTGGTATGGTAATGGCCTGAACTACACTGTGATCGATAGAGAAAAGGTAGATTGGGTCTTCAGCCAGGATATACAAGAGGTCTTGATCGATAGGAATCAATATTTAACAAGTGATTCAGAGACAGTTTTCCATAAGGATAAAAGAGAAAGATTAATGGCTGGTTATGGTTCTCAGTTCTCTGTCTGGCATACTAATAATTTTAGGATCTCATTATCAACATTATCTATTCGTTCTAACTTACTCCAGTATGCCACTAATATGAGAGTTGGTAATCCTCTGATCGGACTGCCAGGACTGCTAGCTGGTTCAAGTGAATTTGGTATAGCAACACAGCGCTCAGAATTCGGTTTTAGAGTGCCATTTGCATTTGATATTACCACTTCTGACTATGGCAGTGTTGATGTTCCAACAGCAGACTATCTAGGGCTTTATGCTAGAGGTAACATAGATAATCTTTTTAGTACAAGAACTAACTTCCACGGTCTCTTTGGATTCACATTTTATCCATCCAGTTCAGGAAATAAATTAACATCTTTGAGTGGTCTTGGTAGTGATCTAAGTAATCTTCAAGATTCTACTGAAAACTTAAATATACTTGATAGTTATGCTTTGGCTGCTACAACTGTAAAGGTTCCTGTTAAATTTCCTTTTATTGGTCGACTTACAGCGTCACCGGGTTTCCACTATATGAAAGTTGCGCATAGGCTAAAGGATAATAGAAAACAGGCAGTAAATAGTGGGCAAGAAATGTACGAAAGGACCTTCTATCAAAATTCAGATCTAAATGATGAAGGTCATTCATTTACACGATTGAATTCTTTCTATATTCGTTTTGACCTTTTGGGAACTATAGGTGAAAAACCAAATTTAATTGAGAAGATAGCATTATTTGACTTCATATCATTATCCAGTGTTCCTTTCTATGAGTTATCATTTCAATATATATCAGAACTCAATATGCTTACTACTTTAAAACTTAATATATCTGATGATATTGGATTATCATTTACAAGCCTTTCAAAAAATAGTAACCTGACTGGAAATTGGATGCCAGATTCCAAGATATGGGTTGGTTTAAATTATAGGGCAAACTTTTAACCAGAGGATCAGATCTTTTTATCCATTTTGATCGATTAATAGAAAATGGATCTCTTTTGCATATAATATCATTGGAAATAATACACGTTGATATTGCATTCCTACTTAGATATATTTTTCTATATTATTAACACAAACTGATCTGTAAATGGTATTGAAAAGAACATATTACCCCATATTGATGATTCTTTTATGCATAGTCGAAAGTAGTGCGCAAGAAATGATCTATGATGAAGCTAATGTTCCTAGCATCAAATCACGCGCTGTTAAAGCTGATCTTGGAGCAGATATCAAGGCGTCACCTTTCACAACGGTCATCCTTGACGCATCACGCTCAAAACCACAGAATGGTTCACTTACATATGAATGGACATTCGCACCTAATTTGATATACAAAGAAGATTATAATTATGATGAATCAGATGCTATGATACCCTATACACCTGCAGAGACAGGTGACTTTAGTCCAGATAGTAAAACAAGTATAAAAAAGATCATTACTCGTAATAAGTATATTGAGCTGGATATCCCTGATGTGACCAAGGATACACAATTCTCTGTTTCTCTCAGGATCCAGAATCATGTGGGAAGCACTGATAATGATTCATTGGTTATTACAGTAGAAGCCCCTATTCAGGAGTCTTATGTTGCTGCTTTTTCAGATGCTATGCAGGTAGAGGAAAATACATCCAGTTTTACGGTTGTAGATGAACCCGTTGATGAATACAGAGAACCGCTAACTGAGACAGTTATAAATGCAGATTATTTAACAATACAAGCATTGAATAAGCAAAGACTTAATCCCATGGAAGTAAGCATTATTAATGCTTTTATTTTTGATTTTTTACAGGACCGCGGTATAAAAAATATTCTAGATCCTAATAGAAAGATCCCTGATGAAGTTCAGGTCAACAAACTATACCAGCGTACTAGGCTTGAACCGGATACGGTCTTATTGGTCTATAGAGATACTTTATCTAGTAATGATGATCGTTCAGGTTTTCAGGAAGCGCCCATTGATACCATAGTTCAAGAGATAGCAGGTGACACCACAGGGGAAATGGGAATTTATTTTGTCTATCGTCGATATGAGACGGTCACATCTACTGATACTCTTTTTTATACTGAAGTTATAGATACGACCCTAAGATACAATTTTTATTGCCAAGACTATGATTGTGCAGCAGAGAATGCCTATCTTGAGCAGGCAGGACAAGTACTGGCATGGGGTATCAATGATTATTCTGAGTTAGAATTCCATTACTTTACTTTAAATGATATTTATGCAGGCGAACCTTCAATTCGTTGGATCGCAGAACCTATAGTATTCAGCCCTTATGCAGATAGCACATTGCGCTATCCTGAATCGGTAGGGATAGACTCAGATGGATCATTGGTCATCGCTACCGGGAATAGGCAGAAAGTATTTAAACTTGGTCAAGATCTACATCCCCTGAATGCTATAGAAAATGAGACCTTTAAAGATGCGCTCACTTTCCCAGGTGGTATTGCTGCTGGCTATTTAGGCGAGCTATATGTTACAGATAAATACGCTCATTCCATTTATAAGATCTATGAGGGTGAATTAAATACTGTTTTTTCAGCATCAAGAGATAAAGATGGTATAGTTGCGCAAGGAGAACCGACAGCGCCAACAAGTGTTTGTGTTAACCCTCAGGGTGAGATTGTGGTCTTATTTGAGGGAGATGGATCAATATATAAGTTTGATCTTAAAGGGCAGAGAGCCATGCTTCTACAGCCTGGAATATTAGAAGCACCATCAGATATTGCTTTGAGCAGTAATGGGAGCCTATTTGTGACATGTAGCGATCTTCACCAGGTCTTTAGAGTTGCAAATGATTCTACAGCAGTCCCAATCGCAGGGACACGAGGGGGAACAGGTGCGGCTATGGATGGTGTGATGTCATTAGACTCATATCTTGGAGCACCGATCAGTATCGATTTTGATGCTTCAGATCGTCTCTATATTGCAGATAATGCATTCGGTTCTATCAGAGTGGTAAATCCAGATGGAATGATCAATACACTTACTGAAAAAGATAATCGTGTATTCAATGTAGCACAGATGAGGATAAATGATCATGACCTTACCACAGTATATACGACCCATACCCTTGGGCATGAGGTAACACGGGTACGTTATCACACGTCTTCAAATAGTAGCAAATTTCATTATATTTATTTTCCGCACTATACTATAAAACATGAAGGGATATATGGACTAGAAGATTCTATACGAACAGCCCTTGAATCTGTTTTAACGGGACCCGTACCAAAAGAAAAGAGATCGATCATAAGTAGATTAAAAGATTCCAATCGAAGATTCTCAGAATACCTCAAAAGGAATCCTCTCATCCTTGGACTACTTCTTCTTCTGATCAATCAGGGTGTATCTACAGCTCTGGGTGATGGTGGTTCTTCAGATCTACCCCCTGATTTCCCTTTTTAAAGATTTTTCTATTATTTTAGATCATCAAAGGAGTTGATCATGAAAAAGCTCTTATTTATTTCTGCAGTGCTAGGGACACTAGTATACGGGCAGAAGAATAATCAATCTAGCCAATTATCAAGTAAGGTGGTTGAGACCGATCTTGGTACAAATTCTGTTTCAGAAACAGTACCCAGACGCTTGTCTTACCAGGGGCTACTAACCAAAGCAAATGGCAGGGCTGTTACAGACGGCACATACCAGGTGACTTTTAGACTATATAGAGACTTAGAAGGTGGAACAGCTTTCTGGGAAGAGACTCAGAATATAGGAATAGAAGATGGTATAGTAACTGCTACACTGGGCTCATCAGTTCCGATCAATAGTATCCCTAGTGATGCTTATTTAGAGATCGATATTGATGGCACAGTACTCTCTCCAAGGCAGGAAATGACATCTGTGTTTTATTCAGTTGTATCAGATACTGCAAAGTATGCTGAGGCTGGTAGCTATTTGAATCTTGATGATCTACCGGATCTTTCTGCTTATGCAACAAAGGATACACTCACGACCTTTGTCCAGAGTAATAGTCTTGATTCGGTCGCATATACTGGAAGCTATAATGATCTAGTAGACCTTCCAGACCTATCAGAGATCCTTGAACTTGATACTTTGGGCTATTACGCTATGTCTGATAGCCTTGCTTTGTATACTTTAACAACAGATATTTCTGATAGCCTTGCTCTATATACCTTGACCATGGATCTAGCGAGCGTTGCATTATCCAATGATTACAATGACCTTTCTAATCTTCCAGACCTCACACAATATGCCGCTTTGGATACCCTTGGGTCGTATGTCTCTAGTGATACACTAGTAAACTTTGTTATCACTGATAGTCTGGGAACCATAGCAGAGCAAAATGCAGATAATGTTGTTATCACTGGTGGTTCCGTAATTGGGATCACAGATATAGCAATTGCTGATGGGGGAACAGGGGCATCAGATAATTCAACGGCTAGAAGCAATCTAGGTTTAGAGATCGGTGTGGATGTGCAGGCCCATGATGCTGATCTTGTAGACCTTGCAGATGGATCCCTTTCAGCGGAAAAGGTCGAATACCTTGAGAATGTGACATCGGATGTTCAGGCGCAGATCAATGCCATTGGAGATGGACCGGTCAATAGCCTAGAAGATCTCGGGGTTACAGCAGATTCGACTGAGTTGAATTATGTCGATGGTGTTACATCAAATATTCAAGATCAATTAGATGCAAAACAGGATCTGAATGCCAATCTAACTACATTAGCTGGTCTTGATCAAAATCATGATCATTTTATTGTATCGGATGGTACAAATTGGACCATTGAAGCAGGTGCTGATGCACGTCAGTCTTTAGGTTTGGGTTCGATCGCCACGCAGGAAGCAGATAATGTTATTATTACTGGAGGCTCTGTTACAGATATAACAGATATAGCGATTGCTGATGGAGGTACGGGAGCAGCGGATATCACTACTGCTCGCGAAAATCTTGGCCTAGAGATCGGTGTAGATGTACAAGGGTATGATGCAGACCTTACTGATCTCTCAGATGGCACATTGACAGCAAGTAAAGTACAATACCTTGAGAATGTGACCTCTGATGTACAAGTGCAATTGGATTCAAAAGGCACTGGTAACGTAAGCACCTTGGCAGACCTAGGTGTTACCTCAGATGCAACAGAAGTAAACTATACAGATGGTGTGACCTCAAATATTCAAGATCAGTTGGATGCGAAAATGGACACCAACACTGAGCTTGCTACCATATCAGGTCTGGCACATAGTGATGGTAATATCATTGTATCTGATGGTAGTAGTTGGACCGTGGAAACTGGGGGAGTTGCACGTACATCCCTTGGTCTTGGATCTATTGCGACCCAGGCAGCAGATAATGTATCGATCACAGGAGGATCCGTATCAGGGATCACAGATCTGGCAATTGCCGATGGTGGAACAAATGCCTCTGATGTTAGTGAAGCAAGAAGCAATCTAGGTTTAGAGATCGGTGTTGATGTCCAGGCCTATGATGCAGACCTTGCAGACCTTGCAGATGGAAAACTCACAGCTACCAAGGTGCAGCACGGGGAATATTTTATTACAACAGATGGGACTAATGGACAGGTCTGGACATCGGATGGAGATGGGCCAGGAGCTTGGGGCGATATAGGAGGGATCACAGGTGCTGCGACTACAATTGATACTGAAGATCTTACTGCTTCAAGAGCTATTATTTCAAATACAGATGGGAAAATAGCTGTCTCAGAGGTGACAACAACAGAACTGGGTTATGTAGATGGTGTGACCTCTAATGTCCAGACACAGTTGGACAATAAGCAGGATAAGGATGATCATCTATCAGATATTGCAGATCTTAGTCATGCAGATGGGAATTTTATTGTATCAAATGGCAGTAAATGGACCGTTGAAAATGGTTCTGATGCTAGGACATCTCTAGGTCTAGGTACGATCGCAACTCAGGCAGCTAACAATGTTGCTATCACAGGTGGTTCGGTCACAGGAATAACAGATATTACGGTTGCTGATGGAGGAACAGGAGCATCAGATGTCTCAACTGCCCGTAGTAATCTTGGACTAGAGATTGGTGTCGATGTACAGGCATATGATGCTGATTTAGCAGACCTGGCAGATGGTACACTTTCAGCAAGCAAGGTAGAAAACAACGAATATTTCATTACCTCGGCAGGAACAAGTGGTCAGGTGTGGACCTCGGATGGGGATGGTGTAGGGGATTGGGCAGCCAACTCGGCAGCAACGGATATAGATGGTCTATCTGATGCCAAATCTGGTGGAGATAATTTCTCTAACTCGATCATCATTGGTCATGAGACGACGGGAACATTGAACAATGCGAATAACAACACTGCCGTTGGAGTTAATGCATTGGATGCCATTACATCAGGAGATGCAAATACAGCATTTGGCCTATCAAGTCTTACTGCTCTTACAACAGGAAATTATAATGCAGCACAAGGAGCTTTTTCTCTGAGAGATTTGACAAGTGGCACCCATAATGTGGCAATGGGAAACAGTTCACTTAGGGATGTGACATCAGGTTTGAAAAATAGTGGACTTGGACAAGGATCTGCCTTTAGGGTAACAACGGGTGATTTCAATGTTGGACTGGGCTTTCGCTCTGGGGACACATTAACGACAGGAAACAATAATGTGATAGTTGGTGGTTTTGCGGATGCAAGTAAGAATGATGCATCAAATCAGATTGTCTTAGGGCATCGTGCGACGGGCCAGGCAGATAATTCTGTCACACTAGGAAATGCAGACGTGACCGCGGTATACATGTCCCAAGATAAGGGTGCAACGGTCTACGCCGCTGCACTAGGTTTTGGATCAACCTCTATGACGCTCCCTACTACAGATGGTTCTTCGGATCAGGTATTAAAGACTAATGGCAGTGGGACATTGTCCTGGGGTTCTGCCGCAACGAGCATAAATGGTCTCTCTGATGCACTGGTCGAGGACACGGGTTCCATGTATGTCGGTAATGATCCATCCTCAACAACTGATGCAGCAGACTATAACGTGGCAGTTGGAGTAACTGCTTTGGATGCTATTACAACCGGAGATGCTAACACTGCAATAGGATATGATGTTTTAACTGACAACACGACTGGTGAACAGAATACTGCTTCGGGGTATAGGGCTTTAAAACTAAACGAATCGGGGTCTTATAATACTGCAACTGGTTATGAGGCTTTATTTGTTAATACAAATAGCGGAAACTCTGCTTTTGGATGGCGAAGTTTAAGAAATAATACGTCTGGTACTTATAATACTGCTTCGGGGTATCAGAGTTTGGGAAGCAATACTGAAGGGGATAGGAATATTGCATTTGGATACAGAGCTCTTTTTGATAACACAACTGCAGATTTTAATACTGCAATAGGTGTTGAATCACTTTATGATGCCAACAGGACAGCAGACCAAGATGGTTATAATAGTGCGCTAGGGTATCAAGCAGGAAACACAGGCACCAATGACATAACTACTGGAAATAAAAATACCTTTGTAGGTGCAAGTACTGCGGCTTCGGACGAAGCAGGAACCAATCAGACAATCGTTGGCTACGGCGCATCAGGCCAGGCAGATAATTCTGTCACACTAGGAAATGCAGACGTGACCGCGGTATACATGTCCCAAGACAAGGGTGCCACGGTCTACGCCGCCGCACTAGGCTTTGGGTCTACGGCCATGACCCTGCCCACAGCAGACGGATCTGCGAATCAACTGTTAAAAACAGATGGTAGTGGGACATTGGCATGGACATCGGCATCATCTTTGACCAGTATTAATACGCTCTCTGATGCATTGATCGAGGATACGGGTTCTATGTATGTTGGTAATGATCCATCATCGACAACGGATGGTGCGGATTATAACCTGGCGGTTAGTACAACTGCATTAGATGCTA
>CAYOJL010000046.1:3958-16929 GCA_964404235.1 uncultured bacterium | reverse complement strand
AAGTTCTTCTCCTCCAATTTTGGTGAAAATAGAGACGACCACTTTCATATGGGCCTAGATATCAAAACCAATGGAAAAATAGGGATGGAAGTACTAGCAGTAGAAGATGGCTATATCAGTCGTATTCGATCTAATTATACTGGGTACGGTAAGGCACTCTATCAGCGTACTAATTCAGGACACGAGGTGGTCTATGGACATTTAGAATCTTTCACTCCGGTTATGGAAAGGGTATGGCGACTTCAACAAGCAAAACGACTTAGTTACAATGTAGATACTCAATTCTCTGCACGAGAATTCCAAGTAAAAAAGGGAGACCTGATCGGCTTCTCTGGCAACACAGGAAATTCTTTTGCGCCTCATATACACTTTGAATATAGAAATAGTAAAAGCGTTCCTCTTAATCCACTAATATTTGCATTCGACCTAGAAGATAATATTATGCCTGTTCCAAAAGAATTAGCATTGATACCGATCTCTCAAAATGCTCTCATTAATGCAAGCCCATTAATGCAGACCATCCCTTTATTTCGTGATAAAGATGGAATCTACCACTTTGCCGATACATTAAGTGTATTTGGAGAATTCAGTTTCGCTATAAAAGCCGTAGATAAGCGAGAAGGAACTAACAATATTTATCAATTTCATAGAGCTCAATTGATCATAGATGGTCAAATAGAGTTTGAACTTGACTATACAAAGATCCCATTTAACCAAGGGAAATTTGCCAAGACCATCATTCAATATGATCTTAAGAGACAAAATCTAGGAGAATTTCAGAAGCTATACCGATTAGAAGAGCACAGGAAAACATCCATACATGGCTCCGACCTATCAGGCATATTAGGGCTCGCCCCAGGATTGCATTCTGTAGAAATTCATATTTTTGACGCCCATGGTAATAAGACTATTGTGAAAGGTACAGTTGCAGGAACGTTCCCTATGACACTTGAGGCAAAAGAAATATTTCGAGATAAGAAAGTTGTTACACTTGCCCTATCTCCAAAAAGAGGAGGGCTGGCTATTCGTGATGCAGTGGTATATAACTTTACACCATATGGATTTGCAGATCAAAAAGTTGAAATACTACATTCTGAAAAAGTAAAGAAAGACCTTCATATTACAATAGCAATATCATCTATAAGAGATAGGATCCTGCAAATAATTGGCATTAATCAATTGGGAGGCATGGTCAATCCATACCATTGGACAGACATTGACCCCAAGGTAAGCGTAGTAGATGTCCACCCAGATCTAAAGATATCAAATACTGAAAGAGGATTATTCTTTCAAGTAGACCTAGATCATTACGTTCCAGGAAGAGTAACTGTTAGATTGGCAAATGATAACACATTCATGTCATACCCAATGGTACAAATAAGGCCAAATACATTTTTATCGGATAAGCTTTCTCATCAGATCGTAAATAATATGAAATATATAGATGTAGAATTGAGCCATGAAGATCTATCAAGAGAAACACGATTTCATTATCTGCTTCAATCT
This sequence comes from uncultured bacterium, assembly GCA_964404235.1. GTDB lineage: Bacteria > Fidelibacterota > Marinisomatia > Marinisomatales > UBA1611 > CACEUX01. The sequence continues at coordinate 15,423 of CAYOJL010000046.1, read as the reverse complement.
GTTGGCCCTGGACAGGAATATTTTTCGTTTTCCAATGATAGAAACTGTTCAGTTAAAACCATGCCTGGTACATTTTTTCAGAATAATGTTATATGGATCGATCACGTGAAAAAACATGCTAAAATTAACTATGGTTATCATTTATCACCTGTCTACCAGCTTCAGCCATTTGACCTAGCTTTAAAAGGTAAGTTTCAAGTTGGTATCCGTTATAGTCGTGACTTGGTAGAGCATTCTAATTTGGGTATCTATTATTATGATCCAAAATCTGAAAAATGGATACATGCAGAAACAGAAAACAATCGTCGTAAACAAATATTAACAGCAGAACTAGATCGGATGGATGCAGTAACTGTTATCCAAGATCTGGATTCACCAAGGATCAAAAAGACATTCCCAGGCAATAGTGGTCGGTATCATATAAAAGATGTAAATAAGATCGTTATAGAAGTAGAAGATCATTTATCAGGGATTGACGAAAAAGAATCATCATTTGATCTAATTTTAAATGATAATATTCTTTATCCAGCATATCAACCAATCAAAAAAACAGTCTCATATAATCTTGACCTACCTCTCCAAGAAGGACCACATAAAATTGATTTCAAGATTCGTGACCGAATGGGGAATGAATCCTCTGATACAATCTATTTTTCCGTTTACTAGTGTTTTTCCCATATAAAGATGATAACCCAAGGGTGCTATTCCCTTACGTTACATATGCTATCATCGGATTAAATATTCTGGTGTTTTTAGGACAATTTTACGTATATGATAATGCAAGCATGATTGCCACTTTTGCTTTTATACCATATGAATTCAAATTGTTTACTATTTTTACATCTATGTTCATGCATGGAGGGATCATGCATATCATTGGCAATATGTGGTTTTTATATATATTTGGTGATAATGTAGAAAGCATTCTTGGACATGCTAGATATTTATATTTTTATCTTTTTTGCGGAGCAGGAGCTGCAGTAGCACAATTCTTAATAGAACCCTATTCGACAACTCCTATGGTTGGGGCAAGCGGGGCAATTGCAGGTGTATTAGGTGCCTATATGATCAAATTCCCGAAGGCCAGAGTTCATGTACTAGCAGTTATCTTTATTTTTATTACTACAATTGTAGTTCCTGCTCAATTCGTATTAGGTTTATGGTTCCTAATGCAATTATCAGGTGGACTTGGTAGTTTGGGGTTTGATACTACAGGAGGGATTGCCTGGTTTGCACATATTGGTGGATTTATTGTAGGAATTAGTGCATTAAAAATTTTTCAAACTTTACATATTAAAAGAATATGAAGAAAAGATTAATAGATGAAGCTATTAAAATGCGAAAAAGGTCCTATGCGCCATTCTCTAATTATTATGTTGGAGCTGCGGTAGAAACTGCATCTGGGGATATAATTGGTGGATGTAATGTTGAATCTTCCAGTTACGGTCTTACATGTTGCGCAGAAAGGACAGCATTATTCCGAGCAATTGCTGAAGGGCATAAAAATATTATTAGCATTGCAGTTGCTACAAAAAATGGGGGTATGCCGTGTGGTGCATGTAGGCAGGTAATATGGGATCTGTGTAAAGAAATACCTGTATATATTTGTAATGATAATGGCCATATAAAAACAATCCTTTCGTCCGATTTGCTACCTGATGCATTCGATGATAGATCCCTAAAATGAAACCCGAAGTTATAGGGATCTCTGGGGGAACGGGTTCAGGGAAAACATTCCTTACTAAAAAAATAATAGAAACTTCTATGACAACAAATATTGCGGTAATTGAACAGGATGCATATTATAAAGATCTATCACACATGCCTTATGAAGATCGTATAAAACAGAATTTTGATCACCCGGATTCTATTGATGTTGATCTATTTGAAACGCAATTACAACAGTTGATCAATGGGAAGGCGATCAAAATTCCAACCTATGATTTTTCAAACCATATTAGATCTAATAAAACCAAGGAAATCCCATATTCTTCAATAATTATTGTAGAAGGAATTTTTGTATTGTATTATCTGCAACTTCGTAAATTATACACAATAAAAGTTTTTATCGATACGTCAGAGAAAGTTCGTTTTCAAAGAAGAATGGATCGAGATATAAAAGAACGTGGTCGCACACCAGAATCTGTAAAATTACAATATGACTCTACTGTCTCTCCAATGCATGAAAAATATATCGAACCTTCAAAAGACCATGCAGATCTGATAGTTCAAGAAGAATATGATCTAAAAGATGTGATAAATATGATCAATACAAAAATCGATATAAATAAAATATGACGTTAACACCTATAAACTCAGGTTGGATAGAAGTGATATGCGGGAGCATGTTCTCGGGGAAGACCGAGGAGTTGATTCGCAGACTGCGCAGAGCTGAAATTGCAAAAATGAAGATCGCTATTTTCAAACCAAAGATCGATTCTCGTTTTAGTGTTGGACATATTGTTAGTCATAATAAATCAAAAATGGAATCCCATATTATTAATGACCCCAAAGAAATTCTTAATATATCAAACAATCATGAAGTTATAGGCATTGATGAGACCCAATTCTTTGATCATTCTATACTAAAGATCTGCAAAATATTAGCTAGTAAAGGTAAGCGGGTCGTTGTCGCAGGTCTTGATACAGATTATCGTGGTTTACCATTTGGTCCGATGCCAGATATAATGTGTGAAGCAGATTATCTTGATAAGCTAAGAGCTATATGTGTAAAGTGTGGAAATCCAGCATCGTATACACAGCGTACATCATCAGATTCCGTGCAGGTTGTAATTGGTGAACATGATAAATATGAGGCCCGTTGTAGAAATTGCTTCAAACCTCCTAAGGAGGATTGATAATGAAACTGAATGGCTTAATTGGTATTGTAATATTATTAGGTATCGCCTATGCCCTATCTAATAATAGGAAAGCTATTAATATCCGTACTGTTGTCTGGGGCATAGGCCTACAAATATTTTTCGCTCTTATTATTTTAAAGATACCTTTTGTAAAGGCACAATTTTCTTTTATTGATACATTATTTAAAAAACTGATCAGTTTCTCAGATGCAGGTAGTAACTTTTTATTCCAATCATTCGTTCCAGGTGTTGGTTATCATGCGGCTATGATCAACTTTGCCTTCAGAGCTTTGCCGGTAATTATTTTCTTTTCGAGTTTAATAGCAGTTACATATCATTTTGGGATTATCCAATTCATAGTAAAACAAGTGGCCCAATTAATGAAAAAAAGTATGAAGACCAGTGGCGCAGAAACATTGAGCATATCAGCAAATATATTTGTAGGTCAAACTGAAGCTCCCATTCTAATTCGTCCATTTATAAATAACATGACAAATTCAGAATTGATGGCAATTATGGTAGGTGGTTTTGCAACTGCCGCTGGTTCTGTTATGGCCTTATATGTTTTATGGCTCCAGGCAATACCTGGCATAGCAGGTCATATGCTAGCTGCAAGTATTATGTCTGCACCCGCTGCATTGGTTATTGCAAAAATAATTTATCCCGAAACTAATAAATCTGATACATTAGATAATATAAATATCACTATTGATAGAACCACTGAAAATGCTATGGACGCACTGGGTAGAGGTGCTACTGATGGATTGAAATTAGCTGCTAATGTTGGAGCTATGTTGGTTGCCTTTGTTTCTATCATAACCATGGTAAATTTTTCATTAGAATATTTATTTTCAACCACTATGCAAGAGGTGATGGGATTTATATTCCAACCTCTTGCCTGGTCAATGGGTATTCCATGGGAAGAGGCAAGGATTATGGGGACGCTCATGGGAGAAAAGATCGTTTTAACAGAACTGATAGCTTATGCTAACCTAGGTGAATTGATTAATAATAATGCATTGTCCGATAGAACAGCAATAATTGCAAGTTATGCACTTTGTGGTTTTGCTAATTTTGGATCGATCGGGATACAACTTGGTGGGATTGGTGGCATGGCTCCGGAAAGAAGGAAAGATCTTTCTAAACTTGGAATGAAAGCAATGATTGGCGGCGCGTTAGCCTCTTGGTTAACTGCAACAATTGCTGGAGTTTTGATCTAAAAATAAGATATCAATATGAAATTATTAATTATGGGTCCTCCAGGTGTTGGAAAAGGGACCCAAGCACAAATAATACAAAATGAATTAAACATAGCACATCTTTCAACTGGTGAAATACTTCGCAAAGAAATTGCTGACGAGACTAAAATTGGGCTTATTGCTAAAAAGTATATTGATAAGGGCCAGCTAGTTCCTGATAAGGTATTATTAAATATTATTAGTGATAGAATTATTATGCCAGATTGTAATAATGGGTATTTACTTGATGGTTTTCCAAGAACAATAGAGCAGGCAACAGGTTTGGAAGATATCATGATAGCATTATATCATACCTTAGATATGGCTATTAGTCTAACTGCGGATGAAGAGGAACTTGTAAATAGACTAATAAAACGAGGAATAGATTCAGGTAGAAGTGATGATACTCATGAAATTATAAGAAAACGCCAAAAAATTTATTGGGAACAAACTGCTCCATTATTAGACTTTTATAATAATAAAGGCCTCCTTAAGAATATAGATGGTGTAGGGACAATCAATGAAATCACAAAAAGGATATTAAAGGTATTAAAATAAAATATGCTCAAAGTAGGTTTAACTGGTGGAATCGGCAGTGGAAAAAGTTCAGTCAGTGAACTGTTCTCTAAATGGGGAGCCTACATTTTTGATGCCGATTCTGTTGCTAAAGAAATCTTAAATAATAATGAAACTGCGCAGGGAGAAATTATTGCAGAATTTGGCACAGATATTTTAGATGGCAGTGGAAATATAGATAAACAAAAATTAGCACGAATTGCTTTTCAAGATGAGAATCATCAATTACGTCTAAATACTATAATACACCCTTATGTTTTCACTGAAATAGATTCCAAATTTGATATAATACTTTCTAACAAAAAACACGAAATATTTGTTGTGGATGCTGCATTAATATATGAGTCTGGGGCAGATACACATATGGATTATATTATTGTGGTCACTTCTCACCTAAGATTACGCACTCAGAGAGTCATGGAGCGTGGTGGTTTAACAAGAGAAGAATTTCTAAGTAGATTAGATTTGCAATGGCCCGATGAAGATAAAGTGCATATGGCAGATTTCGTTATTCATAATAATGGAACAGAAAATGATCTTTTAGAAGAATCACAAAAAGTTTTTGACCGTCTAGGTTGAATTACTCTCTAAGTGCTAAAGGCTTATCTAATATTTCTTTTAGTATGATTGCTTTTTTTAAAGTTTTTTTAGAATCAAATAATTCGTTTTTGAGATTTACCTGCTTATTCCATTTATTACCAAGATGCAATTCCTTTCTATCTGCAAGCTTAGAATGATATATCCTTTCTTCAAAATTTTTATCTTGTTCATCTATTTCTGATAGATCCTGTTCATCAGAAACTAAGATATCATTGAAAGACCCATCTGTTTTTTCAGTAATAATTTCAGTATCTAAATTGCCAGTCTCCTGTTCTATAATATCAGAAATTATTGGACTTGCTTCTGGTGTTTTAGGGTTTTGTTCAAAAAGATCATTCAATAGTTGGTCGAGATTGGTTTCTGGTTTTTTAATGACAGTCGAATCATCTGAATCCCATCCAGGTTCAGATTCGATCTCTTTGTGCTTTTGATTCTGTTCACGCTTTTTCATGAATCCAGAGATAAGATAAAGAAGTAGTATTCCTAACCATTCCATATTATTTCTCCGGCTTTTCAATCAAGAATAAGATACCATTACAAAAGATTTCATTTAATATTGGTATAAATGAAAAAGGGTTTTTGATCTTTGGTAGACCAAAACGGAATGAATAAGCTGGCCTAATGAACCAATTGCTTTCTTTTTTTATAATAAAACCAATATCCACTAACAATTTTCGCATTGCATTTATAGAGATCCTATCCTTTTTAGTTTCTATCAAATATTTGATCTTTTTTTCTGGACAACCAATCAGTTTTAAATATCTCATATATAAAAAGTTTGGCAATAAATGTAAATAGGGCAGTTTCCCTAGCAAAACAGGGATGGTTTGTTGATGTCCAGCATATGCACAATATTTTGGAGGAAAAGAGATGAATAGTTTTCCTCCAGGTATTAAAAGGTCATAAATATTATTTAATGCAATTTTCTTTTTTTCAATATGTTCAATTACATCTCTTATAATAATAGTATCATATTTTTCAATTAATTCATTATCATAAGTCTCAGGGTCACATATATTAGCCTGGAATAGATGAAGGGAATTATCTTCATTCAACAAAACTGCATTTTTATACCTTATATCGGATAATTCTAGCCCCGAGCAAAATGCTCCCTTATTAACATAAAACTTAAGCAATCCTGCTTCTGCACATCCTATTTCTAATATCCTTTTTCCAATAACATCAGCATCTCCAATATGATCAAATAGAAAATTTTCGCCATACCATTGTTGTTCTTTATAGCAACGTATGCAGCGTTTAGAAATTTGACCCGCTATATGATTTGGAATTGAGATATCCACAATACCAATCACACTCCATATCTAATTATCATCAACTGGATCTTCTGAAATTGACTCCGTACCAGTATCAGCAATTGAATCTCTCATGGTCGTATCAGATTTTATATTTTCTAATTTATAATAATCCATGATTCCCATGTTCCCAGCTCTGAATGCTTCTGCCATAGCTGTTGGGACCATTGATTCTGCCTCTACAACCTTTGCTTTCATTTCTTGTGTTTTTGCCGTCATTTCCTGCTCTTCAGCAACTGCCATTGCTCTCCGAGTTTCAGCTTTTGCTTGGGCAACACGTAAATCAGCCTCTGCTTGATCTGCTTGTAATGAGGCTCCAATATTTTTTCCTACATCCAGATCTGCTATATCAATAGATAGAATCTCAAAAGCAGTTCCTGCATCTAGACCTTTATCTAGTACAGCTCTGGATATATTGTCTGGATTTTCTAATACCTCAGAGTAATTTGATGCAGATCCAATTGCAGAAACAATCCCTTCTCCTACACGAGCAATGATTGTATCATCAGTAGCCCCGCCCACAAGACCAGGGATATTGGTCCTTACAGTGACCCTCGCTCTTGCTTTCAACTCAATGCCATCTTTTGCTACAGCAGCCAAGTATCCATCCTTTGGTGCATTGATCACTTTAGGATATACTGATGTCTGGACTGCTTCCTTTACATCACGCCCCGCTAGATCAATAGCCGTCGCCGTTTCAAAAGGTAATTGTATATTTGCCTTATCGGCAGCAATCAAAGCAGCTACTATATTTTGTACATTTCCTCCTGCAAGATAGTGTGTTTCAAGCATATCAGTTGAAATATGTGCTAATCCTGCCTTATGAAGATTAATAACCCCATCTGTAACAAGCCGTGGGGAGATCTTTCTCAATCGCATACGGATAAGATCAACAATGCGAATCCTACCTACACCTAGTGAAACAATACCTTGAATCCACATCCCAACAGGGACAAAATAAAGCAGAGTGACCGTCACAACTACGATCAAACCAAGTAAAAACATTTGTACAATAGGCATAATTATTTTCCCTTTTTATTTAATTCTCTGACCAAAACTCTATTGCCATCTACGGAGAGCACGGTTACTTCTTTACCCTCATCGATAAAACCACCTTCACTTATAACAAAAATTCGTTGTTCTTCTATTTTGACCCAACCTGATGGATGCAAATCAGTATCTGCAATTCCAATTGAATCTTTTAATGATTCCCATCCTTGTGTATTTGAATACCCGTCCTCTTTTTTTTGTATATCAGGTGCAGTAAGCTGATCCCAAAATTTTGTTTTCATCATAAGTTTGATCAATAAAATTATTCCAATGACCGCTCCAACAAGTCCTATCATAAAACCATCCATTGCTTGTTCCATTATTTCTTCTCCTACAGGGACATCAGGTAGCAATAATAAATATAGACCATACAACATAAATCCAATCCCGCCCAAACCTACTATTCCAAAGCCAGGGATAACAAGCATTTCAAGTAAAAGCAGACCTAATCCAGCAAAGACAAAAAGCATATCTGACATAGTTGCAAGTTCTGCTATATAAGAAACACTTAATGATAAAATCAAACAGGCTAGACCTACAAAACCAGGAATTCCCCACCCAGGGCTCTGAAGTTCAAATAGTATACCTAAAAATCCAAATGTAGTTAATAAAGATGCCACGACCGGATCTGTTAAAAAGCGTACAATTTTTTCAGACCAATTCTCAGATGTTTCAATTAATTGAGCTGTACTATAGCCAAGAGAGTCCATTAGGGCATCGATGGTTTCAAACGTTCCATCAGCAATGCCATATTTTATTGCCTGGTCAGTTGTTAATGAAATCAATTTCCCTTCTTTTCGTCCTTCGATATCATCAACAAGAACTGAGTCACCATCAATTACTAAATGATTAAATGTCAATTCTTCATCTACCATTCCTCTTGCAATTTTTTTATTACGACCTCTTTTTTCAGCTGTTGAAGCCATTTCTTCTCTCATAAAACTAATAACTTTCTCACTACCTTTTTTCCCAGACATATCCACAGCCGTAGCTGCACCGATCAAAGCACCTCCTGTCATGAAAACTTTTTCGCAAGATAACGTTATCAACGCTCCTGCAGATATAGCACGACGATTAATAAATGCAACAGTCATGATATCAGTTCCTAATATTGCGTCTTTGATCTGTGTTGCAGCATCAACTCTCCCACCAAATGTATTGATATCAAATATTACAGCTTTAGCATTCTTTGATTTTGCGTCTTCTAACATTCTATTTATAAAAGGCGGCAAACCAAGGTCAATGGTACCCTGGATTGGGATTCTATATATCGTATCCGAATACAATACTGAAAATATGTAAATAAAAATTATTAGGTGCTTTCTCATAGGTTAATATTTAATTGAAAAAAACTAGCAAAATTTAATTAGAACAAAGCCGTAATTTCACATAGAATGAAATTATCCGACTCCATATCATATTATTTATTAATACTGTTCAAAAAATTTCTCTCAACTATATCAGCACGGTCTAGATATAGAATTGCAAATCATTTAGCTAGTTTCCTTTATCATCATGCAAATATTCGTAAAGATCAAGCTAAAACAAACTTTAAAATGGCTTTCCCCAAATGGTCTGATAAAAGAGTAAATACAATTCTTAAAAAGATGTACCTATTTTTTTCTTTTAATTTTATTCAATTTATTTCTGTCCCAAGATCATGGGAAAGATTAGAAATTGATATCGTGGGTAAAAATATTCTTGATTCATACTTAGCTAAGGGTAAGGGTGTAATATTTATCACTGGCCACTTTGGTGCTTGGGAAATAATGGGTAAATGGTTAGGTGAATACACCCATTTATTTGCTGGAATTGCTTTACGTCAAAAAAACAAAGGTGCTAATCAGTTTTTCCAGGAACAAAGGGAACTGCCAGGCACAAAACAATTTTATAAAAAAGAGCAATCAATTGAAAAAGCATATGAAGTGCTATCACAAAATGGAGTTTTAGGTCTAGTCAGTGACCAAGATGCAAGAACAAAGGGTGTGTTTGTTAAGTTTTTTAAATCTTTTGCATCAACGCCTAAAGGTGCAGCCCTATTCCACCTTAATACTGGCGCACCAGTAATGATGGGGGCATGTATACAAAAAGGATTTCAGAAATATCAGATCAGATTAACTGCAGTTGATACTGCTATTCAAAATATTGAAACGATAACTCAGAATTATACAAGTCTTCTTGAAAATTATATTAAACAAAATCCTGAGCAATACTTTTGGTTTCATAAACGCTGGAAGACAAAACCATAAATTTCCATGTTTCAAAGAATTAAAAGTGATAGCAGTCTGGCTGTAAAAAAAGCCATCAATATTTTAAATAAAGGTGGTGTTATAATATATCCCACCGATACTATTTATGGTTTTGGTTGTAATGCAAATAATCATGATGCTATAAAAAAAATAAATTCAATCAAAGGCAGAAAAGGCCCAATGAGTGTTCTAGCTCCAAATATTAGTACTGCTCTTAAATGGATGAATTTATCCAAAAAAGAAAAATCTATTGTCGAGAAAAAATTAGGTGGCGATACCACTGTCATCGTTCCGGTCAAAGACGATATTGTATCAGGTTTAATAACTGGACGAAATCAAAGTCTGGGTATAAGAATTCCTGATCATGCTTTTTGTAATGAACTTTCTTTTAATTACCCACATCCAATAACAACAACCAGTGTAAACCGTTCTGGCTATGAACCATTTACAATCCCAGATATTATCGAAAATGAATTCTCTAATGATATTGAACTTCTTGTAGATGATGGTATCATTAATGGCTGTGGATCTACTATTTATATCTTTGAGGATGAAAATTGGAAAATATTAAGATCATGAAATTATTATTGACCTTTCTTCTAATATTCCCATTATATGGTAATATCCCTTTTAAAATTGGAGAAGAGCTTAATTATGATGCATCATTTGGAAGCATTGATGCTGCCAAAGGTAGTTTGAAAGTATTAAATAAAGAATCAATCAATAATATCATGACCTATCATGTGCAATTCACCGCAAAATCAAAGGGAATTATAAATTATTTATTCCCCATTAATGATCAAATTGATATTTGGCTAAATGAACAATCATTATTACCAATAAAAGTGGTATCTAATATTCGTGAAGGTCAATATAAGAAAAAAAGTGAAACGTACATTAACCATGAAGCGGGTTATGCTATAACTAATGGTGATACTTTAGAAATTGGAAACGAAATTCATTCACCATATTCCTTATTCTACTTTTTTCGTGGACAAGAAATTGTAAAAATGGAAGGACAGACCATTGAAACAATTCAGGGAAAGAAGATAATTCCACTAGAAATTAAAATTGAAGAAAATATCAACGAAACTGTCCCTGCTGGGACTTATTACTGCTCTAAAGTGAGTCCCTCAAGAAAGGACAAAAAACAATTTAAAAATAAAGCAACAATGTCTATTCTATTTTCAAATGATGATAATCGATATCCAATCAAAATCTGGATGAGTCTTAAATATGGTAACCTTACTCTATCCTTAAATGAAATTATTAATTGAATAACCTAGAAATATCTTGGAAAATAATAGTAACCATCAACATAAGAATAAAGGCCATCCCTACTTGTTGAATCGCAATTCTTGTTTTTAATGTCAGAGGTCTTCTTATGATGGCTTCAATTAAGTGAAGAAATATATGACCTCCATCAAGACCGGGGATTGGTAAAATATTCAATAAAGCCAAATTAACACTTAGCAAGGCCATAAATGTAAGAAATGGCATTAGCCCGGCTTCAGCAGTTTGACCAGCAAGTTGAGCAATCATAATTGGACCTCCAAAATCTTTAACAGAGGCTGCACC
>CAYOJL010000046.1:0-3858 GCA_964404235.1 uncultured bacterium | reverse complement strand
CAGCAAGTTGAGCAATCATAATTGGACCTCCAAAATCTTTAACAGAGGCTGCACCGGAACCCAACATTCTGAGACTTTCAATGATCATACCAAAACTTGCAAAAGTACGCGACCAACCAACTTGCACAGCTTCTATAATTGTCATATCATTATAAATGATGACTGGAGCTATTCCGATGACACCTAATGTGTCAGTCCCTGTTCCAGTAGGTATAATATGCATTGCTGTGGTAATGTCAAGGTCTATTATTGAATTATCTCTCTCAATTAATAAATTAATCTTAGTCTCAGGTTGATCATGGATGATTCGGGTAAGATCATCCCATGTATTTATATTTTCACCATCAATTTTAACAATCCTATCACCTGGAAGAACCCCTGCTAATTGCGCTGGTCTATCAAGTTGTAGTTCACCAACTACAGCCTCATTTTTAATCTCTGGTGATCCTTGATAATATCCTATAGAAGCAAAAATAGCAAATGCCAGAATTGTATTCATTATTACTCCGGCACTTAAGATCCATATTTTAGCCCATAAGGGTTGGGACATAAATTCATCTTCTTCATATTGTAAATCTGCATCCATGCTTTCATCAATGATTCCTGCCATTTTCACATACCCACCTAATGGTAACAATGCAATCACATATTCTGTATTGGAACCAATACGTCCTGGTTTCTTTATCTCTTTCTTGAATATTGGTTGCCATTTCCATTTACCCTTAGAACGTTTATAAAAGAACAAATTGAATAATAAAGCATTATCGATAGATCGAATGGTAAGAAATCTAGGTGGAATGCCGATTGAAAAACGTTCTACACGAACTCCTACTGACCTAGCAGCAATAAAATGTCCATATTCATGAATAGTTATTAAAACTCCAAGAATGATAATTGTTGCCCAAAGTGTTGTCATAAGGTGTTAATCTACTATTAAAAAAAAATTAGTTCCATAATATCAATATGTAGTTACATATTTTTTGACCCATTCATCCAATTCTATAAGATCATTAAGAGATGGCTCTTCATTCCATGGATGTTCTTCAAGTACAGACTCATTAATTCTTGGTATATCAGTGAATTGTATTTCTCCATTTAAAAAACGATAGACAGCATAATCATTAGATAAATTTAATGCAGCGCCAGAAGTGCCAAACTTTTCTAATACTTTAAACCCTAGAGCAATACAGGGGAATCGTTCAAAATCTGGTTTTTGAAATGTTAAATCCCCGCAATTAATGAGATCAAGTCTTTCCCACGCAGCTTCTATATGGCGTGGATAGGTTAGCGCATATTGGATAGGCACTTTCATATCTGGGACTCCCATTTGTGCTTTGACTGATCCATCTTTCATTTCAACCATGGAATGAATTATTGATTGTGGATGAACTATGATACTTATTTGACCAGGGTCAATTCCAAACAACCAATAGGCCTCTACAACTTCTAGCCCTTTATTCATCATAGTAGCACTATCTATTGTAATTTTTTTACCCATATCCCAGTTTGGATGATTTAATGCCTCTTTAACTGTTATATTATTGAATGAAGATATATCTCTCTGTCTAAATGGGCCACCACTTCCAGTTAAAATGATTCGGTTAACATCTACAAGTTCTTCCCCAATTAGACACTGCCAAATAGCGGAGTGTTCACTATCTACAGGGTAAATCTCTGCTCCTGATTTTTGTTGTGCTTTATTAATGATATTTCCTGCCATCACAAGGCTTTCTTTATTTGATAAGGCAACATCAACTCCAGCCTCAATAGCAAATAAAGTTGGCTCCATTCCTGGAGCACCAACAAGAGCATTAAGCATAACATCCACATCAGTTCTTTTTGCAAGCTCTAATAGCCCAGGTCTCCCACACAATATTTCGATATTTAATGAATAAATGTCTTCCTTTACTTTATAATATGATTCTTCATCTACAATACAAACTGCTTTGGGTTGGTATATTTTTATCTGTTCTAATAATAATGCCGTATTTTTATTTACAGATAAATACACAACTTCTAATTCATTTTGTAGATGTGATATAACCTTTAAAGCATTAACACCAATGGAACCAGTAGATCCTAATATTGAAATTCGCCTTTTCATTAAAATATTTCTTTTAGTAAAAAAATTGTGGTTGAAATCCTATTAGGATTTATACGTGTTTCCATACCAAAAATAAATATTGATAATGGCATGATAATATCTAATCCTATAAAATTAATTTGTCCCTCAATACGATTGGGTGTATTATAATTTTCTATGTATGAATATTCTTTAAAAAAATTAGATCCCGCACCAATTCTCAATCGCATAAAATTCCAAGATAGCCATTTCCTAATATCAAGAGTTATTGAGGTCAGCTTAAAATGTTCAAGCCCTTTTAAATCAACCCGATGAATACAAGTACTCCAATCTAAAGTATCTTTATTTGTTCCATAATAATATTGAATACCCGCTCCTAAAATTTGAGGAGAATCTTTTTTCATAGAAAAACCATATGCCTTGGTAGTTAAGCATAAATTTTTTGTTATTTTTGCTCCTATATCAATATTTGGATAAAACCAATGATCAGCTTCCTGTTTATTAAAAATTGAACTATATCCAGTTTGAAACATTAAACGGTCCTCACTTTTTGGATCAATTACAGGTGAACCACTCAACCAAAATGATGAGGAATATACAATAGTTCTTATGGGTGCTTCATCAAATCTGAATATTGCTGATTCTGCAAAGGAAAACGCTAGCAATAAGCTAGTTTTTAACAATAATCTTACCAAGAAAATTAAATTATACCTCTCTCTGATGATTGGATAAACTCAATTATCTGCTCTTTAACATTTGATGAATTTATTTCTTCATTAATACGATTTAAGGCTTCATTCCTATTTAAACCTGATTTAAAATATATTTTATATATGCTTTTAATTAATCTTCTATCTTCTAAAGAGTATCCTCGCCTTTTTAAACCTGTATTATTTACACCTTTATATTCGAGTGGGTCATTGGCAGATAAAATAAATGGAGGCACATCTTGGACTGCTCTAAATCCTCCACCTATAAATACATGTGCGCCAATTTTGGTGAATTGATGCACTAATACTCCGCCTCCAAGAATTACCCAGTCCTCTAATTCGACATGACCACCGAGTGTAGATAGGTTAGACATTATAACATTATCGCCAAGTATACAATCATGAGCAACATGTGTAGAGGCCATTAGTAAACATCCAGAGCCAATAGTTGTTTCGCCTAAAGCTTTTGTGCCTCTATTAACAGTAACATATTCTCGAATAATAGTTTGGTCCCCAATATAAGTTTTTGTTTCTTCACCTTCAAATTTTAAATCTTGGGGTATTTCACCTATGGAGCTACAATGAAAAATTTTGCAACCTTTACCTATTGTGGTATTTGAACATATGGTAACATGGTTACCTATTACGCAATTATCTCCAATAATCACATTAGCTTCAATAATAGAATAAGGCCCTATTTTTACATTAGCCCCTATCTCAGCGCTTGAATCAATTAATGCCTTAGAATGAATCAAATGGAAATTCTTATTCTTTTGCGCGATCTACAAGGTTTGCAGTAAATGTTGCATCCACAACAAGCGTATTATCTACAGTGCATGTCCCATGGAATTTGCATAGATTAAGTTTTTTCTTAACAAGCTCCACTTGTATTATTAATTGGTCTCCTGGGACTATCGGCCTTTTAAATCTTGTACTTTCAACTGTTGTAAAAAACATATTTTTGGTGAGGGGGTCATCAACTTGATTTAACATCAAAAATGAACCAGCTTGACATAATACCTCTAATGATAATACCCCTGGCATGACTGGCTGACCAGGGAAGTG
>CAYOJL010000045.1:0-17158 GCA_964404235.1 uncultured bacterium | reverse complement strand
TGGATTGCTATTGGCTTTAATGGTATAACAAATATGGAAATCATCAAAATTACTCGTTAGGGCTGTATGTATCTTGTTTATGTTTTTTATTAATTGGTTCTTATCATAAATATAAAGTGGGGTACCATATTCTTTAGCTAAAGAGTTGAAAAGGGATTTATTTTTGATCAGTTCTTTTAGAGGATGAGACATCGTTATAATGAAATTATGTCTATAAAATTTTTTATAAAAATCATTAGTGATCTAATGATCAAATGACATCTATTCTATATAATTATTATTTATAAATTTAGACTTACCAATTGATCAAAGATTATTGTATTATAAATTTTTCTTAGTAATTCTAACTTTATATGGAGTTCATGCTAAACAAAACTCCTATGAATGGACCAATTCTTTACCTGATCCATGGACCTTATCTGATGAACAGTTAGATATCTATCTACCGCGTTTTCATAAGATGCATCCTGATTATCATGATCGGCTCATTGCACTTAATCTATGGAGGGTCGGTACACCCTATGGGATATTTTGTCTCGGTGAGGAGCAAGGGGTCGATACAGATCCAATTATTCGTTTTGACACTTCAGATTGTACTGTACATGTATTGACCACTATGGCTTTGGCAGAAAGTAATTCATTTCAGCATGCGAAAGATGTGATGATCAATATTCATTATAAGCCAGATCAATTTGGTACAAGTACTCCTACTTATAGATCAAGATGGCATTTCACATCGGATCGTTTATTAAATCATCCGTCTACAGTAGATATTACATCCAAGATCTCATCACCAAAGGATCTTGAAACTATTAATATTGAATTGAATAAAAAGGAGAATGGATCGCAATTTCTAGATTTAGGCTGGACGTCAGTTGAATCAATAGACTACATTCCCATTGAAAAATTGAGTGATGATATTTTATCAAACCTTCCTTCTATTTGTGGTGCAGCATTTGTTAAAAAAGATTATTTCAAAAATGGTATTGTTGTTGCGCATGAAGGCTATGTTGTTAACAGAAGGAATCTAATTCATGCCTCATCAATTGAAAAAAAGACAGTTAATGTTGATCTATTATCATATATAAAGAAAGATAACAACGCATTTCGTTTTGATGGAATTATGTTCTTTGATATTAGAGAAGGCCGAAAAAATGAATACTAATTTATCCAAAGTAGAATCTGGTTTTTTCAATACGAGTGATCTAGAACTCCAAAAAACAAAGATTCCATATATAAAGGTTAGTAATTACCCTGATCTGGGTTTAATTACTTCTTTACGATTTTTGGAATGGGCCTTTGAGAATCCCAAAGGTGTCATTAGCCTTCCAACTGGAAAGACACCTGAATATTTTATTAAGTGGACGCATTATATTTTAAATAATTGGGATTATGAAAAAGTGATCTCAATACGATCCAATTATGGTCTTAGTTCAAAAAATAAGCCTGATCTTTCAAAATTACATTTCATTCAGATCGATGAATTTTATCCTTTAGAG
Organism: uncultured bacterium; assembly: GCA_964404235.1. Classification (GTDB taxonomy): domain Bacteria; phylum Fidelibacterota; class Marinisomatia; order Marinisomatales; family UBA1611; genus CACEUX01. The sequence continues at coordinate 15,659 of CAYOJL010000045.1, read as the reverse complement.
CCATCTCAGCATAATAGTTTTTCAAATTATGTAAAAAAATATTATCTAGAAGGTTTCAATATATCAGAAAAGAATTCATTATTAATTAATGCTGATGAAATACCAATTTATAACAATCAACATTGGAGTGAGATATTTCCTCAAGGGTTGATCGATCTTGGTTTACGTCATGCAGATACGTCCACCGATCTACAGAAAAAGCAACAAGAGTCGATCTATCTAATTGATCAATGGTGCAACCAATATGAAGAAAGAATAAGACAACTAGGAGGAGTAGGGTTCTTTCTTGGGGGAATTGGTCCTGATGGTCATATTGCTTTTAATATAAGAGGGTCTGATCATAATTCTACCACGAGATTAATGGAGACCAATTTTGAGACCCAGGCAGCAGCAGCAACAGATTTGGGTGGAATTGAGATTAGTAAAAAACGATTAGTGATCACTATTGGGCTTGGAACCATAACCTATAATAAAGAAGCAACAGCCATAATCATTGCAGCTGGTGAGGCTAAAGCACCAATTGTAAAAATGTCTCTTGAGAGTGACCATGATGTTAAATATCCGGCGACAGCACTTCAAAAGCTCAAAAATAGTAGGTTTTACATCACGGAAGGTGCTTCAAAAGCTTTAATGGATACACAAGACCATTATTGGCAACATATCCCTTGGGATATAGAAAAAAAACAAAGGGCCCTTTTACAACTTGCAAAGAAAAAAAATATATATGGGAAAAAGCTATCTTATGAGAATCTAGTTAATGATTTAATATGTAAAAATATTCCAGAACTTAATGAGCAAACTGTAGAGGATATAATTCAAAGTATAGATCATAAAGTACAGATGGGGATCAAAACGGAAAATAATCAGGTTTATTATCATACTGGCCCACACCATGATGATATTATGCTTGGAATGATGCCTCACATAATTCATTTGGTTCGAGAACCAACTAATAAGCACATTTTTGCAAATATGACATCAGGATTCACATCTGTTACAAATCATTTCTTAAAAAAAATTATCCAGAATACCATAGATTTTTTAGATAATGGAAGAATCGAGATGACGAATTATCAAGATTTCTTTTCTAGTGGATATCTATTGAAATGGGATAAGGATGTATATCATTATCTAGATAAAATAGCCAATAATGATTCTATTGGTCAGTCAAGAGGACTATCACATAGGGTCGCCAGATCGATCGTTGAAATTTTCAATGTCGTAGATAAAAATGGGTTGCGTGAACAGCTTGTCCATGTAATCAATGAACTTGAAAATTATTATGATGGAGAAAAGAATTCTCCTGATATTCAAAAATTAAAAGGTATGGTACGTGAATTTGAGGAAGAGTTAGTATGGGCGAACTATGGAGTAAGAGTTAAAGATGTACACCATTTAAGACTTGGTTTTTATAAAGGTGATGTTTTTACTGAACAACCTCAAAAGAAAAGAGATGTAACACCTATTTTAGATCAATTAAGAGAGTTAAGGCCTAACGTTAATACCTTAGCTATGGATCCAGAAGGTAGTGGACCTGATACTCATTATAAAGTTCTACAGAGTATAGCAGAAGCAGTACGACTATGGAGTAAGGAGGCTGACCTTTCAAATTTGAAAATTTGGGGATATCGGAATGTCTGGTACCGTTTTGACCTAGCAGAAGCAGATATAATCGTTCCGGTCACGTTGAATTCAATGGCAATATTAAATTCTACTTTTATGAATTGCTACCTTAGCCAGAAGGATGCTTCATTTCCTAGTTATGAATATGATGGCCCGTTTTGTGAACTTTCCCAAAAAATATGGGTTGATCAACATAAAGATCTACAACTATTACTTGGTAGAGATTATTGGTATCGGAATGAGAATCCACATCTAAGGGCTGTGCATGGAGCGGTCTATTTAAAAGAAATGAATTTGGACAGTTTTTTAAGTTTTGCTACGAGGATCGAGGATACCATTGAAGGATCTGTCGCATTGACTATTTAAATTATCCTTTATTATTTGCGTTTTGTTCCTCATTTGCTGCTTGCACTTTTTTTGCAAGATCAAATAAATAAAACACTGATTTTCTGATCTCGTCTTCTGAACAAAGATTACAAAATCCTTTTGCAGGCATTTCACCATTTTCACCTTTTTTGCCTTCCCATACACTTTTATATAATTCATCGATCCCTTTTGATGCAGCACCATCCCAATATGTCTTATCATCTAAAAGTACAGCTCCATTAGTACCATACATATGACAGCGGAAACAAGCGGTCGCCCATATTGATTCTCCCACTATCAATTCTTTACGTGTTAGCGATTTATATTCTTCTGAATCATAGATATTTACTGCTGGTGATTTTTTTCCGCAACCTATTATGAATATTAAAATCATAACACTAGAATATTTATAAACCTTGTTCATCAAAAACTCCAAAATTTTAATTATAGAATAAGATATTCATTGATGGACATGAATGATATTACTGAATACCCGATTTGAGAATATCATGGATATGGACGATCCCATCTGGTTTTTTTTGATCTGGGTCAGAATAAACAAATAAACTTGTTATAGAATATTTTTCCATTAGTTCAAGAGCAGATAAGGCTAATGTATCAGAAGTGACCCACTTGGGATCTTTTGACATAAGGAATTCAGCCTTTTCATTAAGAAGATTATTATCAACTTTCTCTAGACCTCTTCTTATATCACCATCTGTTATGATTCCAACCAATTCATTATCTTCATTCAATACACCTGTTAATCCAAGACCCTTATCTGAAATGGTGAATAGTGCATCTTTAATACTAGCATTGACCGAAATGAATGGGATATTATCACCTGTATGAATTAGTTGGTCTAATGTAAGTAATAGACGTTTGCCTAGGGTACCTCCTGGATGAAGTTCAGCAAAATCTTCTTGGTTGAATCCTCTAAGTTCTAAAAGTGCAACGGCCAGTGCATCGCCCATCGCAAGCGTCGCCGTCGTACTAGCTGTAGGCGCAAGGTCCAATGTGCAGGCCTCTTTTTCAACAGATGTGTCTAGGTATATATCAGAAATAGAAGCTAAACTGGAACCTTGTCTTCCAATCAGACCAATAACCTTGACATTTTTCTTTTTTATTGCTGGTAAGATCTGGATCAATTCCATGGTTTCACCGCTATTGCTAACAATAAGCATTACATCTTCTTCAGTTATCATTCCTAGATCGCCATGAGTAGCTTCACCAGGATGTACAAAATGGGAAGGTGTTCCTGTTGAAGCCATTGTAGATGCTATCTTTTGGGATATCAAGCCAGATTTACCCATACCTGATACGATAAGACGTCCTTTACATTTCAATATTGTTTGTACAGCAGACTCAAATTGCTGATCGATGCGGTCCGCAATTAGAGACACAGCATCAGCCTCGATCCGTATAACTTCTTTGCCTATGGTTTTAATATCAGAGGTTTTCATAATATAAAATTTAATACCATTCCCTTCCAGCCCTGTTTAGTTTATGTTTCGTTAAATACTTAATAAATGAAAAAAATATTAATTATAATTTTGCTAAAATTTTCATTGTTTGGGGCCGCTATAAAAGTTGGGCAGCCAGCGCCTGATTTCTCGTTGATCGATCAAGACGGGAATCTTCATCGTCTTCATGATTATAAAGATCAGAATCTGGTCATTTATTTTTTTCCAAAAGCAGATACCCCAGGATGAATAAAGCAAGCATGCGGGTTCCGCGATGAATACAAGAATTTTGAGAAATATAATATATCAATATTGGGTGTGAGCTACGATGATCAAAGTGTATTGAGATCATTCAAGGAAAAGTACGATCTCAATTTCAATTTATTATCTGATCCAAAAAGGGAGATGGGTAATGCCTTTGGTGTGAATAAATATTACTTTTTTCCTTCAAGAAAAACTTTTCTTATTGATAAGAAAGGTGTGTTAATTCACATCTTTGATAATGTTAATTTGCATACTCATCCTGAAGACATATTAAGATTTTTTAACTAAACATATCAGGCAATTACTTATGAAAGTGACCATAGAATACTGTGCTGTTTGAAACTATCTACCTAAAGCTTCCAGTTTGGAGGCTAAATTAAAGCAGACCTTCCAAGGAGTCGATGTACAGCTGATCTCAAGTGGTGGTGGTGTATTTGAAGTAGCCCTCAATGGACAACTGATCTTTTCTAAAAGATCCTTAGACCGTTTTCCTGAGGATGGTGAAATTGAGAAACTAATAGAACAGAGTTAATTCAATTTTGATCGCTGAAATCCATTATAATAATAAAATTTTTTCAGTGAATACTGATGAAGGTATGGATCTCTCTATAAGAAATGATTTTTCAGGTAATGCCCCTATTTTCTACGGTTCTGAGCAACCCAAAGCGAATGCTCTTAGATCTAATGACTTTATTGGTGATATAAAGGAAGGGGGTAGCTGTAATGTTCCTGTTGTTACTTTAGATATTCATTGTACAGGAACTCATACAGAATCCATTGCACATGTTATTGATTCAGAAGAAAAAATATCAGATGTTTGTCCCTATGGTATGATTCCTGCGTGGTTGACCTCAGTAGAATTGTGTGAGGCAAATGACACAAACGAATCCTACCATTGTGATATAGCAAGTAATCTATTGATCACAAAAAAGGAACTACAAAAAAATATATCAGAGTCTTATAGCGCATTGATCATAAGGACGCTTCCAAATTATGATTCTAAAAAGACGAGGGACTATGATGTAAAGCCGGCGCCATTTTTTACAAATGATGCTATTGATCATATCAATGAACTAGGTATAAAACATCTTTTAGTAGATATTCCTAGTATCGATAAAGCAAATGATGGAGGGCAATTGGAAAATCATAAAAGATTCTTTAAACAAGGCAAGACCATCTCTGAGCTACTTTTCATTCCGAATGATTTAAAGGATGGTTTTGGTTTTTTACAGATACAGATCCCAAACTGGGGTCTCGATGTAGCACCAAGTAGACCTATCTTTTATTCTACTTAATAAACGTTTTTCAGAGCGAATCCCTATTCAGTAATTTCAGATAATTAATTTGATCATATAAGGATATTTACAAAATGAATGACCATATCAAAAGCGTGATCACTTGTGATCTTGATGGAAAGGTGGAGACATTTAGTGATGGCGCTGCATCTCTTTTCGGCTATAGCCAGGAAGAGGTCATTGGAAAGATGAGGGTAAGCGATTTTAGTGATGGGCAGGTTGTCCTTGGCCACGTTATAGGTTGGCTTGATGAAGCTGTGAAAAAAGGAAAATGGGAAGGGAATACTGCTTTTATTCACAAAGACGGAAGTGAATTACCCTGCCATATCAAGATCACGCCCACAAAAGGAAATAATGGAGAGCATATTGGATATTGTGGCGTCACTACTCTTTTGAAAGATAAAACACCAGATGAGGTAAGACCAAAGATAAGTTTTATGACACAGTTATTTACTTGGATGGTCATCATGCGTCTACCATTCTTATCTGCTACTATTGTACCAATATTGGTTGGTGCTGCAGTCGCTAAGTATGCGGGCTATCCTGTGGACTGGGGATGGTTAGGCTTAACGGTTCTTGGTGGAAGTTTATTGCACATAGGGACCAATACATCCAATGATTACTTTGATCATATTAGTGGGACAGATGCATTGAATTATAATTATAGTAATGTTGGATTGAATGGAGGAAGTAGAAGTATTCAAATGGGTTTGATCTCACCAAAAGGTATGCTTACTGTTGCTGTTGTGTCATTTGCACTTAGTGCCGTAGTTGGTATCCCTCTTATATTGAAAGCAGGTATGCCGGTCCTATGGTTAGGGTTAATTGGATTTTTATCGGGTTTATTTTACACAGCACCTCCTTTTCGTTTCTCATCTAGGCAGGGATTGGGTGAGATACTTATCGGTCTAAATTTTGGTCCTCTGATGGTGGCTGGGAGCACCCTTGTACAAACAGGCCAGCTTATCCCAGAAGCTTTTTTAGCAGGAATACCAATTGGATTTTTAATAGCCGCTGTTGTTTATGTTAATGAATTCCCTGATCATGATAGCGATAAAGCTACTGGTAAGAATACTTTAATTGTGGTCTTTGGTCCTGAAAGAGCTAGGGCTGGTTATGTATCCTTAGTAGTAGGAGCTTTTCTAAGTATAGTATTATTGGTTCTAAATGGTACTTTTCCATCTTTGATCTTGATCACTCTTTTAGCATCTTATTTTGGTATGACCTCAATTCAGACATTGTATAAATATTATAATGATAGACTTCTAGAACCTGCAAATTGGGGCACCATTACCATGCATAGTGTTGCAGGTATATTACTATTCATAGGGATTTGGTTAGGTACCCCTGCTATATGATTTGAAATATTTTTACAGCTATTTTTATAAAAAGCCCCTCTGGAAGGGGCTTTTTATTTGGACAGAGCCAAAAAATATTGTAATATACTTACGAGTAACTTACGAGTATATTATGAATAGGTTTAAAAATGAAAAATAAATTTTACAAACAAGATAAGAAACAAGCTTCTATATCGGTCATCCGTGCCATCACAAGGATCAATGATCATATAAATAGACAGGCATCTTGCTCTATCGTATGGGATAGAAGATCGATCATACATTCATCTATTACCTCATGAATAAAACTCTGTCTCCAAAATTGAAAAGATTCTTGGATTGTATTCAACGATTTACATTGAGTCATGGTCAATCGCCATCATATGAAGAGATCATGATCAGTCTGGGATTTGGATCACTGGGGACAGTGAACTGGTATGTAAAGACCTTGGAAGAACAAGGGTACTTATCACGTATAAAAGGTCCCAACGGCAAGCGGGCGCTCACTTTAACCCACCGAGAGCACGCCACAACTACAACGGCTCGTTTGCCGCTTCTGGGCCTTATTGCAGCAGGTGAACCTATTGAAGCATTGGAGAATCCTGAGATGGTAGATGTTCCCTCATCTTTATTACACCCGGATAATTATGTTCTACAGGTCAAGGGAAACTCCATGATCGATGAACAGATCCATGATAAAGATTATATTGTTGCTAAAAAGACCAATACTGCTCGTTCCGGACAGATCGTAGTAGCGTTGATCAATGGTGAAGCTACTCTTAAATATTATATCCATGGTCCTGATGGTGTGGAATTACATCCCCGAAACCCAGATTTTCCAATTATAAAAGTTAACCCCAAAGACGATTTTCATATTAATGGTGTGCTACTCTATTCCTTTCGGAATTATTTGAATTAGGTACACTATGCATGACGAACAAAGACGTTTTTCATATACGTCTTAAAAATATAGAACTCCAAACTGAGTGCATAATGGATCCAGGTCTTAAGATGAGACCAGTGGCCATTATATCTTCACCACATCCTAATGGAAGTATCATATCTTTATCTCCTGAAGCAGAGGAGGAAGGATTATCGCGTGGCATGAAGGTCTCTGTGATACGAAAAATGAGCAATAGAACACAACTCTTGCCTTATAACCGTTCTCTTTATGATCGTATCCATCGTTATGTATACCAAGTTGTATCATCATTTACACCTATTGTAGAGCCTCAAGATGTAGGCGAGTTCTTCTTGGATATGCATGGTATGCATGCCGTTAGAGATAATATACATAATACAGGTCTATCTGTTATAAAGCATATCCGATCTCAGACCAGTCTTTCCAGCATAGTTGGTATTAGTGTCAATAAATTGGTAAGTCGCATTGTAACGGCTGTTATCCCAGAACGAATTCATCAGGTAGAGCGTGGTAAGGAAGCTCAATTCCTTTCACCTTTGAGATCATTGGTCTTGCCTACAGCAAAAGAAAATCCAGTACACCGTTTACTGAGATTCTTATTGGTCAAACACGTTGGTCAAATTCAATCAATGACAAAAGCACCAGATGATTTTCGAACGTTATTTGGAGTTCATGCTCCGGCACTTTATAAGGAATCCCAGGGCTATGATACATCATTGGTCAGGCCATTCCAACTTCGAGACCATATTTTAGAACAGACCATCCTTCCAGAGGATACTAATGATGATAATATACTATATGCTGTGGTCAAGACTCTTTCAGAACAAGTGGCTTTTAAATTACGACAACGTAAACAGATAGCAGACAAGGTTAGATTGGAAATTCATTACACAGATGGATATAAAAAGCAGAGGACAGGAATGATAACAGGAATTGACGATCTATCCGTGGCCACTGAATGTAAACGATTATTTGATGGAGCTAATGAACGTCGTAATCGTATACGGGCCATACTTCTAGATGTATGGGAATTCAAACCTTATATAGCTCAAGGGGATCTATTCTCTACACTAGAAGAGCAAAATGTATCTTTATCTATTGCAATAGATCAGATCAGATCCAAATATGGAGTTCAAAGTTTACAAACCGCTAATGTATATAAAGCTTTAATGCGTCCCTAATGTTCGTCCATTTAAATATCCATTCCGTGTATTCTTCTATGAGGGGCCTTTTATCACTAACAGACATGATAGAACTTGCCAGATCATATTCAATGGATGCATTGGCGCTGACCGATGTGAATGGAATATGGGGTTTTATTCGTTTTGTACAGCACTGTAATAGTTCAAAGATCCGACCGATTGCTGGAGTCAATTTGATAACAGATACACAGGAAGTTGTGATACTGGTAGAGAATCAGTATGGCTATGAGAACCTATGTAGGATCATATCTGAGGTCCATGATGATCATACACAAATGATCTCTGATATTTTAAAAAAATATTCTTCAGGTCTTTTTGTTCTATCGCATGATGTCTCGACCTTGAAAGCATTAAAGCGTTTTATTCCTGATACGCATCTTTTTATTGAGCTTCGACCAGGTATGGAAGAATCAGCCATACAAAAATTAGCAAAAGATCTAAAATTAGAGATCGTGGCCACAGGAGATGTTTATTTCAAAAAGAAAAGTGACCATATATCCCATACAATTCTTTATGCTATTGATCATAATACTACATTAGAAAGATCAGACCTACTTAAATGTAAGTCAGACCAACACTGGTTTCGGAATGAAGAAGAGATGGTAAGACTCTTCCCCAATAGTTTAGCCGCGCTTAATAATAGTCAATATTTAGCAGATCGCTGCAAGACAGATTGGTCATTTATCAATACTATTTTCCCAGGTCTTTCTCTTAAAGATACATATCACTCTAATAGAGAATTAAAGAATAAGGTTTTTCAAGGTGCTAAGAAGCGCTATGGTAATATTGATGAACAAGTGCGTTCACGGATCGAGTATGAACTAAACATCATTACCCAGAAAGGGTTTGCACCTTATTTTCTTATCGTTCAGGATATTGTGACTCAGACCCATGCCACTATCGGTCGAGGTTCTGCAGCAGCATCAATAGTGAGTTATTGTCTTTTTATCACTCAGGTCGATCCTTTAAAGTATACACTTCAGTTTGAAAGATTCATTCACCCAGAACGAAAGGACATGCCAGATATTGATGTTGATTTCCCTTGGGATGAACGAGATGATATTCTGGATTATGTATTCAAGAAATATGGAAAAGAACGTACGGCCATGGTCTCTAGCCAGGTCTTTCTAAAACCACGGTCAGCAATTCGGGAGGTAGGGAAGGTCTATGGATTGTCGAATGAAGAGATCAAAACTATTACCAAGCGTATTGGGTTGTATACTTCTCGTAAAGATCTGGAGAATTGGATCTCTAGTGACCCACGTTTTGACAATGTGCATTTAGATGATACTATTCTTAAGGTATTAAAAGAAAGTGAGAAGATCGTGGGGGTTTTTCGTCATCCATCAGTTCACCCAGGAGGCGTTGTTATCGTCCCTGATGAGATCAGAAGATATATTCCAGTACTCCAAGCACCAAAGGGCGTACAGATCGTAGAATGGGAAAAAGATCAAGTAGAGGACTCAGGGCTTTTGAAAATAGATCTTCTAGGTAATCGTAGTCTATCAGTGGTTCGTGATACGATCCGTTATATAAACTTGAATTATGGAGATGGTATATCTCAGAATAAATACTTGGATTATCACCAGATACATCCTGTCGGTGATAGTAAGACTGAGAAAATTATGAAAGCAGGTAGGACAATGGGTGTTTTCTATATTGAGAGTCCCGCTACTCGTCAACTTTTGGCTAAAGCAGGTGTAGTCGATTTTGAACATGTGGTTATCTATTCATCTATTATTCGTCCCGCAGCCAATAGATATACTAATTTGATGCTTTCTAGGATCCATGGAGAAAAATGGGATATCATTCACCCAGATATGGGTTTTTTAAAGGAAAGCTATGGTATTATGGTCTATGAAGAGCAGGTGTCCATGGCAGCTATGACCATGGCAGGATTGGGTTATGCGGAAGCAGAAGCACTAAGAAAGACCATGAGTCGAGATTCTATGCAGCATCTTGTACCCTTGTGGAAAAAAAAATTCACGGATGGCGCCCAACGACGTGGTTATTCTTCAAATATGATCGATGATATATGGGATATGATAGTCTCTTTTGTGGGATATTCTTTCTGCAAACCACATTCTGCATCCTATGCGATGCTTTCTTTTACCTGTGCCTATCTCAAAGCACACTTTCCTGCTGAGTTCTTAGCAGCTGTCATATCCAATCAGGGTGGATATTATTCATCGTATGCATATATGAGCGAAGCGCGGAGATTTGGAATTAATATTTTACATCCAGATATTAATGCTAGTGTTTACCACTGGCGTGGTAAACATAATGAGATACAGGTGGGTCTCATGAGTATCAAGAGACTGCGACAGAAAGCGATCGATCTAATTTTAGATGAACGAAAAGCAGGAGAGTTTGATTGCCTAGATGATTTTTTATTCCGTGTCGATCTAGATCTGGCTGATGCAATGGCTCTAACGAATGCTGGCTGCTTTAGATCAATAGCGCCAGACTCAAGCCACCGGGATATTGCATACAAAGTAGCTGGATTCTATCTTCAAAATAAGCCCCAGAACTCATTTGGCTCTATACCTATAGAAGATAACCTAACACAAGATGATATATATCGATTAGAATTGGATACTTTTGGTTTTCCTATCTCTATTCATCCTTTGGCAAGATATAGACCGATACTAAGCAAGAGGATCATATATGCTAAAGATATCCCACTATTTTTTGGTCGATCCATTTACTTGATAGGGCTCTATATCACTCGTAAGGAGTCAATGACCCATCGGTCAGAGCCCATGGAGTTCTTAACACTTGAAGATGAGACCGATATATATGAGTGTGTTCTATTTCCGGATATTTTCAAGGAATTCGGCGATATTCTTCATTGGGAAACGCTATTCATTATACGTGGTACAGTGGAAGAATCTTTTGGGGTATATAGTGTGACCATTGAAAAAATGGGAAGCCTACAACAGTGGTTGCACCGATTGGATCAAGATAGATCTCAGTCTAGATATACCCTGAACTAACTATTTTAATATGACCCAGTCAAAATCAGCGTATTCTTTGACATTTTTTCCATTGGTGGTGGAGTATAGGCCACAATAAGCTCCAGTGTACCCCTTACTTAAGATCTTATCAGAACCTATTTCCGTTAGAAAATTGAAATTATTTTGGTCATCAAGCGAGTAATAGAACTTATATGACCGATCATTTGATACTACTTTGAAAATGATCGATCCATTGTAAGAATTCAATATTTCATCTTTAAGGATCTTTGGCTCATTGTTCCGCTCATTGAGTAAAACTTTAATTAGGTATTCTCCGTTATATCTTTCTACGGTAAAAGTGAAATAATTATCATCTTTTTGAAAAAGACTAATGCCTGATTGCACCTCTGTTTTATCTGTATCAAAGATCATTTTTGCTAAGAACTCAAAATCACTTTCTTTTTGCCTGACACCCAAAAGGCTACAGCTATTCCTATCTTTGATCACATCCTTATCTGCGAATAAACGCAAATGGCCATTTTCTACATTTATTTTATATGTGTTTTTATCTGGGACACGGCGAAAATTCCATTCCAAATTCAAGTCTTTATTTTCAAAATCATCTTTGAATGATTTAGCAGTAAGCTGTACAGAGTTAGTAAAGGGTAGAGGATAGGAGATCTCAACTCTACCGGTTATTGGAGAGCAAACAGGCCACTCATAATTCACGTGTCGTAGTTTTTCAAATCTTTTACGTTCTGATAGTTCTGACCAATCATTATCAATATGATCATATTTCCATTCGAATGGTTCTTTTTCCCAGATAACAGGTACCAGATGTGTTTCTCGTCCCATATTTGAATATGTATCAACCTCTGATCGAATACCAAGTGCTACCATATACCATCTGCCATCTTTTAATTCAATTAGATCTCCATGTCCAATACTATTGACCCAATGATCATAAGAAAGGTGTCGAGATGTCAAGATGGGATTTCTATCATTAGGGATATAGGGACCTTTAATATCATTACTAACTGCAACCATTACAGCATGATTAAGGCTTGTTCCGCCTTCAGCTATTAATAGATAATAATATCCATTCCTTTTATAAATGTGCGGACCTTCTGCCCAGGTGCCATAGTATAACGCACCTCTCCAAAGAAAATATCGTTCCCCGATAAGTGACCAATTAGTACTATCTAATTCTTGTAGCCAGATCTCACCTTCACCATTGAAATTTGGATCATTGGGGCTATGGGTACCAACATACCATACCTTATCATTATCAAATATAATATCAGGGTCAATACCAGGTGCACCTTCAATGATATATGGATCTGACCATGGGCCTTCTATCTTATCTGATGTGATGATAAAATTGATCATTTCAGACGGTTCTCCTTCACCAGGGCTATATACATTTGTGGTGATAATGTAAAACAAACCATTATGATATCGTATTGAAGGTGCATGAATACCTCCATTAGATTGAACATCAGTGAGATTCATTTTACCAGTGCATTGTTCATCACGATGTAAACCATAGCCGATCAGGTCCCAGTTCACAAGATCCTTGCTATGGTGGATAGGTAGTCCTGGAAAGTATTCAAAGGAAGAATTAACTATATAGAAATCATCGCCGACCCTACAGATAGATGGATCAGGGTAACTTCCTTTTATGATGGGGTTAGTATAATGTAGATCTTGCGCAGAAGTCTTAATAAATAGAATAAGAACAAATATGATTGAATTTCTCATAAAATATACTTCCAGTAAAAAAAGGCTCTAGAGAGCCTTTTTTTACGATCTGTATTTAGCAGAATTATTTAAGTAAGGTCATCTTTTTGATCTCTCGAAAATCATTCCCTGCTTCCATCTCATAAAAATAGACCCCGCTTGTAACTTGTTGGCCTATTTGATCTATACCACTCCAATTGAATTCATAGGTACCGGCATCTAGTTTGCCATTACTATAAGAGAATATCTTTTGACCTAGAATATTATAAATATTGATATTCACTTCAATACTAGAGGATATACCAAAAGTAAAAGAAGTGGTTGGATTGAACGGATTAGGATAATTATTACTGAGGAAGAACTCATCAGGAATAAGACCATCATCTATACCTGCTAAAGGTATACAAATTGAATCAGGCTCCCAATCTTCAACAGGTAGGGGTGGATCATTTTGCCAACTATCCAATGGGAAACTATAGTCCCTCCACCAGCAATCATTATTTGCGTTCGCATGATGATAACGTGCTCTGAAACGACCGAACCCAAAGCCGCCACCTTCTTCCACATAAGCAAATTCAGATACATCATAAAATCCCCATGTATAGATCATATGCCATGGAAAAGGTCCTACAAATGAAATATCTGCAGAATAGGTACCATCACCATTCGCTATAGCATATGCTTTATGGTCACCACCACCTAGACCTTGTAATAATTTGAGCCAATGATCTTTCAGAGATAAATATACAGAGTCTTCTGCAGGGTTAAATCCATCTGTTTCTGCATCGGTCATATCAGTATTGAATGTCAATGTAACTGTGCGGCAGCATGGTACTACTCCACCTGCTGGAAGGTCATAGTAACCCGCAAGAGGAAGTTCAAGAAGACCTGTTCCGTCATCTGACCCTAAGGTAAAAAACCTATTTCCTCCTCCATATTGTGGAGAATCCTCCCATCCTATAAAGGATGGCATATCACCATATGTTTCACTTAAGATCTCAAAAGATGAAGAATCAAGTTCCATATAGTATTTGTATTCAGTTGCTGTATTAGGATATCCAGTAACACTTGTTGCAAGACTGAATATATTTGTTCCAGGTGTACGTGTCATTTCAGAAATTGTGGGGTCATCACCATTCCAGCCATTGAACCCACCTCTTACTTGCATCTGATCACCTCTTGCAACACTAAAAATAGGCATCCCTGTTGCACCTTCTTCATCCAACCATTCAGTCATATCAACAGAAAAAATAACAGTTTTAGTTATCTCATCGCCTAAGTAGGGTATTGTAAAGCTAGTAGAGCCACTTACAGAGCCATCCTCTGCAACAGTGAATTCCTGATTTGATTCTTGTATCAGATCCAATAACCAAATACCATTACCGCCATTATCACAGGTGCTATCACATTCTACGGCACCCCATTCATAGGAGTTTGGCCCTACAACACTATCCAAGACAGCTGTCCAAATACCATCATTAGCTGACTCATCTCCGTTAGTACCATCATCATAACCTTGGATCAAACTCCAATTTGAGAATTGTCCTTTGAACCGGACATCTTCAAAAGACAGTCCTTCATCTACTACGGACAATGTTACATTGGAATATACAGCTACAATGTCAGAAGGAGGTATATTATCCCAATATACCCAACCAAGAGTTGTATCACTAGATACGGTCACTGTCCTATTAGCGATACTTTCCCATCCGCCTAGTCCATGTTGAAATTTATATGCTATTAATTCACCATCAGGGTCAAAAGAATATTGCCTTGACCAGAACTCTGAGTCACCTTCCTGTGTTAGTGGCTCTCCATTCCAACTATTCATATATCCTGCTACAAACATAGTGTCTCCGCCATAACCAACAATTCCTGCAGTACTTACTCTGAACCATACATCAATACTATCAGTCTCTGTATAGGGTGGGGTAGTGCCGTTTTCCCAAAAGTCTTGAGGTAGGTCCGTTTCTCCTGAAACAGTTAGTGCTCTATTACCTGTGGATTCCCATGCTTCGGTACCCATATTATCAATGACCACATATTTATATTCATACCCACCATCACTAAGAGTATCACTAGTGTATACCCAGTAATCTCCACCAAGGTTAGACATTTCCCAATCATTCCCTGCCCAACCATTCATTGACCCACGGATGACCAGCGTTGAAGTAGTATCTGTGAAGCCAGGTGCGGTCGAGGTATTTAGGCTAAATGTAACACCTGCACTTAATGTGGATAATGTTAGTAAGATCACGAATATTTTTGTTGGGTAAGCTTTCATTGAATATTCCTTTATTAAAAAAATTTTGTGTGTTAATTAACTTTAAAATATATCCATATAATTTAATATGAAATTTCCATGCTGATCTGATGAGTATCACCAAGATATTTGAGTACCTCAAAACAATAATTAATATATAATTCTTGTTTCAAAAAACTAGGAGACCTGATTCCAATTCCATAAGAGAATTCACGTTCTCTATTATC
>CAYOJL010000044.1:0-17431 GCA_964404235.1 uncultured bacterium | reverse complement strand
AGCAGTTTTTTAATTCTATAAATAATAAGATTTATTGGAATTAAATACATTTTTATTATTTCTAGAATGAGATTAATTAAGAGTTAGTATATTTTTTAGGAGATAATATAATGGAACGTAAAATAGTACATGTAATTGGAACAGGTACAATAGGTGAGCCCTTGATTGGTCTATTATGTGATTATCAAGAACAGTTAGGTATTGATGAAATCACATTCCATAAAAACTCAGCATTAAAAAATGATAGATCCAAGGTTTTTGACCTAATGGAAAGAGGTGCTCGTTTGGCTGTGGATGAAGGAAAAGAACGGGAATTTAAAAAGCTTGGAATGGACCCAGATTTTGAAACAGAAGAATCAATAAAACGTGCTTCAGTTGTTATAGATTGTACCCCTAAAGGGATAGGACGTTCAAATAAATTAAATTATTATGAAAGCTTTACCGATAATGTAAAAGGTTTTTTAGCTCAAGGAAGTGAAGATGGCTTTGGTAAAAAATATGCTCACGGTATCAATGATAGTGCACTGAATACAAAAGATCAATTTCTTCAGATTGTTTCATGTAATACTCATAATATGTCGTGTATTACTAAAACATTAGCACTTGAAGAAGACCCAGACAACTTAATTGAGGGTAAATATGTTTGTATCCGTAGAGCTAATGATATTAGCCAGAGTGAGAGTTTTATTCCAGCACCACAAGTTGGGATACATAGTGATGATAAATATGGTTCTCACCATGCCGTAGATGCCGTTGATTTATTCTCAACATTAGGTATGGATTTGAATCTATTTTCCTCTGCAATGAAGATTAATAGCCAGTATATGCATGTATTATGGTTTAATCTTAAAGTAAAAGAACCAACCTCCTTAAATAATATTAAGGAAAAGCTCCATAATAATCAGCACGTAGCTATGACAACTAAAGATTTAACGAGTACTGTTTTTTCGTTTGGTCGGGATCATGGTCATTATGGAAGAATTATGAATCAGACGGTGGTTGTTGAGCAATCTTTAATTGTGAGAAATGAGCACGAGATTTCAGGTTTTTGTTTTACACCACAGGATGGAAACTCTATTTTTAGTTCTATCGCTGCTGCAGAGTGGCTGCTTTACCCTCATTCTTATGAAGATAAGATACAATGTTTGTCACATTTGTTTTTTAATATAATTTGAACAAAAAAAAGTATTTGATAATAACCTGATATAGATACTTATAAACCAATTAAGCAATAACAAAAGTTGAATAAAAGATCAATTAAAAAAGATTCCTTCCTTATAAGATTTAAATATCAATTAAATAGATTTAATTCTTTATCTAAAAATGACAGATTGGTTGTTGCTGTATCAGGAGGCTTAGATTCAGTTACATTACTTTTATTGCTAAATGCCCTTGAAGATAATGAACTTATTGTTGCACATATTAATCATAGTCTAAGGGAAGAAAGCGAAAAAGAGCAGCATTTTGTTGAAAGGTTAAGCAGAGAATTAAATATTCCATTCTATAATAAAACGTTAGACCCAAAATCACGGGATAAAAAAACTAGTATAGAAGAATGGGCACGTATAGAAAGATATTCTTTCTTAAATACTATTTTAATTAAAACCAAAAGTAGATGGATAGTAACGGGGCATCATGGAAATGATCAAGCAGAAACATTATTGATGAATTTAGAGCGTCAAACAGGTGTGTCGGGACTAAGAGGAATAGCCAAGGAACGTGAAAATATATTACGCCCTATGTTAGCTTTCTCTAAGATAGAGATAATTGAATTTTCAAAAAGGATTGGGTACAAATATTATGAAGATCTATCTAATGCGGATATATCAATTCCAAGAAACTTTTTACGTCACAAAGTATTAAAGAAATGGGAAGAACAAGTACCAAATATTATTTCAAGTATTAGTAGTTCAATTAATCATTTTAATGAATGGAAAATTGCGCTTGATTATATGATCAAGACTCATTTACAAAATGCAGTAATCCATAATAAAAATAATATAATTATCCCTATGGACATCATTTACCCATTGCCAAAAATAGTTAGAATAAGATTAATACAATTATTAATTGATAATGAAAGTGAACTTTGGTCAAAGCATCAGATTAAAATGTTAGATCAATTCATGGATAAAAATGAAACGGGAAAGATTCATATACTACATAATGGGTTTAGGCTACTTCATGACAGAGACACTCTTATTATTAATAAAGGGCCCTATGAGGATAAAGTGGATTCAGTTGAACTTTACCCAAATATTCCTGTATTCTATAAAAACTATAAATATGAATTAACTGTTCAAGCACCAAATACAGATTATATAAATAATTCTGAATCTGTTGATTGGTCAAAATTGAAGAATAAAAAGCTTGAGCTTCGAATATGGAAAGAAGGGGACTCATTTCAACCCTTGGGAATGCAGGGACACCAAAAAATAAGTGATTTTCTTATTAATCATAAAGTGGATCGTATATCAAAAGAATCACAAAGTGTTTTGACTGCCAATGGAAAGATTGTTTGGGTTTGCGGGAAAAGAATCTCTGATTGTATAAGACTAACAGAGCAAACATCCCAGACTGCCATCTTAACTCGAAATTCCTTATAGTCATGAAAAATATATATAATAATTTGGATAAGCTGTATTCAGCTACTGAGATTAACAATAGAGTGAAGGAGTTAGGGTCTGAAATATCTAGAAAATTTGAAAAAAAAGACCCCATTTTTATTGGTGTATTAAATGGTAGCTTTATTTTTATGGCCGACCTTTTAAGGTCGTTATCGATAGAGTGTGAAATGGATTTTATAAAAGTTCGTAGTTATTCTAGAAAAAGATCAACTGGAACAATTCAACTTTTAAAGGATATATCAGCTGATGTGAAAGATAGAAACATAATATTGGTTGAAGATATTGTTGATACTGGCCTTACAATAAAATTTTTACGTGAAAGATTATTTGGCTCTTCACCAAAATCAATTTCAATTGTAACCTTATTATATAAACCTAGTGTAGCAAAAATTGATTTTGATATAGATTATATTGGATTTGAAATTCCCCAAGAATATGTTGTAGGATACGGGTTAGATTACGAACAAAAAATGAGACATTTAGATAGTATATACAAAATAAAGAATGATTTAATTGATTAAAAAGAGATATGGCAAGTAATAAAAATCAAAAGAAAGAAACGGATAAAAATAACCAGAATAATCAACAAGATAATTTTGATTGGAGAAGAGCAAGTAAAACTAGTTTTATATGGTTGATCATTATTTTTAGTGCTGTCTATATTTCAGGACTTTTAACAGATGCTGGAAAAAAAGAAATTGAGATTGAATACACGGAATATAGAAAATATTTGGAAAATGGAGATATTCATAAAGCTGTTATCATGGGTGATGTGTTTCATGGCGAGTTTAAAACCCCTCAATCAATTGATTCCCCACTTGGTGCACAAATAAATGATATTACACATTTTAAACTAACCTTACCCTTTGTAGATCGTGAGAATACGAATGAATGGGATAATGCTGGTTTAGAATATACATTTAAAGAAAAAACAATTGATTGGACAGGGTATCTATTAAATATGCTTCCATGGATATTACTATTGGGTTTTTGGTTTTTTATGATCAGAAGAATGCAAGGTGGCGCTGGTGGTGTTGGTGGGATTTTTAAGTTTGGAAAAAGTAGAGCAGCTTTATTGACATCAGATCAACCTAGAGTTACCTTTAAAGATGTAGCTGGTTGTGAAGAAGCTAAAGAAGAATTAAAAGAAGAAATTGATTTTTTAAAAAACCCAAAACGATTCCAAAAATTAGGTGCTACTGTACCTAAAGGTGCTTTGTTGGTAGGGCCCCCTGGTACAGGAAAAACACTTCTTGCTAGAGCTATAGCTGGTGAAGCTGCGGTACCATTTTATAGTTTGAGTGGTGCTGATTTTGTCGAAATGTTTGTAGGAGTTGGTGCTTCTCGCGTAAGAGACCTTTTTGACCAAGCAAAGAAAAGCTCACCTTGTATAGTATTCATAGATGAGATGGATGCCGTTGGCCGTCAAAGGGGAGCAGGAATAGGCGGAGGTCATGATGAGAGGGAGCAAACATTAAATGCTCTTTTAGTTGAAATGGATGGGTTTGATAATACACAGAATGTTATAGTTATAGCAGCCACTAACCGCCCTGATGTTCTTGATCCTGCGTTATTGAGACCCGGTAGATTCGATAGGCAAATTGTGGTTGATGTGCCAGATATTAAGGGCAGGCTTGGAATATTAAAAGTCCATACAAAAAAAGTTGTGATTAATCATAGAAAAGTAGATTTGGAATCAATAGCAAAAGGCACACCAGGAATGGTAGGTGCAGATATTGCAAATATTGTAAATGAAGCTGCTTTACTTGCAGCAAGAAAACGAAAGCGATCCATAGATATGGATGATTTTGAAGAAGCAAAAGATAAAGTTATGATGGGTGTTCAGAGAAAAAGTATGATTCTTTCTGATGAGGAAAAAGAGGTTACTGCTTACCATGAGGCAGGCCATGCTTTGGTAGCTATAAGAACGAAAGGCGCTGACCCAGTACATAAGATTACGATTATTCCACGTGGACGTGCCCTAGGTGTAACAATGCAATTACCTATGGATGAAAAACATGGTTATACGAGGAATTATGTTGAGGGTAGATTAGCAATATTAATGGGTGGAAGAAGTGCTGAAATGCTCATTTTTAATCAAATGACCACAGGAGCTGGTAATGATATTGAGCAGGCAACACAAATAGCAAGAAAGATGGTAGCGGAATGGGGAATGAGTGATTTATTGGGTCCCATGACATTTGGTAAAAAGAATGAGGAAGTATTTTTAGGACGTGAGATACAATCTCATCGTGATTATAGCGAGGTTACAGCTAGAATGATTGATGAAGAAATATCTAGAATCGTTAGAGATTCGCAAAGATTAGCAGATGAAATTCTTCGTAAGGATATCGATATATTGCATCGAATGGCAAAAGAATTATTAAAATATGAAACTATTGATTCAAAAGATTTGGGTAAGATTTTAAAAGGCGAAAGATTAACTAGACCAATTAATGGTGCAACAACACCCAAGAAACAAAAAAGGCCAAGCCGTCGATATCAACGTAAAGCAAATACACAAAATGGGTCAAATCACAATTCAACAAATGGAAAAAGACAATCAAATCATAAGAATGTGAACCCTAAACCTTCTGGTAGTAAAAAAGAACTCGGAGCTAAATCCTGAGTTGAGCCAATCTTCAATTTTAAAATCTTTCCATCATTGGTGTCGAAATCCAGATCGGCAGACACTAGTTATGGGAATTTTAAATGTTACTCCTGATTCATTTAGCGATGGGGGTCAATTTTATAAAACTGATCAGGCAGTTCGTCATGCTCTCCAATTAATTGAATATGGTGTAGATATTATAGATATAGGAGGCGAATCAACTAGGCCAGGAGCAGAGAAAATTTCTGAAGAAGAAGAAATTAAAAGAATAATACCAGTAGTACAACAGATTCGATCAATTTCATCAGATATTATAATATCAATTGATACAACAAAATCTAAAGTTGCACTAAGAGCAATTAAAGCTGGTGCTAATATAATTAATGATATTAGTGGATTTTCGTTTGATGATAAAATGTTAGATGTTGTAAGTGAATCAGGAGTCCCTATTATTATCATGCATATGCAGGGAGATCCATCAAATATGCAAAATAAACCATCCTACGATGATCTTGTAACAGATATATCTTCTTTTTTTAAAAATAAAATTAATATTGCTATGAATGCTGGTATAAAAAAAAATCAGATCATATTAGATCCTGGGATTGGTTTTGGGAAAACAGTTGATGATAATTTTCAATTAATTAATCAATTGGATCAATTTTGTAATTTGGGATTCCCTGTTATGATAGGACCAAGTAGAAAATCATTTATTGGAATAACTCTTAATCTACCAGTTGATGATAGGTTAGAAGGTACAGCTGCCACCGTGGCAGTAAGTATTATGAATGGCGCTCGAATTGTTCGTGTACATGATGTAAAAGAAATTAAAAGAGTAGTAACAATAATTGAAAAGATTAGGGCCGTAGCATGACATTTTTCAAACTAGGTTTTTTAACTGTAACTCTTATCGATTTAATTGATATTATTCTTGTCACTTGGGTATTTTACAAGGTGTACCAATATTTCAAAGATACACGTGCAGGTCAAATGCTAATAGGACTTGTAATATTACTTATTTCATCATTTATATTTAATTCCTTTGGCTTAAGTGCAATGTCTTGGCTGGTCAATCAATTCCAAACAGTTTGGGTAGTCGCATTTGTCATTCTATTCCAACCTGAAATTCGTCGCTTATTGATTTATATTGGACAAACACGGTTTTTCCAACGAATTTTTAGAATGGGTACGTCAAGATCCTTGGAAGCAATAGTTGATGCATCACTTCAATTATCAGACAAGAAATGGGGTGCGCTTATTGTAATACAAAGAGAAACAGGCTTACGTTCATATAAAGAAGCAGGTATACAATTAAAAGCTGAGGTCTCAGCTCCTTTGTTAATGTCAATATTTAATCCAGATTCACCAATGCATGATGGAGCGGTCATTTTACAGAATACTCTCCTTGAGGCTGCAGGATGTATTTTGCCTTTAACTGAGAGTCAAATGATTCTGCCCGAGATGGGAACAAGACACCGTGCAGCTTTAGGAATAACAGAAGAATCTGATGCAATAGTAGTTGTTATTTCTGAAGAGCGTGGTACTATTATAACTGCTGAGAATGGCCGATTTACCAATATGGATATGGATGAAATGAAACTCCGTCGCTATCTAAATGAACGTTTGTTTATTTCTTCAGGCGACTGATTTTTATAGAATTATTCTTAGTCCTAGTACACCACTGCTGTAAATTTTTAGATGGAGTTAAGTGAATTAAAAGAACATTTTAATATAGCTAAGAAAAAAGATCTAGAAATACGGAGGCATCTTTGACTTAGAAAAGCGTTCGAGTAATCTAGAAAAATTAAGGGATCAATCTTCTAAGCCGGATTTTTGGAATGATAATGAAGATGCTACAAATATTTTAAAAAATATCTCACTCATTGAAAAAGAGATTGCATTATGGACTGATCTTAAACGGCGACATGATGATATGGAGATTTTATTTGAATTTGCAGATGCTGGAGAAACTGAATTAAATGAAATTGAAACTGAATTAAGCGCATACAAAAATATAGTTGATGAAGTGGAGTTAAAACTAACTCTAAGTAATCCAGAAGATATCCAAAATGCAATTGTTTCAATCCATCCTGGCGCAGGAGGTACAGAGAGCCAAGATTGGGCACAAATGTTATATCGCATGTATACACGTTGGGCAGAGAAAGAAGAATGTAAACTAGAGGTTATTGATTTCCAACCAGGCGATGAAGCTGGAATAAAAGATGTTACTTTTGAATTAAAAGGTGATTATGTTTTTGGTTTATTAAAAGGTGAGGCAGGTGTCCACAGGATGGTAAGAATTTCTCCATTTGATGCAAATAGTAGGCGGCATACTAGCTTTGCATCTGTTTTTATTTATCCTGCAGTAGAAGATAATATAGAGATTGATATTAATCATTCTGACCTAAGAATAGATACATATAGGGCAAGTGGTGCAGGAGGTCAGCATGTAAATAAAACTGATTCTGCCGTACGCATTACCCATATCCCAACAGGTATTGTCGCACAGTGCCAGAATCAACGTTCTCAGCATAAGAATAAAAATCAGGCAATGAAAATTCTAAAATCACGGTTATATCAATTAGAAATTGAAAAAAATAAAGAAAAAAATAAAGATTTAGAAGATCAAAAAATGGATATTGGATGGGGTAGCCAAATTCGATCTTATGTTTTTCATCCTTACCAAATGGTAAAAGATCATCGTACAAAGGAAGAGAATGGAAATACACAAGCCGTTATGGATGGTAATTTGAACCAATTCATTCGTGCTTATTTATTAAGTATGATAAATAATAAAGGAGAGACCGTAAAGGACTAATTATGTCAGATCAACATAAAAGTTTAAAACAGATAATGGCATTTCGTCTAGAGAAGTTGGATACATTAAGAAAAGCTGGTATTGATCCTTATCCTGTAAAATTTAATCCATCACACTCTAGTAATAGTATCAAAGAAAATTATGATGAATTAGAAGGTGAATCAGTAAAAATTGCTGGTCGAATCATGGCAGTAAGAAAGATGGGTAAGGCATCTTTTGCCCAAATAATGGATTTTGAAGGGAAGATTCAATTTTTTATTCGAAGGGATGATGTTGGTGATGAATCTTATTCATATTTTAAATTATTGGATATTGGTGATTATGTAGGAGTTGAAGGATTAGTATTCACTACAAAGACAGGTGAGATATCTGTTCATACTTCTGTTCTCACTATTTTAGCAAAAAGTATTCGCCCCCTGCCTGTCGTAAAAGAAAAAGATGGTCAAGTATTTGATTCCTTTTCAGATAAAGAACAACGATATAGGAATAGACATCTAGACTTGATTCTAAATCCTGAGGTCAAGGAAACATTTATTAAGCGTGCATCAATTATCAGGTCACTTAGAGAATTCTTAGATGATAGGGGTTTTCTTGAGGTAGAAACACCGGTTTTACAACCATTATATGGTGGTGCAAATGCACGTCCTTTTACCACTTATCATAATTCATTAGATCAAACTCTTTATCTAAGAATAGCAGATGAACTTTACTTAAAAAGACTTATCATTGGTGGTTTTGACAGAGTCTATGAAATAGCAAAAGATTTTCGTAATGAGGGAATGGATCGAAATCATAACCCTGAATTCACTATGCTAGAATTTTATTGGGCATATGCTGACTATGAGGATTGTATGGAACTAGTAGAAGATTTGATTCGAGGATCCGCTAAAAAAATAGATGCATTGAATATTAATTGGGGTGGTATGGATATTGATTTATCCAAAAAGTTTAATAGAAAGCCTTTTATAGAGCTATTGAATGAGGCAACAGGTTATGATATATCAGAACTAGATAAGAAAAACCTCAAAAAAATATGTTCTGAAAAAAATATCGATATTGATGATAATTCTAATTTAGGTCAGATACTTGATGAAATGATGAGTCAATTAGTAGAACCAAAACTAATTCAGCCAACATTTGTAATTGATTATCCTAAAGCAATATCTCCATTAGCTAAAGCACATAGAAACGGTGACCCCAGTATAGTGGAACGTTTTGAATTATTTATTGGAGGGGCAGAGTTTGCAAATTCTTTTTCAGAATTAAATGATCCTATTGACCAAAGAGAAAGACTGGAAGCTCAAGCGATACTAAGAGATCGCGGTGATGATGAGGCACAACCAGTTGATGAAAATTTCATTCAGGCTATGGAATGCGGAATGCCACCAACCGGTGGGGTTGGTATCGGTATTGACCGGCTAACAATGCTACTTACGAGCAATAGATGGATAAAAGATGTGATTCTATTTCCGACATTACGATCTGAAAATTCTTGAAAGTGTTTTTAAGCCTTAAATTGGCATTACGTTTTTTATTCTCTCATAGATCGGGTAGCTTTTCTTCTTATGCAAGTTGGTTAGCAATAGGTGGACTTTCAATTGGTGTTACCGCATTAATGCTAACAGCAAGCATAATACAAGGATTCCAGCAGGTTATTTCTGAGAAATTATCATCTTTTGAAGGGCAAGCAAGGATAAGCCATATACTTGGGAAATCTATTAATCATTCTCAAAAGACAATTGACTTATTATTTAAGAACCCAGATATTACACTCGAACCATTTATACGAGGTGTATGTATGGTGCGGTGCAACAATTATGCAGAGGGAGTATTGATTGAAGGAGTAAAAATTCTACCTAAATCAATTTCTACAGATGATTATAATCAAGTTAATAAAGGTAATATTGTATTAGGAAGTGGTCTTGCAAAGTCTCTACATATTAATATAGGTGATACTCTATTTCTTCAATCATTTCCAAAAGTAGAATCATCTTTTAACATCCCAAGAATAAAATCTCTGACTGTAGGGGATATATATTATTCAGGACTACAAGAATATGATAAAACTCTGGTATATACTAGCCTAGATGATGCAAGATGGTTATTTGGTTTGGAAAAAGATCAGGTATCAGGATTTATTTTAAATAGTGAGGTCACATCTCAAATCATTGATAATATTAATTATCCATATCATCTTGAGACCTGGATGGAAAGACATGATTTACTTTTTGAATGGATAGCGCTTCAAAGATGGCCTGCTTATTTAATGTTTGGTTTGATTGCTCTAGTTGGTTTAGTTAATCTAATTGCATCTATTGCTATGATAATAATTGAGAATTCAAGCCAAATAGGTATCCTTCTAGCCCAAGGCATACATAGATCCCATTTAATGCAAATTTTTTTGTATCAAGGTGTTTTTATAGGATTAATGGGTGGAATATTTGGAGGACTCCTATCGACTCTGATTATATTTTTGCAATTGAATTATGGACTACTTAAAATTCCATCTGACATTTATTTTATGGATCAGGTGCCTTTTTCATTTGATATTTTTGTATTTACGATAATATTAGGCTTCGTTTTTATTTTTTCAATTGTCGCTTCGTGGATTCCAGTAAGAGGTATAGCACGATTCAATCCTGCAGTTACTTTGAGGTATGAATGAATTGGGAAAAATTCATATCTAATCGATTTTATCAATCTTCTAATAATCTGGGGAAACATCTAGGGATTCTATCTATGATTGGTATGGGTGTTGGTTGTTTTGCCATGTTAATCTCAATATCTGTTATGAATGGTTTTGAAACTATAGTGTATTGGAAATTAAAAGGCATTGAGGGGGATATACGTGTTATAGGTAATACTAATGAAAAAGAATTATCTGGAATCAATGGCACTAAGGACATTATGCCATTTATGGAAAGAAAAGGAATTATTCAAGCCAATGATTTGAAACGAGTAGCATTAATTAAGGCAATTGATGAAACAAAAATGGAAAATTTCTATGATATAAATATTCAAGGTAAAATCCCCAAATTAGGACAGATAGTTATTGGTCATGATTTAGCTTATAGATTAGGCAAGGATATAGGTGATGAATTATATGCATATAGTCCTATAGATCAAGCTGTGGGTTTTTCTTTACCATATAAAAAAAGATTAGAGATTAGCGGCATTTTTTCAACTAAAATTCTTGATTATGATGAACGCTTGGTTTTTCTTTCCCTAGAAGATGGCGAAAATATTTTTAAAAGGAAATTTGAGTTTGATGGATTTGATATAAAAATTAAGGGTAATAATATAGATATTGTCAAAGCAGAATTAGAAAATAAATTAGGTTCTGAATATTCTATATATACATGGGATGAGCAAAACCAATCTTTAGTTAATGCAATGAAAATGGAGCGATTGGGGACAATTATAGTCTTATGTTTGATTTTTTTAGTTGCTGCGTTCAACTTAGCAGCAAACCTAACTTTATTATCAATTCAAAAAATGAAAGAGGTGGGTGTTATTAGGGCAATGGGTGCACCCATTAGTTCTATATATAAAATAATCATCTTATTGGGTTTGAAACGAGCAGGTATAGGTCTATTATTTGGTTTTTTTGTAGGTATTATACTAATATTAATGCAAAACCAATTTAATCTAATCCCTTTGCCTTCAAGCGTATATTTTATTGATTCACTTCCAATGGTTATCTATATGTCAGATATTCTAATTATATTAACAGTTTCATTTCTTTTTATTTTAATTGCATCTTTTTCATCTGGAAGAAAATTAGCATTAACAAAAATTAACGAGTCGATACAATGGGCGAAGTAGTACTTAATGCAATCGAGATTTGTAAATCATTCTCCAATGGTGGTGATAGGCTAGATGTATTAAATAAATTTTCGCTTTCTGTTAAGAAAGGGGAAATTATAACAATAGTGGGTCAATCTGGATCTGGAAAGTCTACAGCATTAAATATTTTAGGTACATTGGACAAACCTGATTCTGGGATTATAGAGATAGGGGGGGTGAATGTGGATAGCTTAAACGAAAATGCCATTTCTAGATTAAGAAATAGAGACCTCGGTTTTGTTTTTCAATTTCATCATCTTCTTCCTGAGTTTACAGCATTAGAGAATGTTTTGGTACCTACATGGATAAAAAGTGAGATTAATTGTGAAACTGAAGCAATTGACCTATTTCAAACTCTTGGGCTTATTGATAGGATTCATCATTTGCCAAGTCAGTTATCAGGTGGAGAAAGATCTAGGGTCGCAACCATACGTGCTATAATTAATAAGCCATGTGTTTTGCTTGCAGATGAACCAACAGGTAATCTTGACGAAAAAAATTCTATAAAACTCATTGACCTAATGGGTCAATTAAATAGAGATTTTAATCAGTCAATTGTTCTAACTACACATGATCCTGATGTAGCATCAATTGGACATAAGCAATATAAACTTGAGAATGGGTCATTAATCTTATAAAATAAAATGTAAATGAAAGAAAATTTTTCAAAACGAGTTCAACGTATTATTAAACAATCAAAAGAGGAAGCAATTCGACTTGGACATAGCTATGTGGGCTCTGAACATTTATTGTTAGGTATTCTAAAAGAAGATTCTGGTTTAGCCAAAAAAGTTTTAGATGTCTTTGATATTAATATTTTAGAAATGGTGGCTATGATAGAGGATATGATCAAATCCTCTGGTGGTACTATGACTTTAGGCCATTTACCACTTACGCGTAGGGCAGAGCGTATATTAAGAAATTCTTTCACTGAAGCATCTGAACGTGGCGAGAATACCGCAGATGATGAGCATCTATTACTTGCTCTATTAAAGGAGTCAGAAGGTATAGCTTGTGATATATTAAAATCATTTTCCTTAGACTATGATACTGTTAGTGACTTAATTGAATCCGATGATAGTGATCAATCAACTGTAGAATCTGAATATTCTTCAGAAATAACTGGAAAAAGTAAAACACCAACTTTGGATCATTTCTCTAGGGATATAACTCAGATGGCAAAAAAAGGGCAGTTAGATCCAGTTATAGGGCGAGAAGATGAAATTGAAAGAGTTGCCCAAATTTTGACACGTAGGAAAAAGAATAATCCAGTTTTAATTGGAGAACCTGGTGTAGGAAAAACTGCAATAATTGAAGGATTAGCACAGAGGATAATTCGAAAAACAGTACCTAGAATATTACATAATCAAAGAATCTTATCTCTTGATCTTGCTGCCATTGTTGCTGGAACTAAATATAGAGGTCAGTTTGAAGAACGTCTAAAGAGTGTGATGATGGAATTAGAGATGAGTGATAATATAATTATTTTTATTGATGAGCTTCATACAATTGTTGGAGCTGGTGGAGCTTCCGGTTCTCTTGATGCATCAAATATGTTTAAACCATCATTGGCAAGAGGAGATATTCATTGTATCGGAGCTACGACATTAGATGAATATCGAAAATATATAGAAAAAGATGGTGCACTTGACCGTAGGTTCCAGAAGATCAATGTTGATTCACCTTCAATACGAGAGTCCATCGATATCCTTCATGGTTTAAAAGAAAAATATCAAGAACACCATAAAGTGCACTATACGGATAATGCAATAAATGCATGTGTCAATCTATCTGAAAGATATATATCAGATAAATTCCTACCAGATAAAGCTATTGATATAATGGATGAAGCAGGCGCTAGAGCGCATATGTATAATTTAGAAGTACCGACAAACATTTTAAACATTGAAAATCAAGTTCAAAAGGTTAGAGAAGAAAAGGAAATTAAAGTATCTGAGCAGTTATTCGAAGAAGCAGCAATTCTTAGAGATAAGGAAAGACAATTATTAATAAAACTAGCCAACGCCCAAAAAAAATGGCAAGAAACAGAAGGTAAACTATCAGTAAATATCGACTCTGAAACCATAGCTGATGTAGTTTCTCTTATGACTGGGATTCCTCTTTCAAAAGTAGCTGAATCAGAAAGTCAACGTTTACTACATCTTAATAAAGAGTTAAGTAATTATATTATTGGACAAAATGAAGCGATAAATAGTATCACAAATGCTATTAGACGTTCTAGAACTGGTCTAAAAAATCCTAATAGGCCTATAGGTGTTTTCCTATTCCTTGGACCAACAGGAGTAGGCAAAACAGAATTGGCTAAATGCTTAGCTAAATATTTATTTCCTCATAAAAACGCTCTAGTTAAAGTTGATATGTCAGAGTTTACAGAACGTTTTTCTATTTCAAGATTAATAGGAGCACCCCCGGGTTATGTTGGATACGAAGAAGGTGGTGAATTGACCGAGAAAGTAAGGCGTAATCCTTATTCAGTAGTATTATTGGATGAAATTGAAAAAGGACACCAAGATATCTTTAATGTACTACTACAAGTATTTGATGAGGGTGTTTTAACCGATGGCCTTGGTAGAAAAATAGATTTTAGAAATTCAATTGTGATTATGACCTCAAATATAGGTACAAAGCACTTAAAAAATAATGGATTCGGATTTGGTAGAGAAAAAAATGAAGAAGAATATCTTAAAATGAAACAAAAAATTATGGATTATGTTCAAAAATTGTTTTCTCCTGAATTAGTAAATCGGATTGATGAGTCAATTGTATTTCATCAACTTAGCGAAAGTAATGTTTATGAAATAATCGATCTTCAGATATCAGACCTTGTTGATAATCTTTCAAAAATTGGTCTAAGAATGAGATTAAATAAATCTGCCAAGAAATATCTAGCAAAAAAAGGATATGATCCCAAGTATGGTGTAAGAATGCTTCGTCGTGAAATTCAAAAATCTCTTGAAGATCCTATATCTGAATTACTGCTTAAGAAAGTATATTCAAAAGGTACCACTATAACAGTTAAATCAGTAAAAAATGAGTTGGTTTTCAACTGTAAATCTAGAAATACCGCAAAATCTTCTCAGTTACCTTTAAAGTAATATATCTTTTAATAATGATATTTCATTATTTTTCTGCCATAATGGATGAAATATCATAAATTTCTGCCAAAATTTACTACTATTATCTATGGTATATTCCTTGTCATAGTAGTTGTGAATTTATTTTTAATTATAATTTTTTTGGAGATTAAATGAGTAAAATTATTGGAATAGACCTTGGTACCACTAATTCATGTGTGGCAGTTCTAGAGGGTGGTGAGCCTACGGTAATTACGAGTCCGGAAGGTGGTAGAACTACACCATCTGTTGTTGGATTTGCAAAGGATAGCGAACGTTTAGTTGGCCAGGCAGCGAAGCGACAGGCTGTTACAAACCCTGAAAATACTGTTTTTTCAATTAAGCGTTTTGTAGGTAGGATGTTTGATGAGGTAAGTACAGAGATTTCAGAAGTGCCCTATAGTGTTGAAAAAAATTCTAGTGGCGCTTGTGTTGTTAAAGCTGGAGATAAAGAATATACTCCTCCTGAAATATCTGCTATGATTCTACAAAAATTAAAACAGCAAGCTGAAGAATATCTTGGATCTAAGGTTAGTGATGCAGTTATAACTGTTCCTGCTTATTTCAATGATTCGCAAAGGCAAGCGACGAAAGATGCAGGAAAAATAGCGGGTTTAAATGTAAAACGTATTATTAATGAACCAACAGCAGCATCTTTAGCATACGGTCTCGATAAGAAAAAAGACGAAAAAATTGCTGTTTTTGATTTAGGTGGTGGTACCTTTGATATTTCAATACTGGAGCTTGGTGATGGTGTATTTGAAGTAAAATCATCAAATGGTGATGGACATCTTGGAGGAGATGATTTTGATCAAAAAGTCATTGATTGGATTGCAAATGAATTTGAGAAATCGGATGGTATTGATCTTAGAACTGATCCAATGGCCTTGCAGCGTTTAAAGGAAGCAGCAGAAACTGCAAAGAAAGAATTATCATCTTCAAAACAAACAGATATTAATCTACCCTTTGTAACAGCAGATGCATCAGGCCCAAAACATCTGAACCTTTCCCTGTCACAAGCAAAATTCGAAGAATTAGTAAGTGATTTAATTGAAAGGACAATACAACCTTGTGTGCAAGCTATTGAAGATGCGGGATTAGCAAAGTCAGAAATTGATGAAGTTATTTTAGTAGGTGGATCAACACGTATCCCCAAGATTCAGGAAAAAGTAAAAGAGATATTTGGTAAGGAACCAAATAAAAGTGTTAATCCTGATGAAGTAGTAGCACTTGGTGCAGCTATTCAAGGTGGTGTATTATCCGGTGATGTAGATGACATATTGCTTCTTGACGTTACTCCCTTATCACTTGGTATAGAAACACTAGGTAGTGTATCTACAACTTTGATAGAAAGAAATACTACTATTCCAACAAAGAAATCGCAGGTATTTAGCACTGCTGCTGATAACCAAACCACAGTTGAGATTCATGTTCTTCAAGGGGAAAGACAAATGGCTTCAGATAATAAAACAATCGGTAGATTTCACTTAGCAGATATTCCTCCTGCTCCTCGCGGTGTTCCTCAAATTGAAGTCTCTTTTGATATAGATGCTAATGGAATACTTAACGTCAATGCAAAAGATAAAGCAACAGGCAAGGAACAGAGTATAAGAATTGAAGCTTCCAGTGGTTTAAGCGACTCTGAAATAGATAAGATGGTAAATGATGCAAAGAAGCATGAATCTGAGGACAAAGAGAAAAGAGAAAAAATTGATCTAGTTAATCAGTCAGAACATCTGATATATGAAACTGAGAAGAATATAAAAGAACATACTGATAAACTTGAAGAATCCGATAAGGGTGATTTGAATGAAAAGCTAGAGGCACTAAAGAAAGCAAAAGAAAATGGCAGTATAGATGATATTAAATCTTCTATGGATGCCTTAAATGCTTCTTGGAGTGCACTAGCATCAAAATTGTATGATACCACAAAACAAGATGCAAATACCTCAGATGAACAATCAAATCAAGGCACTGATAAAAAAGAAAAGAAAGAGGGTGAGATTGAAGATGCAGATTTTGAAGTTGTAGATTAAAATCATTTTCATCCAATTAATGAAAAAAAAGCACTCTTTAGAGTGCTTTTTTTATATTTGGAACTAGCTTTCTATATCCGAGTTTATTTTATAATGTTTCTATGATGGAAAAGGGTAAAAAATATATACTAATCGCTCCTGCGGTCATTATTTTTGTATTAATTCTTATTTTAAGAACAGCAGTTTGGGGAGAATATCTTCAATCTGAATTAAATAAGAGAATTATTACAAGTGGATGGAGTGTTGAAGTTGAACGGTCTTCTGGTTATTTAATTGGTACGACTATCCTTAATAATGTTGATTTCAAACATACCAATGGTTCTTCTATAGGAATAGAAAAAGCATCAATAAATATTGGA